>NZ_QGSZ01000384.1 GCF_003857055.1 Micromonospora inaquosa | reverse complement strand
GGGGTAGGGGTAGGGGTTAGGCGGCGGAGAGGTGGACGCCGTCTCGGCCTTGGCGTTTTACCGCGTAGAGGGCCTGGTCGGCTCTTCTCAGGGTGCGTTCGGGGGTTTCGCCGGGGCGGGGTAGTGCGACACCCACGCTGATCGTGCGGCCGATCCGACGGGCCGCCTCGGTCAGCCGCTCGGCGATCCGGACCGCCTCCTCCGGGCGGCTCACCTCGATCACCGCGACGAACTCGTCGCCGCCGATCCGGTACAACTCGTCGCCGTGCCGCAGCGCTCCCTCCAGCGCCCGGGCCAACCCGACCAGCACCCGGTCGCCGGCCTGGTGGCCGTACGTGTCGTTGACGGTCTTGAAGCCGTCCACGTCGATCGCCAGCAGGGCCGTACGCCCGGGGGTGGCCGCCGCGATCCGCTGCCCGAACGGGCCGGTGTGCCGCAACCCGGTCAGCGGGTCGGAGCTGGCCTGCTCGCGCAGCCGGGCCAGGGTGCGCAGCCGGTCCAGGCTCGTCCAGGCCTGCCCGGCGAGCAGTTCCATCAGGCTGACCGTGGTCGGGTCCGGGCGCAGTGCCCGTTCGTCGGCGACCAGCAGCACCCCGCCGGCATCCGGCGGCCCGACCGGAACGGCGACCAGCGTGCGCACCCCCGCCCGGGTCAGCGGCCGATAATCCTCGGTCGGAGGGTGCCCCGCCTCGCCCAGCGTGTACCCCGCGCCGTACCGGTGTGCCCGGTCGACCATCCGGACCAGTGCGGCCGGACCCGATTCGGTCAGCTCGGCGCGGATCCGGGTCTCCAGGTCGCTCGGGGCCGCCGGGGGTGCGCCGAGCTGCCCCGCGATCAGCAGCACGGCGGTGGAGAGACCGGAGACCTCGCGCGCGGCGCAGGCCGCCACGCCCAGTACGTCCGCCTCGGTAGGTGCGGTGGAGAGGGCGGCAGCGTGCCGGAGCAGCTTCTCGCTGCGGCTCTCCGCCGGTGGGCCACCGAGGACGGCGATCCGCGCGCCCAGTTGGTCGGCAAGCTGTTGAGTGGTCTTCCGCCACGGATCCAGGTCGATCGGCTCACTCCACTGCAGGTCGAGGACGCCGATCGCACGGCCCGTCGGATCCAGCACCGGTACGCACAGCTCGGCGGTCACGTCCGGGCGTATCGGTAGGTAGTCCGGGTCGGCGGTGACGTCCGGGACGACGGCGGGAACGCCGGTGTCGTACACCCTGCCGACGATGCCGGTCTGCGCCGGCACGGTCGCGAAGACCTGCCAGGCCCCGGTCGCCGCGACGCAGCGCAGGCGGTCGTGGACCGCGAGCAGCACGGAGATGGTCGCCCGGGTGTGGCGGGACAGTGCGCTGACCGTCCACCGACAGGCCTCCGGCGTGCTCGACGCCATCGGCAGGCGGACGGTGACGTCACGGATGACTCGCTGATGATCCACTCGCACGTCGTTCCAGGTAGGGGAGGAGCCCGGCGTCGCCGAGCCGCGCGATCAAGCGTACTTCCGGCTGCGCGGAGTCGATCGAGGTCGTACACATGTTCTATCCACAGGCTGTGGACGCAGCCTGTGGGCTTCGGGCTGTGGGTCCCGGACGCGGGCAACGCGAACCGGTGACCGGCGATAGCGTGGAGGTCCCGGCGCGGAGGAGCGACCCATGATCATCGCCCAGCTCAGTGACCCGCACCTGACCACCGGCCTGCTCGCCGCCGCACCGGCCGCGGGGCTGCACCGTGCGCTCGGCCGGGTGCTCGCGTTGCGGCCCCGACCGGACTGCGTGGTGATCACCGGTGACCTGGTCGACCACGGGCGACCCGAGGAGTACGCGGCTCTGCGCGAGCTGATCGCCCGGTTCTCGCTGCCGGTGCACCTCGTTCCCGGCAACCACGACGACCGGGAGTCGCTGCTCGACGCCTTCGGGGGCACGCCGTGGCTCGGCGGCGGATTCTCCGCCTACTACCACGTTGACCACAAGGCGGCGACTGTCGTGGTGCTCGACTCGCTCGTCACCGGCAGCGACGGCGGCCAACTCGGCGAGGAGCAGCTCGGCTGGCTCGACGGGGTGCTGGCCGGACGACCCGAGGTGCCCGCCGTGGTCTGCCTGCACCATCCGCCGGCAGCTGTCGGTATCCCCGCGGCCGACTCCATCCGGCTCGGCGACGGTGACGCGCTCGCCGAGGTGATCGGCCGGCACCGGCACGTCGTCCGGGTGGCCGCCGGCCACCTGCACCGCCCGGTCACCACGGCGTACGCGGGCACGGTGCTCACCGTGGCACCCAGCACCTGGAGGCAGAGCACGCTGACCATGAGCGCCGATGAGCAGATCGGTTGGGTGGACGAGCCGACCGCCTTCCTGCTGCACCTGGTCGAGGCGGGTGGCTGCGTGACACACACCGTGCAGGTGAGCCACTCCGCCGGCCAGACGTGCGGCTTCTGACGGCACCCCTCATGGAAGTCTGGTACGTCGCGTACGGCTCGAACATGCACGCAGCCCGGCTGGCGTGGTACATCGGGGGCGGCTGCCCGCCCGGCGGAAAGCGGACGTACCCGGGCTGCCGGGACCGGCGCCCACCGAGCCGGTCGGTGCCAGTGTCGCTGCCCGGCGGCATCTACTTCGCTGGTGAGTCCGGTGCCTGGACCGGCGGAATGGCCTTCTACGACCCGCACCTGCCGGGCGAGGCCGCCGCACGCGCCTACCTGGTCACCCTGGAGCAGTTCACCGACATCGCGGCACAGGAGATGTACCGCCCAGTGGATGACACCACCGACCTCATCCCGGCGACCGGCGCGGCCATCGACGCCGCCGTCGCCAACGGTCGGGCGACGCTCGGCCCCGGACGGTACGAGACACTGGTCTGCCCCGGCAGCCGCAGCGGCGTCCCGATGCTCACCTTCACCGCACCCGAGGGGGCGGCCGGCGTGCGGTGTCGGTCACCCGCGCCGACCTACCTCGGCATGATCGCCCGTGGCCTGCGGGAGTCGCACGGCTGGCCGCCCGAGCGGATCGCGAGCTATCTGGCAGGCCGGCCCGGCGTGGCGGACGCCTGGTCGCCGGACGCCGTCACGGCGCTGGTCGACGAAGTGCTGGTTGACGAGGCGCTGGTCAGCGAGGCACCTCCCGACGGCTCACCGTCGACGTCAGGCCGGTCCCTCGGTTGACCCCTGCGTCGCGCGCCGGACCGGGCTGGCGGGCCGTGCGCCGGTGTGGTCGTCAGCTGAGCAGGAACTCGCGCAGCGCGGGGGCGAGCGTCGCAGGCGGCACCTCGTGGTAGCCCCCGTCGAGGCTGATGGACCGGCCGCCAGGGACCGCTTCGGCAGCGGCCCGGCTCCCATCCCGCAACCACTGGGGACTGCCGGTGCTGTCCACAGCGAGGGTCGGAGCGGTGATCGCAGTCAGCCGGTCAGCCGGCAGGCGCCCTCCCGCGGTCACGATGGCGTCGTACGGCAACGTGTGCGCGATGGCGGTCAGTGCGCCCCACACCGGTTGCGCCCGCATCCCGGCGATCGCCTCGGCCGGCAGCCCGACCGAGACGCTGAGGAAGGTCTCCACCGCGCCGTCGCGGTCGTCGGCGGCGATCAGCTCGATGAGCTGCGCGGTGATGTCCTTCCGGACGCCCACGTGCGAGCCCACCTGAAACGGCGGCTCGAACAGGACCAACCCGGTCACCGGCAGACCCTGCGCGGCGGCCAGGGCGGCCAGGACCGCCCCCGAGGAGACCCCGTAGACAGCGGCGGAACCACCTGCCGCCGCGATCACCGCGGCCAGATCATCGATCTCGCGACCGATCTCGTATGGCAGGGTGTCGCCGCTCTGGCCCCGGCCCCTGCGGTCGTAGCCGAAAACGGTGAAATCCGGTGCCAACGCCGCACCCAGTGCGCGGGTCGTGTTGCGGTCGTTGAACGCGCCGCCCACCAGGACCATCGCAGGACCGGTCCCGGCCCGTTCGAACGCGATGGGCGTGCCGTCCGCCGATCTCACCTGCTCGACCACCGGTGTCGTTCCGCTCACGATGCCGCCTCCGTCCGCGCTGACCGTCCCGTCCTTTCTAGACCCTCGATAAGACACTGTCTGGCAGACCCACCGAACGGCGGTCGATCCGAGGTAGGCGCGTACCCGCAGCTCTGATGTGCTGCCTGGGTCGACCGGGCGGCGTCCGGATGAGAGGCTGTCGGGGCGGGCGGCCAACCCCAACCGCCGCCAATCGCGACCCTTTCGACGGCGCGGGCCGGCGGCCCGGTCGACCCAGAGGCCGGGCACCGCACGCGCCGATTCTCACAAGGAGATCCATGTCGATAACCAGGATGCGGCGGGCCGCTGTCGGTCTGACCGTGCTTGCGGTGGCCGCGTTCGGCGCGTTCGCCACCAGCCCTGAGCGAGCCGACGCACGGCCGAAGCCGGTCGACGTCACCCTGCTGGCCCTCAACGACTTCCACGGCAACCTCGAACCACCGAGCGGTTCCAGCGGCACCATCGCCGGGCAGACCGCGGGCGGTGTCGAATACCTGGCGACGCACCTGGCCGAGCTGCGCGCCGCCGCCAAGAAGAAGAACACCATCACGGTCGCCGCCGGTGACCTGATCGGCGCGTCCCCGCTGCTCTCCGCCGCGTTCCACGACGAGCCGACCATCGAAGCGCTCACCATGGCCGGCCTGGACTACGCCAGCGTCGGCAACCACGAGTTCGACGAGGGCGCCGCCGAGCTGCTGCGGATCCAGAACGGCGGCTGCCACCCGGTCGACGGCTGCGCCGACGGCACCCCGTACCGGGGCGCCGGCTTCAAGTACCTCTCCGCGAACGCCTTCAAGACCGCGACCGGCAAGCCGCTGATGGCGCCGTACGCCATTCACAAGGTGCAGGGCGTCAAGGTCGGCTTCATCGGGATGACCCTGGAGGGCACCCCGCAGATCGTCAGCCAGCAGGGCGTCGCCGGCCTCAGCTTCGCCGACGAGGCGGACACCGCCAACCGGTACGCCCGCGAGCTGCGCCGCAAGGGCGTGGAGACGATCGTGGTGCTGCTGCACGAGGGCGGCACGCAGGCGGCGACCGGTGGCATCAACGACTGCGTCGGCATGACCGGCCCCATCGTGGACATCACCAACCGGATGGACCCGTCGATCGACGTGGTGGTCAGTGGGCACACCCACCAGGCGTACAACTGCGACATCAACGGCAAGCTGGTGACCAGCGCCAGCTCGTTCGGCCGCCTGGTCACTGACATCGATCTCAAGATCGACCGTCGGTCCGGCGACGTCATCTCCGCCGCCGCGAACAACGTGGTGGTCACCCGGGACGTCGCCAAGGACCCGAAGCAGACCGCGCTGATCGACCGGTACAAGACGGTGCTCGGCCCGGTCGCCGACCGCCAGGTCGGCGTGACCAGCCAGGCGATCACCAGGAGCCAGGAAACCCTCTTCGGTACGAGTCTCGGTGAATCGCCACTGGGCAACCTGATCGCCGACGCGCAGCTCGCCGCCACCGACGACGAGCAGAACGCGGTCGCCGCCTTCATGAACCCGGGCGGCGTCCGGGCCGACCTCGACGCCGGCCCGGTCACCTACGAGGAGGCGTTCACGGTGCAGCCGTTCGCCAACAACCTGGTGACCCTCGACCTGACCGGCGCGCAGCTCTACTGCGTCCTGGAACAGCAGTTCGTCACCGGCCGGACGCTGTACCCGTCGTCCACCGTGGGTTACGTGGTCGACCCGAACGGCACCACCGGCACGGTGGCCGACCCGTGCGCCGGCACCCGCGTGGTCCGGGGCAGCCTCACCCTCGGCGGCACCGCCGTCGACACCGCCGCCACCTACCGAGTGACGGTGAACAACTTCCTGGCCGGCGGCGGTGACGGGTTCAGCGCCCTCACCGGCGGAACGAACCTGGTCACCGGCCAGATCGACCTGGACGCGTTCGTGGACTACCTGACCGCCGAGTCGCCGGTCTCCGCGCCGACGCTGGACCGGATCCGCACCACTGCCGAGGTCCCCGCCGCCTGACGGTCGACCCCGCGCCACGTCGGGCCCCGGAGCATCAGCTCCGGGGCCCGACCCGCCGCCACGACATGCAGTCTCGGCGCTGTCACACGGCCTGCCACTGCGCCGGGCCGGGCGGCGTGGGGCCGGGGTCAGGCCGGAACCGGGGTGGCAGACGCCGGGGTGGTCGTCGCGCGCCCGTCCTGTTCGGCGCTGAGCAGTCGGCGTAGGGAGAGCGCTACCAACGAGGCGACCAGGCAGCCGCCGACCACTGTCGCCACCCAGACCTTGCCGTTGGCGGCACCGAGGAGCGGGCCGGCGGTCACCGGTCCGATCACCCCGCTGATCCCGAAGATCATTGAACTCACCGCGTTGTATCGGCCGCGCAGCTCGTCGGTGGCCAGCGCGTTCGTCAGCGCCGGCATCACCGGCGACAGCATCGTCTCGCCGAAGCCGAAGATCGCCGAGCAGGCCACCACACACAGTGCGGCAAAGACGGCGTTCTCGGCGCTGACCAGGCCGCCGGCACCGAGGACCAACCACGCGGCGGCGAACACCGCCCCGACCACGGCGAGTGCACCGGTGCGGCTACGCCCCTCGATCCGGCGGATCACCAGGAGTTGGGCGAGCACGATCATCACCGTGTTGGCCGCGAGCGCCCAGGCGACCACCTGGGGCGTCACCTCGACGACCCGCACCGCGTACGCGGCGAAGCCCACCTCGATCTGGGCGTACCCGCAGGTGGTGAGGATGAGACCGAAGATCACTAGTCGGCGGAACGGGCGGTCGCGGAGCACTGTCAGATAGCCACCGGAGGACGGTTCGTCGCCGGTCCCGGGGTGGACGAGTCGATGGCCGATGCCCGGCAGGGTCAGCAGGATCAGCGCCGGCATCAGGTAACTGACCGCGTCGAGTACGTAGATGATCTGGAACGTGCCCGGCCGGGCGGTGTCGACGATCGCGCCGGACGTCATGCCACCAACGCCGATACCGAGGTTGAGCAGGGCGAAGTTCAGCCCGAAGACGCGTTGCCGTTCGTCGTCGCCGGTCAACGAGGCGAGGATGGTGTTCTGCCCGGACCAGATCGCCGAGCTGCCGACGGCGATCACCGTCATCACCAGCAGGGCCGAACCTGTCGAGTTCACCAGCGCCAGCGAGCCGGTGCCGATCGCCTCGATCAGCAGGCAGGGCACCACCACCCGGCGGGCGCCGAATCGGTCGATGAGCGTCCCGCCCAACGGTGACAGTGCCAGGGTGACCGCGCCGTACCAGCCGATCACCAAACCCGCCCGGGTGTCGGTGAGTCCGCGTACGTCGGTGAAGTAGATGAACAGGAACGGCAGAGTCAGGCCGCGCCCGATCGCCGACAACAGCGTGCCGATCAGGAGTCGGCGAGCTTCGAAACGGCGGGGTAGGGCGCGACGCAGCATGTCCGGCATTCTGTTCGTCGGGTGCGACACCGCGCGAACCCTTTTGGACGCCACCCCGCTGGCCGCGGGCCGTCGGATGACCAATCCCACGATGATCCACCCGGCTTGACGGCGGTCCGGCGTTGTCCGCCGGGTCTGCGATGCTGACCCGATGACCGGCACCTGGCGACATCTGCCCGCTACCGCCCGCGCCATCGCGGTGACCGCCACGACGGCCGTCGCCGCTGCCCAGGCACGCGACGGCCAGGCGTACGACGAGGCGGTCGGCGGTCTCGCCGCCGACGAACGTTCCGGCCTGGTGCTCGGCGCGGTGGTCCGGTTGCTGCTGGAGGAGAGCCACCCGGACGGGTTGACCGGCGACGACATCCGCCAGGTGTTGACCCGCTGCGTGCAGGAGTCGACGCGGTGGCGTTCGGATGTCGACCCGCACGTGGTGCTCGTCCTGCTGGCCGGAGCGCTCGGGGTGTACGACCCCGACGGCGACGAGTCACCGCCGGACGCGGAGGCGGTGGCCCGGCACGCCCCGCTACTGGTGGCCGACCTCTTGGCGGCGACCAGCGTGCCGCTGGGCGACTACCTGACCGCCGCGTTCGCGGAGATCGAACGCACCGAACGGCAGGACTGACCGGCGCACGAGCGCCATTGGGAAGGCGCCGAACTCCCTGCGTACCCGGAAGGGGCCCGGTCGTTCGGACCGGGCCCCTTCCTCATGCTCACTCCTGGTTCCAGGCACCGCCGCCCACCCGGCCGGGCCGCCCAGGCGCGGGCCTGCCGCCAACGTCGCTCAGGGCCGGCCTACCTGGACCTTCGGTGACGCCGCCGCTGACGTCGCCGCGGGGCGTTGCGGTACGACCACCAGCCCGTAGTTGTAGTTGGCCATGAGCAGGTCCTTGAGGCCATCGTTGTTGATGTCGGCCACCGCGAGGCCACGCGGGGTGAAGGAGCTGGCGGGCGGCAACTGGGAGACCCGGAACTCGTTGCCCAGCCAGCCGTCCGGCCGCTGAAGAAGGACGCTCGCCGCGCTCCAACCGCCGTGAGTGACGGCGACGTCGTCCCGACCGTCGTTGTTGACGTCCGCGATCGCGACGGCGTCCGGCATCTCGTAGACCGGGTAGCGGATCCATCGTCCGAGCACACCGCCGCTGTCGTGGGTGAGCACCTGAACCTGGGCGTTCGGCGCGTTGCCGGACACGGTGACGACGACGTCCCTCCTGCCGTCGCCCGTCACGTCGCCGACGGCCATGGAAGCGACAGTCTGCAGGTATCCGGCGGGCGCCTGATACCCCACGGGGTCGGCGAACGACCGGGGCTCCGCCTGGGCGCTGATCTGGATCAGCTGCCCGAGCTGCACCACCAGGTCCGGCCGGCCGTCGCCGGTCATGTCGACCACGTCAAGGACAAAGCCGCGGTGCGGAGAGACGAGAACCGCGGGCGCGAAGCTACCGCTGTCGTCGCCGTACCGCACGAGAACGCCGTTGTCGCTCACCGCGACGATGTCCGTCCGGCCGTCACCATCGAGGTCGCGGAGCCTGAGGTCGATGAGGTCGTCGGCGAACGACAGGTGCTCGGCCGTCGAGAGCCCCGATCCGGTACGGCGGAACACGTCGACCCCGTCGCCCGTGGCGACGACCAGTTCGTCCGCGCCGTCACCATCCAGGTCGCCGATCACCGGATACATACTGCCGCCGGTGGAGGTCGACATCGCCACCTGCTGCTTCATCACGAGCTGGTTGTCCGCCTCCTGCACGAACAGGAAAGCGGAATGGTCGTTGGCGTCGTCGGAGTACTCGGTCGTCGTGATCACCACGTCGGAGAGGCCGTCGCCGGTCAGGTCACCGGCGGCGACCGCTTCCTCCCAGGAGCCGAGCTTCAGCCACGAGGGGCCGTTGAAGGCCACTGAGCCGTAGGGCTGGGTGACCACGGGCACGGCATCGCCGGACACGCTCGCACCGGCAGGTTGCCAGTCGGAGCCCTGGAACTGGGCGTAGACCGGGGTCGGAGTCCATCCAGTGCCGTTGACCATGGCGATCGCCGTGCCGTCGGTGCCGTTGACAGTGGCGAACGCGACCGCTCCGGCCGTGGACATGAACGCCACCTCGCCGCTGGGAATCCGGCCGTCGGCGTACCGCACGTTCGCGACGAGCAGGATCCGCTGTCCCTGCTCCACCGAACCCGGTGACACCGTGACCGTTGTCGTGGTGGCAGGTCCGGTGTAGACCCGTACGGCATCGGACGTGGCCGTGGCACCGCCCGTGGCGACCGCCCGGATCCAGTAGACGTAGCGGGTGGCGACCGTGAGGCCGGTGTCCACGTACTCGGTCGACGTCGTGGTGCCGACCACCGTCTCCACCGGGACCGCGTTACTCAGGCGGACGATCTCGTAGCGCGCGGTGCCGGCCACGGCCTTCCAGCGCAGGGTCATGCTCGTCTCCGCCGCGGTCGCCCGTACGTTGACGGGCTTCGGAAGCGAGGTCTGCACCGACACCTCGGACGAGTCGCCCGACGTCCGCTTGCCGGATCGGGACCGCACCACGTAGTAGTACGTGGTCTCGGCGGCGACGGTTTCGTCGACGTACGACGTCCCGGTGGCGGTTCCCAACATCGTGTACGGGCCACCCGACGCGGTCCCACGCCGCACTTCGTAGCCGCTGGCGCCTGCCACCGCCTGCCAGCTCACCTCGACCTGGGTCTCGGACACCAATTTCGCGTCGACCGAAGTCGGTGGTGGCAGGGCGGCCGCGAACGCCGGTGTGCTGGACGCCACCAACACGAGCAGGGCCGTCAGTAAGGCCAGCACGCCACGATTCAGTCTTCGCAGTTGCGACAACATACACATCTCCAGATCCCCCGAGGGCTTGTCACAGGCAGCCCTTGGCACAGCGTCGACGCCCGCGGGAACGTCACGGCCGGCCTCGCTCGACGTGACTGTCGGACTGACGGCGTACCCGGAAGTGGCCCGGTCGTTCGGACCGGGCCACTTCCTCGCCGTCAATCCAGGTTCCAGGTGTCCGTCTCGGGTGTCCCTTGCGCACCCTCGTCAGACACTTGTGCGCTGGCGAGGGTCCTGCCGGAGGCGTCGAGCGCCTGCACGACGAGGCCCGCAGTCGGTCGGGGCACTGTCAACACCGCCCCGGAGCCGCTGGCCGGAGCCCTCGCCACCTCCCGCCCGTCCAGGAGGGCGCGCACCGTCGTGGCGGCAGACGGCGTCACCACGAGCAGGAACTGCTGACCCTCGCCACCGACCGCGTCACCGTCGATCGGCACGGCCAGCACGCTTGCGGGATCGGTCGGATCCGTCGTGACGGTGAAGGAGGTGCCGGTGCTGATCACGCCGTCGGACCTTGGTTGATCGGGCTCGATCGTCACCTCGCCGACCCAACTGCCATCGACTGCGGGAGCAGCCAGGACCGTCACCTGACCGTCCGCCACCGACGGCCCGTCGGCGCTCGGCGATCCGCCGGTCGGGACGCCAGTAACGTGCCCGCCCCACACCACGCTCGGAAGTGCGGTCAGTCGGTAGCCCGCCGACTGGGCCCACTGATAGACCAGCTCTCGGGCACGCTGCGCCTTGACATTCCCCCGTACACGGGACATCGCGGTCGCGAGCTGGGCGTCGGTGATCGGCTTGGGTGCCAGCGAGCCCGGCCCGGGAGTTATCTTGCGCGTCACCTTGCCGCAGTCGACCCGCCACCACTCGGGTCGCTGGGTCTGCGGCGTGCGGATCAGGTAGGACCCGGTCGGCTCCGAGGCCCACTGGAACGCGTTGCCGTTGAGCACCGGTGACGCGAGGAAGGCGCAGCCGGCGGGTGCGATCGCCACGTGTATCGCCTTCCCCGGACCGGACGGGTCGTCCACGGCAAGGCTCTCGTAGGGCTCCAAGCCCTCGCTCGTGCCTCGAACAGAGCCGGTGCTGGCGAGCTTCTCGGCGCTGGCGCCTTTCTCGGCGACGAGCCACAGTGCGGCGCTGGGCCAGCCGGTGGCCGGATCAGGCCGGTCGCGGACGAAGGCGGCGAGCGCGATCCGTTGGTCGTTGACGTCGTCGACGAAGAGGACCTTCACCGCGTTCACCGGCACCGTCAGGTTGGGAAAGTCTCCCCGGCGCTGGGCGTCCAACAGGACATCGGAAAGCTGGCGGACATAGCCGGTGTCCCGGGCGACGGCGCCGCGTGGCGGTGACTGAAGCAGTTTGTCCGACCAGGCCAGTACGGGTGCGATGGACTCGTTCGAGTTCGCTGGTGGTGGCTGCGTCCGGGCCGGGCCGGCCATGGCGAAGGCTGTGCCACCCACGGAGACCACGAGGGCCAGGGCCAGCCCGCCGAGGCGTCGCTGCCGCGTCCGTCGATATCGCGCCCTGACCCGACCGTACGGATCCGGCTGCGGGGTCAGCGTGCTGCTCAGTTCGGCCAGGGCCCGGCCCAGCTCCTCGTCGACCCTCATGGCGTTGCCCCCGTCATCCTCGTCGTCCCGGTCGGTGCTGGATGAGCTGCCACTGAAGCCGATGTCGGCAACGGTGCCGACGGCGACGCGTCCGGTGCCAGTGCCAGACGTAGTCGAGCCAGACCCCTCGACGCGCGGCTCTTGACTGACCCGACTGAGCAGTTCAGGGTGGCTGCGACCTCCGCCTCCGGCAGATCGACCACGTACCGCAGCACGACCACGGCCCGGGTGCGGGGCGTCAGCGCCCTCATCGCCGCGTAGAGGGCGTGCCGCTCCGCCACCACATCTGTCATGTCCCGGGTGGGCCGGTCCGGCAGAATCGCCGTCACCAACTCGTGCACCCGGTGACGGCGCCAACTGCTGATGTGCTGATTGATCATGATGCGCCGCAGGTAGGCCATCGGATCTTCGACCCGCCTCCACCGACGCATCACCTTCACCAGCGCCGTCTGCACCAGATCCTCTGCATCCTGCGCCGAGCCGGTGAGGTGGTACGCCACGCGCAAGAGATCCATGTAGCGCGTGTCGACGAACTCTCGGAAATGCTCGTCGTCAGCTGCCATAAGCCCCCGCCTCGATTGGTTACCTGTCACGACTCCGTCGAGGGTCAAAAGGTTGAAGGGGGCGGCGAGCGGGTTCAACGTGCCCCGGACGAGCGCTGACGGCCGGCCCGCCAACACCCGGGCGTCCTACGACACGGTGGCGGAGAGCTACGCCGACCGGCAAGGCGCGGCGGTCATGGAATCGCATCTTCGCGCCGGCTGCTGAGGTGGTCACTCAGTTGGTCACCCAGGAAGCACCAGAGGGCACATCCATGGATCGGATGTGCCCTCTTACCTCTGGTCGGGGTGGCCGGATTCGAACCGACGACCTCTTCGTCCCGAACGAAGCGCGCTACCAAGCTGCGCCACACCCCGAGGCGTGCCGACAAATAG
>NZ_QGSZ01000217.1 GCF_003857055.1 Micromonospora inaquosa | reverse complement strand
CCGTACCGGCGGCACCGGGCGGGCGGGCCGGGGCGGGGGGTTCCCCGCTGGGCGTGGCCGGCGGCGGCACCACAGTGACCGACGTGCCCGTCCTGCTCCGCGCCGACCAGCCGGTGGACCGGATCCTCGCCGCCGTCCGCTGACCGCCTACGCAACCTCCAGCGTGCGCTCGCTGGCCCGCATGTCGATGTGCCGAGTAGCGGTATACCGCTTATTAGCGCGTCCGCCCCGGCGGCGGCGACCGACGGTCACCGCCGCCGGCCGGCGCCGTGCGCTAGCCGAGCCAGGGGTCGGACCAGCCGAGCAGGGTCGCCAGTCGGGCGTTGTGCGGCGCGAAGTGCGCGCCCAGGCGCTCGCGCAGAGCCGGGGTGAGCTCGGAGAGGCCCGGGTCGACGCGACGGGTGTGCCGGGTGAACGCCTCGGGGGTGAAGGCCGGCAACCCGAGGAAGCGCAGGATGTCGGCGTACGTGCCGGCCGGGTCGGCCTGGAGGTCCTCGGTGCGGGCCAGGTGGATCCGCTCCCGGGGGATGTGCGCGAACCACCGGTCCAACTGCTCGGCGTAGCGGCCCCGGGCCGCGTACGAATAGTTGCGCAACGCCCGGTGCGCGGCGGCGCTGTCCGGGCCACCCGCCGTCGCCCGCGCCAGCCGCTCCTCCTCCGCGTCCAGCGCGTCGACGAAGGAGAGCGGCTCGACGCCGTACGAGCGGGTGTGCAGGTAGTGCGAGTACGCCCGCTGCACCGGGTCACGCAGCAGTGCGACGAAGCGGGCCTGCGGCAGGGTCGCCGCGACCCGGGCCGGCACGCTCGGGTGGAACAGGTAGTAGGGGCTCGCCTCGAACGTGCGCTCACCGGGAGCGAGGCGCGGGAAGTGCCCCCGGTACCACCGCACCCCCCGAGCGTGGTGGACGCTGAAGTACTGCAACTCCTTGCCGCTGGCCACCTGGACCTGGGGATGCGCGGCGAGGTGGTGGTACAGCGACGTGGTGCCGCAGCGCTGCCCACCGATCACCAGAAAGTCGGGCAACGGCCCAGGGTCGCCCGGCCTCGCCGCGCGCCCCCACGCCCGCGCCGCGCGTACTCCCCGACGCAGCCGGTCGGTGACCTGCCGCCGCGCCACGCCGGTCACGAGCGCACCCCGGTGCGGCCGGCACCCACACCGGCACCGTCGGCCCGCTCGGCCGGGGCGCGGCGACCACCTCGGCGGGTCACCGAGCGCAGCACCATCACGTCCTCCCGACTGAGCCCGAGGGCGAGCACCGCGGCGAGGTACGCCGCCGCGATCGCGGCCAGGCCGACCACGAGCTGCACCGTCCAGCCCTCGACCAGCCAGCGCACACCGAAGCCGACGCCCATCGCGACCAGCGCGGCGACCAGACCCTTGACCATGCCCGCCGTCACCGGCACGGTGTGCACCTGCGCACGCACCTGCCAGACCCGGGCGATGTTCACCGCCGCCAACGAGACCGCCCAGGCCACCGCCGCGCCGAGAATGCCGTACGCGGGGATGAGCCACAGGTTGAGCAGAACGTTGAGCAACAGGGCGGCGAGATTGTCCATCATGTTGACCGAGACCCGCCCGGACATGTTCAGCAGCGTGCCGCAGGGCCCGGTGGCGGCGTTCACGAGTTGGCCGAGCGCCAGCACCACGGTCACCGCCGCACCGCCGGCCAGTCCCGGCCCGCCGACCAGGCGCAGCAACTGCTCCGGGAAGACCAGCAACGCCACGAAGGCCGGGAGCGACAGCCGGAGCACCCAACCGGTGGCGACCCGGTAGATGCGGCGCACCTCGTCCAGTCGCCCCTGGTGGTAGAGGTGCGCCAGGTGCGGACCGAACGAGGCGTTGACCGGTGCCAGCACGAACACCGCGATCGTGACCAACCGGGTCGCCACGTGGTAGACACCGATGGCGTCGGGACCGTAGTCGAAGAAGCCGAGCAGCAACGCGTCCACCCAGATCAGCCCGGTGGACGACAACGAGGAGACCCAGCTGACGGTGGAGAACCGGAACAGCTCGCCCGGCCGGTACGCGGGCCGGGCTGCGGGCACCCGGCGCAGCATCCGGGCGAGCGCCACGAGAGCCAACGCGGCGGCGCTCCAGCTCGCCGCGACCAGCGCCCAGAACGCGCCGGTCAGGCCCGCCCCGAGGGCGAGCGCCAGCGCGGTGAGCACCAGCCGGGTGGCGGGCTCGTAGACCTGGCCGATGAGCGCGTAGGCCCGTTGCGTGCGCCAACCCCGGGTGGCCGCGAGCGCGGCCTCGCACACCGTGGCGGCGGGCAGGCACAGCGCCACCAACCGCAGCCCGGTGGTGAGCTGCGGGTCGTGCAGGGCGTCGGCGAGCCACGGCGCGCCGACCGCCAGACCGAAAGCGATCACTGTGGACGCTACCGCCGAGATGCCGACCCCGAGCCGGATCGCGCCCCGGAGGGCGGCCGGCTCGTCGTCGGCGAGATGCACCGCCACGAACCGGGTCAACCCGGCCCGGAAACCGGAGAGCGAGAGCAACCCCAGCAGCGACAGCACGGCGTAGACCTGTGCGTACCGGCCGAGTTCGCGTACCCCCAGGGCCCGGGCCAGCAACAGCATGACCAGGAAGAGCGCCACCTGGCTGAGCACGGCGCTGGCCAGGTTCAGCACACCGCCGCGGGCCATGCCGCGTACCTGCTGGTCGCCGGCCTCCGGCGCGGCCGGCGGCCGGCCGGTCACCTCGCGCACCCGGCGGCCCGTTCGATGGTCACGGCCGTGCCGCGGTCACGGTCTCCGCCGGCGCCGAGGGGGCCGCGGTGCGCGCGGCCGGGACCACCGGGCGGGCGGCGACTCGACCCCGGGAGAGCAGTTCGAGTACGCCCACCAGCAGCACCCCGAGCAGCAGACCCGCACCGCCCACCGGCAGGGCGGTGCGCACCAGTTCCGCCATCCGGCTCACCTCGTGCGCCTCGCCGATGCTGGTCACCTGCTTCGGGTCGGCGGCCTGGGCCTGCGCCCGCGCCGCCTGCAACCCCTCCCGCGCCTGGGACAGGGCGTTGGTCGCCGCGTCCCGCTGGGCGAGCAGGGCCTGGTAGTCGGGGAGCTTCGGCCCCAACTCGTCCAGCTTCTTCTGGGCGGTGGTGATCGCGGCGGCCGCCGCGGCGGCGCCCCGGCCGTTGCCGACCGCCTGCATGGAGAGTTGCTGCTGGCGCAGGCTGGTCAACTCGCTCAGCGTCGCCTGGTAGATCCGGTCCGGCTGGGAGACCTTGTTCGCCTTCTCCCACTCGCCGATCGCCCTGGTCGCCGCGGTGACGTCGGCGTTGGCCGCCTCGACCTCGCCGGTGGCGATGCCGACCTGGGAGGAGAAGAGGAACGCCAGCGCCCGGGTGGTGGTCGCGGTCAGCACCGGGGCGACCTTCGCCCGGTCACCGGCGGTGTACGTCACCTCCAACTGGCTGCTCGCGCCGACCTGGCTGATGGCGAGCCCGTCGCGCAACCGCTCCGGCGACACACCGGTGTCACCGGCCACGTCGGCGAGGACCCGGGGTGAGGTGACCGCCGCGCCGAACGCCGCGACGAACTGGTTCGCCGCCTGCGTACCGGTGTACTGCGTCCCGGCCGCGCCGCCCACCAGCGCCGGCGCCGCCACGTACGCGGTCCCGCTGAACTGCTGTGGCGCGAACAGAACGATGGCCGCCGCGGCGCCGGTGGCGAGCACCGGCACCCCCACGAGTACCCAGAGGCGCCGCCGGGCGACCCGCAGGTAGTCGACGATCTCCACTTTTTCCCCAATGCTGTCGTTCAGTCAAACCGGGACGGACGTGCGACGTGGCTGCTCGCCGGTCAGGTGCGGAGCCGGTTGGCGGGCGATCACACTGGCCGCCGCGGCGAACGCGACGAAGTACCAGAGGGTGACCACGTTGGAAATGACGTTGGAGGCGGCGCTGATCGCCACGAAGGCGGCGGCGCAGCCGGTGAACCCGACCGCGACACCACGCTCGAAGCTGCCGGGAGGCGCCCGCCGCAGCGCGGTCCGGGCGGTGTACAGGAAGGCGGTCAACATCAGCAGGTACGCCCCGAGACCCAGCAACCCGGTCTCCACGTACGCCCGCAGGAAGTCGTTGTGCGGCTTCTTCGCCTCGTCGGTCTCGCGCTGGGTCATGTTCGGCCCGATGCCGGTCACCGGGTTCCGGTCGGCCAGCGTGACGATCTCGGTCCAGTAGCCGATCCGCCACTCCAGGGTGTTCCCGGTCGGGTCTCCGCCGGCCGCGCGCGATGTGGCGAGTTGGGCGAACCGCTCGCCGACGGCGGGCACCAGGGCCACCCCGGCGACCGCCACCACGCAGAGGGTGACCAGCATCCGCTTGCTGCGATGCAACACCGCGACCACCACCAGGCCGATCGCGGCGCCGAGCAGGGCGCTGCGGGTGTTGGTGAGCAGCAGGAACAGCAGCGAGAGCGCGAGCAGCACACCGAGTGTCGCCCGCAGTCGACGATTCAGGAAGCGGTACACCGCGAACCCGAAGATCACCATGAACATCAGGTAGCGGCCGAACGTTGTCGACTGGCTGAACGTGCCGCTGATCCGGGTGAAGTCGCCCTTCACCTCGGCCGGCGGGTTGCCCAGCAGCGACAGGACGACGGTGTAGCCCAGCGCCAGCACCAGCGAGGCATAGCAGGCGAAAAGGACCCGACGGATCGCCGCGGTGTCCGGCATGAGCTGCTCCAACACCACGAACATCACCACCACGGTGAGGATCCGCAACGCCTCCAACAGGCTGTTCGCCGGTTGGCTGGCGCCGAGGGCGCTGACCACGCTGCTGGCGCCGACGAGCAGCATGGCCCAGCTGAGCGGGGAACCGCGCAGCCGCCCGTGCCGGCTGAGCTGTGCGGCCAGCCAGAGCCCGGCGGCGAGGAGGAACAGCACCGCGAGCAGGGTGGAGGGGTCCGCCGCCCGGGCCGTTCCGGCGGAGTTGGCCTGGCCGGCGCTCGGGCCGGTCAGCTTGAACAGGTCGACGCAGGAGCGCACCGCGAGCATCAGCAGCACGTACCCGGCGAACCGGGTCAGCGCGAGCACGGCCACCGCGATCCCCGCGACCACCGCGAGTGGCAGCACCATGCCTCTACGGTCACCGGCCGCCATGGAGACGCCCGCGACCACCGCCACGACCGCGGCGGCCAGCGCCGCGCCGCCGGTGAGGAGGCGGGTCGGGTCGAGCCGCTTGGTCATGAGCGGAGTGACCTGCTGCGTGTGTTGTTCCACTGATCCCACTGAACTGAATCGGCGCTGCCCGGCCGCTGCCGGGCGCGGCCAACCGATGTCCTCCCGGCACAAGATCGGTTCAATCTAGCCCGGTCACCTCGACGGGAGAAAGGGCCGTTGCGCTGACTGTTCCGTCCTCCGCGGGGCTGATGCCACGCTCCCCCGGCGAACACCCCGTCAGTCGGCGGCCACCGCGGGTCGTGCCCTGGACCGTCGGCCCGGCTCCGGTGCCAGGCGCAGATAGAGCCGCTCCAACTCGCGGGCGGCGGTGTCCCAGCTGTACCTGCTGGTGACCCGCTCGCCCAGCGCCACGGCCCCGGCCCGTTCACCCGGCAGGTCGGCGAGCAGCGACGTCAGTGCCCGGACCAGGTCGTCCTCGTCCCCGTCGCGGAACAACCGCCCTCCGGCGGCGTCGGAGTTCAGCACCTCGACGTGCGGCGCGATGTCGCTCGCGACCACCGGCAATCCGTACGCGGCGGCCTCCAGCAGCGTCAACGGCAACCCCTCCAACCGGGACGGTTGAACGAAGCCGGCGGCACCGGAGTACAGCTCGGCGAGCAGGTCACCGTAGGCGAACCCGGTGAAGACGATCCGGTCGTCCGTCCCGGCCTCACGGCGCAGCCGGTCCACGAAGTCGTCGGTGAACGACGACCCGCCGACGATCGCCAGGCGCATCGGGGTCTCGGTGCGGCGGAAGGCCCGGATCAGCAGGTCGGCCGCCTTCTCCGGAACCAGTCGACCAACCAGCAGCAGGTAGCCGCCGGGGGTCAACCCGAACCGGTCCTGGATCTGCCGGGTCCGGGCCGGTCGGGCCGGGTTCACGCCGTTCGGGATGTAGGTCGTCGGACGGCCGAACCGGGTGCTGTAGTGGGCGGCGAGCCCTTGGGAGACAGCGACCCGCTGGTGCGGGACGTACCCGCTGAACCAGTGCGCGCTGCCCAGCACCGCCCGCGCGGCGAGCCCCCACTTGCCCCGCTGGTTGTCCAGTCCGTGCACGGTCAGCACCACGCGCGCCCGGGACAGGGCTCGCGGAAGCGGTGCGACCAGGGCCGGCCCGAGCCCGTGGTAGTGCACGATGTCGGGCCGCGCGGTCATCGCCGCCATGGTCGAGGTCGCCGCGTGCACGATGGCGTCGAGGTGCTTGCTCGCGATCGTGTGGGTCTGGCGCAACCGCACGCCCCGGTAGCCGTCGGCGGGTGTCTCGCCGTAGCTGCGGCGGCAGTAGACGGTGACCTCGTGCCCGAAGCCGGCGAGCCGGCTGGCCATCTCCTCCACGTGCCGTTCGATCCCGCCGTAGGTCGCCGGCATCCCCTTCTGGCCGATCATCGCGATCCGCAGCGGACGCCAGGCGGTGTCGGTGTCAGCGGCGCTCGCCTCCGCCGGTCGGCCGGGGGCCACCCGCTGCCGGGGAATCGCAGGGCTTTCGGCGTGTTGATCCACTGCCTCGGCCTGCAGGTCGGGATGGCCCACGTTCACTCCCTGCGTGACTAGGTCCGCGCCCGCCACCCGGGCAGGTCAACACCTTGCCATGGATGGGCCCGTTCGCCAGCTGATCATCAAGACAAAAAAATCATCCATGGGATTTGCCGCAAAGGGAATGGCACGACAGTGACATCGAGGTGGACGGTGCCGGTGCCGCGTCGAACGGCACGTGAAGAGCGACGAGCCCCGGTCGATCACAGGGTGATCGGCCGGGGCTCGTCGGTGGACCTGTCAGGCGAGATCGAACCGGTCGAGCTCCATGACCTTGGCCCAGGCGGCCACGAAGTCCGCCACGAACTTGCCGCGGGCGTCCTGGCTGGCGTAGACCTCCGCGAGGGCGCGCAGCTGCGAGTTGGACCCGAAGATGAGGTCGACCGCGGTGGCGGTCCACTTCAGCTCATCGGTGGCGAGGTCGCGGATCTCGTACACGTGCTCGTCGGACTTCGACGTGCTCCACCGGGTGCCCGGGGAGAGCAGGTTGGCGAAGAAGTCGTTGGTGAGCACGCCCGGACGGTCGGTGAGGACACCGTGCTGGCTGCCGCCGACGTTCGCGCCGAGGGAACGCAGGCCGCCGACGAGGACGGTCATCTCGGGCGCGCTGAGGTTGAGCATGTAGGCACGGTCGATGAGCAGCACCTCCGGCTGGGTCTTCTCGCCAGCGCGCAGGTAGTTGCGGAAACCGTCCGCGCGCGGCTCCAGGACCCGGAAGGAGTCGGTGTCGGTCTGCTCCGGGGTGGCGTCGGTGCGGCCCGGCCGGAACGGCACGGTCACCTCGACGCCGGCGTCGCGCGCCGCCTTCTCCACGGCGGCCGAACCGGCCAGCACGATCAGGTCGGCGAGCGAGATCTTCGCCCCACCGGCCGCGTTGAACTCCTGCTGGATGCCCTCAAGGGCGGTCAGGACGGTCGCCAGCTGCTCGGGCTGGTTGACCTCCCAGCTGCGCTGCGGCTCAAGGCGAATGCGCGCCCCGTTGGCGCCGCCACGCTTGTCGGTGTGCCGGAAGCTCGCGGCAGAGGCCCAGGCGGTGGAGACCAGCTGGTCGACAGTGAGACCGGACTCCAGGACCTTCGCCTTGAGGGCGGCGACGTCCTCGTCGCCCACCAGCTCGTGGTCGACGGCCGGCACCGGGTCCTGCCACAACTGCGGCTCGGCCACCCACGGCCCGAGGAAGCGCTCGATCGGGCCCATGTCGCGGTGCAGCAGCTTGTACCACGCCTTGGCGAAGGCCAGCGCGAACTGGTCGGGATTCTCCAGGAAGCGGCGGGAGATCTTCTCGTACGCCGGGTCGACGCGCAGCGACAGGTCGGTCGTGAGCATCGTCGGCTTGTGCTTCTTCGCCGGGTCGAAGGGGTCCGGGATGATCGCCTCGGCGTCCTTGGCGACCCACTGCTTCGCACCGCCCGGGCTGGTGGAGAGTTCCCACTCGTAGCCGAAGAGGATCTCGAAGAAGCGGTTGCTCCACTGCGTCGGCACGTCGGTCCAGGTCACCTCGAGACCACTGGTGATCGTGTCGCCGGCCTTGCCGCTGCCGTGGGTGCTCAGCCAGCCCAGGCCCTGCGCCTCCAGCGGGGCACCCTCGGGCTCCGGGCCCACGTGGGTGGCGGCGACGCCGGCACCGTGGGTCTTACCGAAGGTGTGACCACCGGCGATGAGGGCGACGGTCTCCTCGTCGTTCATCGCCATCCGGCGGAAGGTCTCACGGATGAAGTGCGCCGCCGCGGCCGGGTCCGCGTTACCGCGCGGGCCCTCCGGGTTGACGTAGATGAGCCCCATCTCGGTCGAGCCGACGCCGGCCGCCATCTCCTTCTCGGAGGCGTAGCGCTCGTCGCCCAGCCAGGTGTCCTCCGGACCCCAGAAGATCTCCTCGGGCTCCCAGACGTCCTCGCGGCCGAAGCCGAAGCCGAAGGTCTTGAAGCCCATCGACTCCAGGGCCACGTTGCCGGCGAGCACGAGCAGGTCGGCCCAGGAGATCTTCTGGCCGTACTTCTGCTTGACCGGCCAGAGCAGCCGGCGGGCCTTGTCCAGGTTGGCGTTGTCCGGCCAGCTGTTGAGCGGGGCGAACCGCTGACCACCGTCACCGGCGCCGCCCCGACCGTCCTCGATGCGGTACGTGCCGGAGGCATGCCAGCTCATCCGGATCATCAGGCCGCCGTAGTGGCCGAAGTCGGCCGGCCACCAGCCCTGCGAGGTGGTGAGCACCTCGACGATGTCGCGCTTGAGGGCCTCGACGTCGAGCTTCGCGAACTCCTTGGCGTAGCTGAAGTCCGCGCCCAGCGGGTTGCCCTTGGCCGAGTGGGCGTGCAGCACCGAGAGGTCGAGCTGGTTGGGCCACCAGTCCCGGTTGTTGCGCGGACGACCGCCGGTCTTCGGGGTCGGCGAGTCGATCGCCGGGTTCTCACTCTCGCTGCCGTGCGCGGTCACCGAGTCGTGCGCGACCGGGCAGCCGGCCGCTGCCTTCTGGTCCACGCCCTGCGCACTGGTGGGGCCGTTGTCCTGGGTGTCGCTCATGTGCTTCCTTCCGAGCTTGCGGATCTCTGGGGCGTGCGTTCGGTCGCGCAGTCGGGGCAGGTGCCCCAGTAGACGACCTCCGCCTCGTCGACCACGAAGCCGTGGTCGCCCGAGGCGGTGAGACAGGGGGTGTGACCGACGGCGCAGTCGACGTCGGCGATGGCGCCGCAGGAGCGGCACACGACATGGTGGTGATTGTCCGCGACCCGGGACTCGTAGCGGGCGGTCGCACCGGCGGGCTGGATGCGCCGCACCAGCCCGGCGTCGGTGAGCACGCGGAGCACGTCGTACACCGCCTGGTGGGAGACCGTGGGATGGTCCGCCCGGACCAGCGCGATCACCGCGTCGGTGCCGATGTGCGGGTGCTCGCGCAGCGCCGCGAGCACCGCCAACCGAGGCCGGGTCACGCGCAACGAGACAGCCCGCAGCTGCGCCTCGAAGTCGGACATCACGGGTATGAACACTAGCTCACTATTTTGGAACGAATCAAGTTTTGGGCCACCCGAGGTACCCCAACGGCGGACGATTCACCCGAGGTTAACCTGCGGGAGGAAGAAAATCGGACAGCCATGTCGAGAAGTGCCGACCGGCTTCGTCCCTGGAGTGAACGTGACCACCATGGGTCGCAGCCAGCACCAAGGAGCATCACGATGGCCAAGTACCTGCTGCTCAAGCACTACCGGGGCGCCCCGGCGACGGTGAACGACGTGCCGATGGACCAGTGGACGCCGGCGGAGATCTCGGCCCACATGCAGTACATGCGCGACTTCGCGACCCGGCTCGAGGGCACCGGCGAGTTCGTCGACGGTCAGGCGCTCGCCCCGGAGGGAGCGTGGGTCCGGTACGACGGCGAGGGCCGCCCGCCGGTCACCGACGGCCCGTTCGCCGAGACCAAGGATCTCATCGCCGGCTGGATGGTGATCGACGTCGACAGCCACGACCGGGCCGTCGAGCTGGCCGGGGAGCTGTCGGCCGCTCCCGGAGCAGGCGGGAAGCCGATCCACGAGTGGCTGGAGCTGCGCCCGTTCCTGAGCGAGCCCCCTACCATCACGGAGTGACGGCTCCGATGGACGAGACGCTGCTGCGCAGTCTCACGCCGAGCGTCCTCGGGATCCTCGTCCGCCGCGGAATCGACTTCGCGGCGGCCGAGGACGCCGTGCAGGACGCCCTGGTCGAGGCGGTCCGGGTCTGGCCGGCCGACCCGCCGCGCGACCCGAAGGGCTGGCTGACCACTGTGGCGTGGCGACGATTCCTCGACGCGGCCCGCGCCGACGCCGCTCGCCGTCGGCGCGAGGATCTCGTCGAGGACGAGCCGGCGCCAGGGCCGGCCCCCACGGGGGACGACACGCTCCAGCTCTACTTCCTGTGCGCCCACCCGTCGCTGACGCCGTCGTCCGCGGTCGCGCTCACGCTGCGCGTCGTCGGCGGGCTGACCACCCGGCAGATCGCCCACGCCTACCTGGTGCCCGAGGCGACAATGGCGCAACGCATCAGCCGGGCCAAGCGCACCGTCTCCGGGTTGCGGTTCGACCGACCCGGTGACGTCGCCACCGTGCTGCGCGTCCTCTACCTGGTCTTCAACGAGGGCTACTCCGGTGCCGTCGACCTCGCCGCCGAGGCCATCCGGCTCACCCGGCAGCTCGCGGCCGCGATCGACCACCCTGAGGTGGCGGGGTTGCTCGCCCTGATGCTGTTGCACCACGCCCGGCGCGCCGCCCGGACCGCGCCCGACGGCAGCCTGGTGCCGCTCGCCGAGCAGGACCGCAGCCGCTGGGACACCCGGTCGATCGCCGAGGGCGTCGAGATCCTGCAAGCGGCCCTGGCCCGCGACCAACTGGGCGAGTTCCAGGCCCAGGCGGCCATCGCGGCGCTGCACGCGGACGCGCCGACCGCCGCGGAGACCGACTGGGTGCAGATCGTGGAGTGGTACGACGAACTCGCGCGCCTGACCGGGAACCCGGTCGTTCGACTCAACCGCGCGGTGGCGGTCGGTGAGGCCGACGGCCCCCGGGCCGGCTTGACGGCACTCGCGGCGGTGGACGACGCACTGCCCCGGTACACGGCGGTGGCGGCGTACCTGCGCGAGCGCGACGGCGATCTGGCAACGGCGGCGCGGCTATACGCCGAGGCCGCCCGGCAGGCCCCCAACCTCGCCGAACGCGACCACCTGACCCGTCAGGCCGCCCGGCTCAACACCCTCGGGCGTCACTGACCGGTCGCACAAAGAGCCGGCTGCCCGCACCGTGTACACGTGATCCGGAAAGTCTCCGGAAATTTCGCCGGACTCCGCTCGGCCCTGATCCGCCGTCGAGATCCCGCGCTGACCTCGCTGAAATCTGATCGATTACTGACCTGGATGAATGCGGCCCAGCGACGACAACGTTGTTGCCATCCTGTTTCCGGAAATTGTTGACAAGCCGACGGCCAGGTCAATACGGTCGCCATCGACGGCTCTCAATTGTCGTCAGCACCAGCCACCACGACCCACTTCTCCGGTCGTCGTGCAGGACGACCAGCCCCACCACCACGCGGTACGACGCCGTGGCCGCTACCCGACCACCGGCAGCCTGCCGAGGCGTACCGCCGCTGGCCCCCGCCAGCCGTCACGAGGAGGCAACAGTTCCATGACCGACACCACCCACACCAGACCGAGAGGGCGCGGCCGCCTGCGGTTGCTCGTCGGCGCCGCATGCGCCGCCGTCCTGGCCGTCGCCGGCACGATGACGGCCACCAACGCGTACGCCGAGGCCGACCGGACCCTCACGTCGAGCCTCACCGGCACGCACAACGGGTACTTCTTCTCGTTCTGGAAGGACAGCGGCAACGCCAGCATGACGCTGCGCGCCGACGGCCGTTACTCCAGCAGTTGGGACAGGAGCACCAACAACTGGGTCGGCGGCAAGGGTTGGGCCACCGGCAACCGCCGGACGGTCACCTACTCGGGCACCTACAACCCGGGCAACAACAACACCTACCTCGCCCTGTACGGATGGACGCGCAACCCGCTCATCGAGTACTACGTGGTGGAGAACTTCGGCAGCTACAACCCGAGCAGCGGTGCCCAGCGGATGGGCACTGTCACCACTGACGGCGGCACCTACGACATCCTCCGCAGCCAGCGGGTCAACGCCCCGTCGATCGACGGCAACCAGACGTTCTACCAGTTCTGGAGCGTCCGCCAGCAGAAGCGCTCGAGCGGCACCATCACCACCGCCAACCACTTCGACGCCTGGGCGCGTGCCGGCCTGAACCTCGGCAGCAACCACAGCTACCAGATCATGGCCACCGAGGGCTACCAGAGCAGCGGAAGTTCCGACATCACCGTCCGGGAAGGCAGCGGCGGCGGCAACCCGACCACCCCGCCCACCACCGGCAACCCGGGGACTGGAAACTGCAACGCGACGATCTCCGCCGCCGAGCAGTGGGGTGACCGGTTCAACCTCAATGTCGCGGTCAGCGGCACCAACAACTGGGTGGTCAGCCTCGGTCTCAACGGTGGTCAGAGCATCCAGAACAGCTGGAACGCCTCCGTCAGCGGCACCAGCGGCACGGTGACGGCCAGGCCGAACGGCAACGGCAACAACTTCGGCATCACGGTCATGGCCAACGGCAACTGGACCTGGCCGACGATCAGCTGCCGTACCAGTTGACCCTGACCAGCTTCTGACACCACCTCTGGCGTGGCGGCTCCGGCCGCCACGCCAGACTGTGTGTCACGGGTCAACTCCCGGTCCACCTCGGCGTTCCTGACTGCCTCACCGGCGCTTGGCCGTCTAGACCGGCGGCGCTGCGGCCCCTCCGGTCGCCGTCTCCCCCACCGACGATTCCGCCGCCTCCTCCACCGACGATTCCTCGGTGTCGTCCGCCGGTGGTGCCTCGGTCGGTGCCACCGTCGGTGACGCCGACGTTCCGCCCGTCGGGGCTGTCGTCGGTCCAGCGGGAGGGCTTTCGGACGTGCTGGGTTCGGGCTCGTCCACTGTGCTCGCACTGGTCGGTGTCGTTTGTTCCGCCGCGCCCTCGCCCGCCGAACGGCTGGCCGTCGGAGATCCGGGCGCTCGCACCGGCGCCCCCGCCGAACGGCGGGTGGCCGGTTCACCGCCGCCGACACCGAGGCCGGGTTCCTGCTGCGAGGGTGCCGTCGGCGACACCGAGGATGGCGCCCCGGGAGGCGTCGACGGTCGCCCGGTCGGGCCCGGCATCATCCCGATGGGATCGACGAACACCAGGACGGCAGCCGCGGCGGCCAACGATCCGAGAAGCACAGCGAGCGCCTGCGGCCCAGGGGTGACCGCCCGACGCACCGTAGCGCCGAGTGCGGACCGCCGAGCAAGGTGCTCGGTCCGCACCCTGGTCGTGGTCGCTGCGGGGACGGCCCGTGACACCCGCTCGGACGGGTCGGCGAGTGTCTGCGCCGCCGCGGCCATGGCCGCGGCCGTCGGGAAGCGGCGAGCCGGCTCCTTGGCCATCGCGGTGGCGACCAACCGCCGGACCGCGGCCGGTACGTCTTCGGGCAGCGGCGCCGGTTCCACCTCGAGATGCCGCAGCGCCACCGCGACAGCGTTCTCACCCTGGTGCGGCGGGCCCCCGGTGAGACAGTGATAGACGACAGCCCCGAGTGCGTAGATGTCGATCGCCGGGGTGGTCTCGTTCTTGGCTACCTGCTCGGGTGCCATGTAGAGAGCGGTGCCGACGACCTGGTTCGCCGCGGTCAGGCTCGCCGCCTCCTGCGTCATCGCCACGCCGAAGTCAACGAGTACGACGTGCCCGTCCGGCTCGATGATCAGATTGCTGGGTTTGACGTCGCGGTGGACGATGCCGGCGTCGTGCGCGGCCTGCAGGGCATGAGCGGTCTGCGCGGCGATCGACATCGTCTCGGCCACACCCAGTCGGCCGACCTCGGCGAGCCGCTCCGACAGGGGCTGCCCCTGCACACATTCCATGACGATGTAGGCGAGGACCGGCGCTCCGGACCGGAACACCTCACCGTAGTCGTAGACCTGGGCGACGCCGGGGTGGCGCAGGGCCGCCATGGCCCGCGCCTCGCGGCG
Source organism: Micromonospora inaquosa (assembly GCF_003857055.1). Classification (GTDB taxonomy): domain Bacteria; phylum Actinomycetota; class Actinomycetes; order Mycobacteriales; family Micromonosporaceae; genus Micromonospora; species Micromonospora inaquosa. The sequence goes on along the minus strand of NZ_QGSZ01000217.1, from coordinate 138,144 downwards.
GAATCGCTCGCCGAAGCCTGCGTCGGTGACCAGCCGAGGTTGCAGCATCTTGACCGCCACGCAGCGGTTCAGGGTCTCGTCGACCGCCCGCCACACGTCACCCATGCCACCGCTGGCGATGCTCTCGACCAGACGGTAGCGGTCTCCGACGACTTGCCCCACTCTCGGCATAGCTTTCGGTACCCCCTGCTCCACGATCTCAAGCACCCCGATATCGCCCGGGTCTCGACGTGGCGCATGGCCTGGGGGTGCCGGGCCAGGCGGCTGGCGGCATCCCCCGAGCCGGCCCCGACGCTGCCGACGGGGCCGGTCGCGGGCCTGATCAGCTGTTCAGTCTGGCCAGCAGGGCGGTGGCCATGCCCTGCTCACCTCGGGCGTTGGGGTGGAACGGCGCGGCCGAGTTCTGCGGCACCAGACCCTCGATCCACCGGGTGCCGCTGCCCTTGCACGCGTCGCGGCCGATCGACGGGGTGTAGACATCGGCGTAGGTGGCGCCGTTGGCGCCCGCGGCGCTGGCCAGCATCGCGTTGAGCGACTTCTCGATGCCACGCAGGTACGGCACGTCCTGGTAGGCGATCGGGACGACCGGCCAGCAGCCGTAGCCGGTGTCCGGCAGGATCGCCGGGTACCCGAGTACCACGACCCGCGCGCCCGGAGCGGCCCGCCGGACCGCCTGGAGCACGGCGGTCACCTTCGGGGTGGCGGCGACGATCCGCGCCTGCAACTGGTCCACACCTCCGGCGGTGTACCGGTTCTTGCACGGAGATCCGAGCGGGCTGCTGAGGCTCGCCTCCGCGCAGTCGCCGATGATGCCGGCGAAGCCGATGTCGTTGCCGCCGATCTGCACCGTCACCAGCGACGTGTTCGACGTGACCGCGTTGAGCTGTGGTGGCAGCGTGATGCCCAGTTGGCCGCTACCGCCGTAGAGGATGTCGTCGGTGGTGGCGCCGGAGCAGCTCACGTCAGCGAACGACGACGAGCCGGCGGACGCCGCCACCAGCGACGGGTAGTTGCGGTTGGACCGCAGACAGTTGAGGTCGACCTGGGTGGGGATCAGCGGGCCTGCGGTGTACGAGTCGCCCAGCGCGACGTAGCGGCCGGTGGGCACGGCCGCGCTGGCGGGTGCGGCGACGGTGAGCAGCACGCCGGTGGTGGCGAGGGCGAGTGCGGCCAACCGGGTGGCTGCCCGCAGGAGGGGCAGGCGGGGACGGGTCATGGCGCCTCCCAGGAGAGGGATCAGGGTGGTGGTGCCCGAGATCCTGTCGCCGCCGACCTCAACCGTCAATATCGATGGGCCTCACTAAATGCTCGCCCGAAGTGTGGGATACATCGGTAGCCGCCAATTCCACAGCGCATACCATTCAGCACCGGAAACGCGACCCCGAACCGCCTAGTTGCCGGCCGGCACCTGGTCCTTGACCTCGTCGTAGCCGACCGGCGTCGGCGCCGTGCCCGGCGCGTAGATCACGCGAAGGACGCCGGTCGGGAAGGCCTCCGACGCCAGCAGTCGCAGGTGGTACGCCGCGTCGCCCTCGTCGAACAGCTTGCGGCCCTTACGCGCGGCCACCGGATGCACCAGCAGGCGCAGCTCGTCGACCAGGCCCGCGGCGAGCAGTTGCTGCACCACGGAGATCGACCCGGGGATGAGGACGCCCCGAACACCGGCATCGGCCTTGAGCGCGGTGACGGCGTCGAGGAGGTCACCGTTGATCAGCTCCGAGTTGCGCCAGGAGAACTCCAGCGGCTGACGCGAGACGACGACCTTGCGCACGTCGCCGAGTTGCTTGGCGAACGGCGCGTCGTCACCACCGGCGGCCTCACGGTCGGGCCAGGCGCCGGCGAAGCTGTCGTACGTCTCGCGGCCGATGAGCAGCACATCGGCGGCGTCGTAGTCCTCGCTGACGGCGCGGCCCATGTTCTGGTCGAAGTACGGGAAGTGCCAGTCGGGGTCGATCTCGGCCACACCGTCGGCCGAGATGAACAGCGTGGAGATGACCTTTGCCATCGCGGGGGATCCCTTCGAGTCGGGTGATGTCGGTAGGTCGACCGGCGCATCGTCCCAAACTCGTCAGCCACAGACCGCCCCGATGACGCGTGTCGTATCCGTCTTTGTCAGGCAAACGTCCCGGGAGCGATCCACTGCCACGTTTCGAGCAGCTTTGGCTGCCCCAACCCATCCGGCCTCTCGACGACGTCATCGTCGCTTCGGACGTATCCGGCGGACGCGGCGACCCGCTGCGAGGGCACATTCCTCTGCACGATGCTCAGCCGCAGTCGGGTGAAGCCGAGTTCCTCGTGGCAGAACCTCGTCAGCAACCAAAGAGAACGCGACGCCATACCTCGGCCGCGGTGCGCCGGGCCGATGGCGTACCCCGGCACCCCGATCGCCCCGTGAAGTGCGACGAGGCCGAGCGGCTCCCGGCCGTCTCGCGTCACGGCCAGGTCGACAATGCCCTGGGCACGACGCCGCCGAATTCTGACCAGAAAGGCGTCCGCATGGAACGGAGAAGGAAGGTCCGTGTTCGCGGCCATGTCCGGCACGTCAAAGAGACTCGGCATGTGCGGCAGATCGGCGTCGAGCCAGTCTCGCAGCGCAATCCCCTCCCCTTGCGGCACGAGAGGGGAGGCAGTTGGATCGACCGCTGGCGAAATTGGTGATTCACAGCTCACATAACATCCTTACCCGGATGTCGCCGCCAGCCTAAGAGCGCGTTTGGGATGTGTGCTGGCCGGGTGTGTCGCACAGTGGGTGCGATCGATGGGCTGGGCGCGGCCGGTAGACGGGCATGGATCGAGCGCGGCGGTACCCGTCTGACCTGATCGATGCCGAGCGGGAGATCGTCGAGCCGATGCTGCCGTCGCCGCAGTGGACGGGCAGACCGGAGAAGCACCCTCGTCGGGCGATCGTCGACGGCATCCTGTACGTGGTGCGTACCGGCTGCGCGTGGCGGTATCTGCCGGTGGACTTCCCGCCCCGGCAGACCGTGTACTCCCACTTCCAACGATGGAACCGGCGGGGCGTGACCGAGCGGATCCTCACCGAACTGCGGGAGCAGGTCCGCTTGGCCCACGACCGGCAGCCCGAGCGGACAGCGGGGATCATCGAGTCCCAGAGCGTGCGGGCTGCCGACACCGTGCACCGCGACTCCCGCGGCTACGACAGCGGGAAGAAGGTCAACGGTCGGAAGCGGTTCATCGTGACCGACACCCTGGGTCTGCTGGTCACGGTCTGGGTCCTGGCCGCCTCGTGGCAGGACCGCGACGGCGCGAAGGGCGCCCTGCTCGCCACGTACGCGGCGACCCCGATCCGGCACGTGTTCGCCGACTCCGGGTTCGCCGGCCGTCCGGTCGACTGGGCCCGCGACATCCTGCGCACCACGCTGGAGATCGTGCGTAAACCCGCCGACCAGCAAGGGTTCGTCGTGCACCGCCGCCGCTGGGTGGTGGAGAGGCCCTGGCCTGGCTCACCGCCCACCGACGGCTGGCCCGCGACTACGAAACCCGCCCCGCCACCTCGGAGGCCATGATCCGCTGGGCCGCCATCGCCGGCATGCTCGGCCTCCGCACCAGAGGCGGACCCGCTGCCCGCCAAAAAAGCCGCACCTTCAACCCACCCGACTGACAGACATGCGAAACGCTCTCTCAGTCACTACCCCCCCCCACCGCACGGCGACAAGGCGACCTGGTCGCGGGAGTTGAAGCCCAGCCCCGTCCGAGTGCAGTGAGACCCTGAGCGGTCCCTGCGTCTGAATGCGTTGTTGGACTGTCAACACCATCGAGTAGCGAACTGTCAGTATTCTGCCATCCGGGCGAATCGACGCCAAAGGATAGAATGCCTGAGCAAAATGAGTGACCACAGTGGATCACTGGAGGCGCACTGGTGCTGTGGCAATCGGCGGCGAGGTGCGACCCGCGCCAACCGCTCCGGCTGTCCGAGCGGGTCGGCGCGCTGGCGGGTCGACGCCATCCCCCGCGCGCGGCACCGTCGGCTTGCCGGGCGCCGGCGAGAGCCTGGCCAACGCGGGCCATGTTCGCCGGACTGGTGAGTCTGCTGCTTGCCGGTTGCACCACCGAACCGGGGCCGACTCGACTGGACGGCACCGATCAGATCGTCGAGCCGTCGGTCAGCAGCGCGGCGCCGCCCGGTCCTGAGTTCGACCTGGCCCGTCGGAGTCTCGCCGGCGCCCAGCTCACCCGGGACGGTAAGTATCAGGCACGGCTGGCCGGCGACTGGGTGGTTGTCTCCACCGCCGACGGTGCCGAGTTCGACCGGTTCGGCACCGGCGCCGAAGACGCCCGGATCAGCATGGACTTCTCTCCCGACGGGCGATACCTCGCGGTCGGACTACCGGACTCGGTGGTCCTCTACGACTTCACCACGAAGGACCCCACGGCGCTGCCCCTGCCCGAGGAGGTAAAGCGGCCGGACGGCGAACCCCAGCCGCGCACCGGCAAGTTACGCTTTTCTGCCGACAGCGGCCATCTGGTGGTCGAACTGTTCGATGAACGGGACAACAGTCGCTACTGGCTCCACGATCTGCACAGTCGCCGTGAGATCGTCTCGCCGCTTCCGTCGAGCATCGAGGTCCCGAGTGATCCGGGTGTCATCTTGGACGTAGCAGGGCTGGCCGTGGTCAACGGCGGAAAGCGGGTGGTGATCGCCGGTCAAGAAGGCTTCCTGGTTTGGGTGCCGGACGAGCAGACATTCCAGTGGCGGCCCTGCGCCTGCGGTAGCACCCTGACCAGCACAGTGGACCGGCAGGCTCGGCACGTGGCATTCCTGACCCTGAACGACGAAGTGGTGCTTTGGGATCCGGGCCCTCCCCAGGAGGTTGGACACTGGAAGGTGCCGGCCGTGGCCTCGGGAGCCAAACCGGCAGTGAACCCCACCGAGTTGGAGTTCACGGAGAACGGCAGCTGGCTGCTGGCCGGCCCGGAGTACGGCCACGTGTGGTCGGTCCCGGACGGCAAGCTGGCGGGTTCGTGGCAGGGGTCCGGGTCGTGAGCGGCGGCAAACCGAAACGGCGGCGCGGCACCAGCGGTCCGGACCGCAAGAAGGTAGTCCGGGGCGGGCGTCCGGCAGCGGACCAGGACAAACCAGGCGGCGATCAGCCTGTACCGCGGCTGCGTCGGGTGCTGGGATCGTTACATCGGGCGTGGTGGTTCGTGCTGGGCACTGCGGTAGCCGCCCTCGTTGGCGCCGTCGCGAGCATCTATGTGCCCAGGTGGGTTGATCATGTGGACCCGCAGGTCGTCGCGGTACACGTCGTGGTGAATCCGGCCACCGTGGACACCTGGGGCACCGCTGAGTTCGCCATGGTGCTGCCGAAGGACGCCCGGCCCTCCGATGATCCACCGGTGGGCTGCGCGACGCTGATCGACTGGGCGCGCGCCCTCGGCGCGGTCGATCACAAGGTGAGCCGGGTACGCGTCGTCGTGCAGGGCGCCGGCGACCAGGGGGTGCTGATCGACAACCTGCGTGCCCGCGTGATCCGGCGCAGCCAAACTCCGGAACCGGCCGGTGTACAACTGCGCTGCGGCGGCCAGCAGGGAGCCGCCGAACCACGGGACGTCGAGATGGACCTGGACGCTCCCCAGCCGGCCGCCCGCTACCGCACCCTGATTGAGGGGCGCAGGCCACTGTTCGGGTTCACCCTCGCCAAGGGCGAGACCGAGGTGTTCGACCTGACCGCGTTCACCACCGGCACGGTGGAGTGGACTCTCGAACTCGACCTCGTGGTCGCTGGGAAACGAAAGCGGGTCGAGGTGACCAACCGGGGTCGGAGCTTTGTCACGACCGCAGCACCCGGACCCCGGACCTACCAGGTACCCCCAGGCGGCGACCACTGGATCGAGTGCGTGCACACGCCCCGCCCGGCCTGCCCGGAGGGCGGTCCGCCGGCACACTTCCGATACGACGCCTGACGGCTCCTCAGCCTTCAGGAGGACGGTTTCCCTCCGCTTTTGACGACCACCCAGTTGGTCAACGCTTTGCCTTCAGCCAAAGCGGTTGGGCGTCAGGAAAGATCGCCTCGAATGCTGTCCGCAGACCTTCGTGCGTCCGTACCTGCAGCAGCGCGTTGCAAAGGCTGTCGACCTGCCACCCATGACCGTCTCGCGCGGCACCGACGGCACGCGGCCCGCATCCCCTGACACCGCCGACGCGACCGGCACCGGCCCACCGAACCTCCTCGGCGGCACACTTCTCGGCACCACCCCGCGTTCGACCGATCGCACCCACTGTGCGGCACGCCCGACCAACACACATCCCAAAAACGCTCTAAGATCGCGTTTGCCCTTACTGGGCCGCCTACAACGCCCGCACATGCTGATCTTCAGCCTCTGCGCGAGTTCCAGGGGCCACTGAGCGTTGATATCGCCTCGGCGGCCCCTGGACGGTCTCACGTGCCGGTGCCGAGGTCCCGGCGGCGGAACACGATCACGGCGGCCTGGAGCAGCACACCGACAAGCAGGGTCAGCATCACAACCGCGACACCGCTGATGTCCTCCAAGGGGTAGTCCCCGACGTGCTCGAACGGTGACAGGCGTAGAGCGGCCGCCGGGATGTCGAGGATCGGGGCGAAGTAGCCGGCGATCAGGCCATAGCCGACCACGACCCAGATCGCCGGCAGCAAACGCGGGACTGCCGCGTAGAGAAAGGCGGTCGCGGCGAGGATCAGCCAGACCGCTGGCGTGTGGGCGACGTGCCCGAGCAGCACATCACCGATCAGCCCTGCCTCGCCGGTGCTCACCGAGGCTCCGAGGCCCACACCGAGGCCGCCGACGAGCAGCAGCCACGGTACGCCGAGCGCCGCGACGGCGACATGACTGCCGAGCCAGACGGTCCTGCTGACCGAGGTGGCGAGCACGGGTTCTGTGCGTCCCTCGGTTTCCTCGGCGCGTAGCGTCTGGACGGCGAGCACCACATAGACACCGACGGCGAGCGCCATGGTCAGGCCCATCATGCCGAGGTAGCCGTCGAGCAGGTCTTCCGATCCGCCCATGACGGCGAGCAGGTCCTCGGGTGCGTTCTCGAAGCCGTCGAGCAGGGGCTGGGTGAACGACCCGTAGGCGAGGCCCGCGACTAGCAGCGCCGCGCTCCAGCCGATCAGGCTCGCCCGGTGCAGCCGGAACGCGAGCGCGAACGGACCGGCCAGCCAGGTCGCGGCGCGCGGCGATCCCGGTCGGGACGGCACCAGGCCGGCGCCGAAGTCCCGGCGCGCCGACAGGACGTAGGCGGTGGTGGCGGTCGCCGCCGCGAAGGTCAGCGAGATGGCCAGTGGCCACCAGCGGTTGTGGACGTACGCTGCGGTCTGCTGCGACCAGCCGATCGGCGACAGCCAGGACAGCCACGACGGCCCGCTGCCCTGGACCGTCGCCATATCACCCAGTCCACGCAGTACGAACGCGGCACCGAGTGCGGCGCCGGCCATGCCGGAGGCCGCTCGCGGATACTCCGACATCTGGACGGTGACCGCGGCGATGCCGGCGAAGGCGAGGGCCACCGCGCCGACGGAGGCACCGAACAGCATGGACCCGGCCGCGTCGAAGCCGCGGCCGGTCAGCGTCGCGCCGATCAGCAGCGCGACCAGTATCGCCATCGCGGCGGTGAGGGTCAGCGCGGCGGTGAGTTGGGCGTGCCGGCCGACCACGTTGGCCCGAATCAGTTCGGCTCGGCCGGAACGCTCCTCGGTACGGGTGTGCCGCACGACGGTGAGTAGGCCCATCAGGCCGGCGCCGATGGCCACGTAGAGGCCGTACTGGCCGGCGAGGAACCGTTCGAGGGTCAGGTCGTCGAAGCCGAAGCCGGGTCCGCCGAACAGCGCGCCGGCCGGGCTGCCGGAGAACGCTGTCAGTCCCTCCAGGTCCTCCGGGCTCTGGACGAGAGTGTCCAGTGCGGTGGCGAAGTACGTCATGAGCAGCGTCAGCCCGAGCGTCCACGCGGGGAAGCGGATCCGGTCGCGGCGCAGCATGAACCGCAGGAGCGTGCCGGTTCCGGTGCTGACGCTGCCTCCGCTGACACCGACGTGCACCGGGCGGCTGACCGTCGCCGCAGTCATCACGCCACCTCCGCCGCACCGTTGTGCGCAAGCTGGTTGCCGTAATGACGTAGCAGCAGTTGCTCCAGCGTCGGCGGCCGGACAGTCAGCCCCTGTACGTCTAGGTCGCCGAGGTGGCGTACCACGGCGGCGAGGTGGTCGCCGTCGACCTCGAAGCGGACGTGGCCGTCCTCGGACCGCAGGCCGTGCACGCCGGGCAGGCCGGCGAGGGCGTCGACCGGTCGGTCGGTGATCGCGTCGACCGAGGTACGGGTCAGGTGCCGCAGGTCGGCCAGCGAGCCCGTCTCGACGATTCTGCCTTGGCGGATGATCGAGATCTGGTCGGCGAGCACCTCGACCTGGGCGAGGATGTGGCTGGACAGCAGGACCGTACGGCCGGCGTCCTTCGCCTCGCGGATGCACTCCTGGAACACCGCTTCCATCAGCGGGTCCAGCCCGGCGGTGGGCTCGTCGAGCAGGAGCAGCTCGACATCGCTGGCCAGCGCCGCGATCAGGGCCACCTTCTGCCGGTTGCCCTTGGAGTACGTGCGGCCCTTCCTACTCGGATCCAGGTCGAAACGCTGGCACAGCTCGTCGCGGCGAACCGGGTCGGTGCCGCCGCGCAGGCGAGCGAACAGGTCGATCGCCTCGCCGCCGGTCAGGCTGGGCCACAGCTCCACATCGCCGGGGACGTACGCGAGCCGGCGGTGCAGGGGCACCGCGTCCGCCCACGGGTCACCACCGAGCATCCTGGCCCGGCCGGCGTCGGCGCGCAGCAGCCCGAGCAGGATCCGGATGGTGGTGGACTTACCGGCGCTATTGGGCCCGAGGAAACCGTGCACGCTGCCGGTCTCGACCTGAAGGTCCAGTCCGTCCAGCGCCCGCACCCTGCCGAATGACTTTTCGATGTGATGAATGTCGATTGCAGCGGTCATCGTCGTAAACCTCGTCTTGAGGAGAGAGCCCAGGGCAGCCTGGGGTTCTGATGTGGTCGATCACGCGGATTCGCGGAGGAAAGAGGCCACGCCGGGGCGTGGTGGCACTAGCTCGCTATGCTGTCTGCGTCGCCTGCGCACGGCGGATCCGGCACGTACATCAGGTACTCATCGTGCATCGACCGGTCGACCAGCAAACCCTGCGTGAACAACTCAAGGGCAGGCAGCGCGAGATCCTCGATATACCGGCGGAACAGAGCGGCGAACTCCGCTGGCTCCGCGTCGGCACCGTGCAGCGTGAACCACAGCACCATGCTGCCCGTCGCCTGATAGGCCAGATACCGCGTGCGGGCGGCCCGGTCCCGGCTGGGCCGGACCACTCCCGCCGCCTCACCCGCTGACAGGTACTGCTCCGCGTCGGCGATCATGTTCTCGATCAGCTTCAGCGCCAACTCGCCACCGGCCTGCATGCTGCGCAGCAGGTACCGCACCATTGGCGCCAACCGCTCCACCTCGGCCATCTGCGCCAGCAGCATCGTCCCCGTGCCGTCGGTCAGCGTCTTGGTCTTCTCCTGGCGCAGGGTTTCCAGCACATGCTCATCACAGGCGAGACGAAGCTCGTCCTTCGAACCGAAATGATGGATCACCAGGCCAGCGGTTACGCCAGCGTCGGCGGCGACGGTCCGCAACCCCACTTGGAAGCCGTCGCGGGCGAACCGCGCAATAGCGGCGTCACGGATCCGGCTCACGGTGGCGAACTCCCCACCGTTCCCCCCAGATCCCACGCCCTCCGACGCCATGACACCAGATTAAACACTTGTTCAACCGCCCCGCAAGGGCCTGTTTCGTACGAACGGCCCTGTCTCGCTTTCGGTGGTGACGGAGGATGCTGCTATCCGAGGAGGATGGAGTGGCGGAGCTGGGTGAAGCCCCGCTCGTTTGACGTGCGATCCGTTTGGTCTTGGTGTTGACGCCTTCGGTGGGGCCGTTGCTGTAGGGAAGCGTGAGCGCGGCGTTCACGGCGTCGCGGTCGCGTTCCAGGCTCCTGGTGAAGGTGCCTCTTGCCGCCGCTCCGATGCTCGATGATCAATTCTTTGCCTTCGTAGAAGCGCGGCGCGGACGCGGAAACCCCGATGCGGGCCTCAGTTTGGAAGTCCGCATACGGTCGACCGACGATGTCACCCATCGGTCGCCGCCGAGACGGCTTCCTGGAATAAGGCCGTGTGCTCGATCCGGGTGAGCGGCAAGACACGGCACCGCCGGCCGTGTGGAGAACAGCCAGGTCGCGGTGTTGACAGTTCCTGGCCTACGTCTCACCCCGGGCGAGCTGTGATCGACCGTCGGCTCTATCAACCGGAGACGACCTGGTGCAATCGCCCCGATCGCCTCGCCGCCGACGTCACCGACCAGGGCGAGTTCGATACGTCCCTTGGCGGTCGTCCCGGAAACGCGATTCCGGGACGACCGGTCCTGGGCCAGCGGGCAGCCGGACCTATTTCAGGTCCGCCGCAGGCGGCGCTGTCGACGATCTTCTTCCCGCCATCTCGCGTCCGCATGTCACAGACCGGCCACGCTGTCTCGTCTCGATAGCGGAGACAGGAAGTTACGTCGGGGAAGGGTGCTGGTTGTGCGGATGTTCGTGGCGGGCGGGGCCGGAGTGTTGGGGCGGCGGCTGGTGCCGCAGTTGGTGGCGCGTGGCCACGAGGTGACGGCGACGACGACAGGCGCCGCCAAGCTGGGCCTGCTGGCGCGGTTGGCCGCCGAGGCGGTTGTTACGGACGGGCTGGAGGCAAGGTCGGGACGAGCTGCTGGCGGGGCGCAGACACTCGGCCCGCTGCGCGCAGCTTCCCGGCCCGTTCACCAGGAGATGTCGTAACCAAGGAAGGAGAGTCGTCATGCGTATCACAGTCTTTGGAGCCAACGGTCCCACCGGCCGCCTGCTCACCGGCCAGGCACTCGCCGCCGGGCATCAGGTCGCCGCGGTCACCCGGCAGCCGGACTCGTTCCCGCTGCACCATGATTGCCTCGAGGTAGTCGGTGCCGACGTACTCGACCCGATGGCCGTCGACGCCGCGGTCGCGGAGCGGGATGCGGTGATGTCGGCGCTCGGGGTGCCCGCTGGGAAGAAACCGATCAGCACCTACTCGCGTGGAGTGGCCAATATAGTCGCCGCGATGGATCGGCATCGGGTGTGTCGCCTCTCGGTGGTCAGCTCAACCGGGGTCGCCCCGCACTCGTACTCCGATGGCGGGTTTTTGTTCAACCGAGTCCTACTGCCATACGTGACGCGGGTGCTGGGTAAAACGCTGTACGACGACATGCGACGGATGGAGGCGCTAGTCCGCGCCAGCGATCTGGACTGGACGATCGTGCGCCCGAACGGGCTCTACCACCTGCCGTCGCCCACCGACTACGCCCTCGTCGAGGGCCACGCCGACGGCAGGTTCACCGCCCGTGCGGACCTGGCCGCGAGCATGCTGGCCACGCTGAACGACGACCGCTACTTCCGTACCACCGTCAGCGTCATCACCACCGTCGACAACCCCACCCTGCTCCAGTGGATCCGCCGCGAAGCACTCGCCAAGACCTGAGCCGATTCGTCCGCGTCCCGCCGATGCGCTGGTGGCGGTCAGTGGATCCCCACCGTTGGGCGGCGGTCCTGCCACTCTGTGACCCATGCCACATGCAGTTCCTGTCAGTAATCGGGGCGCCGCTCCGCTCAACTCACCGAGAGCAAGGCAACCGACAGGAGCAACACATGAAGCACCGCATCGTGGTCCTCGGCGCCGGCTATGCCGGGGCCTACGTAGCCGGGAACCTGGCCCGCCGGCTGTCCCGGGCGGACACCGAGATCACCGTGGTCAACGCCGAGCCGGACTTCGTCGAGCGGATGCGGTTGCACCAGCTCGCGGCCGGTCGGGAGATCGAGGCTCTGAAGCTCGCTGACGCGTTCGCGGGCACGGGGATCCGGTTGCGCCTGGCCCGTGTCACCGCCGTCGACCCCGAGCGCCAGGTCGTTGCCGTCGCCGACGCCGACGGCGGCGGCAGCGGCAGCGGCAGCGGCGAGCTCGGCTACGACACGCTTGTCTACGCGCTCGGCAGCCGCGTCGATGACCGTGGCGTCCCCGGCGTGGCCGAACACGCCTTCGATGTTGCCGGCCGGCCCTCGGCGCTGCGCCTGCGCGAGCGCCTGGGCAGCCTGGGCAGGCGGGGCGGAGGTGGGCGTGTGGTGGTCGTCGGTGACGGGTTGACCGGCATCGAGAGCGCCACCGAGATCGCCGAGTCCCGGCCCGGCCTGTCGGTGGCGCTGGTCGCCCGCAGCGAGCTGGGCGCCCGGCTTTCCGCTGGAGCCCGCAGCCACCTGCGCCAGGCATGCGACCGGCTGAGCATCACTGTCCTGGAGCACACCAGCGTCGAAGCCGTCGAAGCGACGCGGGTGCTCTGCGCCGACGGCACCGCCCTGGCGTCCGACGCGACCGTGTGGACCGCCGGGTTCGCGGTCAATCCGATCGCCGCCGCCGGCGGGGTGGAGGTCACTGAGAACGGTCAGATCGTCGTCGATCGCACCATGCGGTCGGTCTCGCACCCGAACGTCTACGCCGTGGGCGACAGCGTCTACGCCGTCGGCGACAACGGCCGGCCACTGCCGATGTCTTGCGGTTCAGCCGGCTTCACTGGCCGGCAGGCCGTGGACGCGATCGTGGGACGCCTGACCAGCCGTAAGATTGCGAATACCAAGCTGGTCTACACGTACAACTACATCACCCTCGGGCGGCGGGACGGGATGCTGCAGACGGTCGACGACGAAGGGCAAGCAACGCCGAGGTACATGGGCGGTCGGACGTCTGCATTGGTCAAGGAGGGCATCAACAGGATGGCGCTGTGGACCATCTCGCACCCGACCTTCGGCGTGCCCAAGCGCAAGCACCGCCTGGCCACCGCGCCGAATGCGTCCGCCGAGAAGGCTGTCGCGTAGCCGCCTAGGGTGGGCCCCGTGGACAGCAGCGCCACCGATCGCTTCGACACCAGCCGGTTCGAGGCCAGCCGGAACCGGCTGGTCTCGCTGGCCTATCGCATGCTGGGCTCCGCCGCCGACGTCGAAGACGCCGTGCAGGATGCGTTCCTGCGCTGGCAGGCCGCCGACCGGCAGCGGATCAAGGTGCCGGAAGCATGGCTGATCAAGGTCGTTACCAACCTGTGCCTCGATCGGCTCCGCTCGGCACAAGCCCGTCGCGAACGCACCGTAGGCACCTGGCTGCCCGACCCGCTCCTCGACGGCGACCCGATGCTCGGCCCGGCCGACACTGTCCAGCAGCGCGAATCGGTCTCACTGGCCGTGCTGGTTCTCATGGAGCGCCTGTCACCCCTCGAGCGGGCCGTCTACCTCCTGCGCGAAGCATTCTCCTACCGCCACTCCGAGATCGCCGAGATCCTCGACATCACCGAGTCCGCAAGCCAGCAGCACCTCCACCGGGCCCGGCGCCGCATAACCGCCGCGCGTCGCCGCGGCGGCGAAGTCGACGCGGCCGTTGCCCGCAGGATCGTCGAGGAATTCCTCGCCGCCGCCTCCTCGGGCCGCACCGAACGGCTGGTGGCGCTGCTCACCGACGACGCGACCGCAATCTCCGACGGCGCCGGCCTGACCGAGACGCTGCTGCAGTACGACACACCGCAGCGCGTCGCCGCCGTCGCACGGGCCGGCTTCACACCCACACCCGCGAAACGGCGACTTGCCGGCGGCACGCCCGCCATCCACTACGCGCTTGTCAACGGCGCCCCCGCCATCCTCTTCGTGCTCGGCGACCAGGTCGTCGGCGCCGTGACGTTCGACATCACCAACGGCAAGATCGCAACCGTCCGCGGCATCGCCGCCCCAACCCGCCTCGCCCGCCTCACCGAAGCCTGGCGGCAGCACGAACCGGACCCGCCGCTCATCACCCAGTGGTGACCCGACGCCGACTCCGTCGGTGACCACCTGTCGGCCGGCTACTTGCCAAACGTCGGGCGTGCGCGCGGCGAGTGACCCGGCTCACGCGCTGTTATGCGAGCCCCTCAGGCGGTGTCTTGTGGCCGAACGCCGACAACGAGGGAGACACCATGACGGAGAACATCAGCGTGGTCGTGGTTGGCGGTGGATACGCCGGCGTCATGGCGGCCAACCGCCTGGCTCAGCGCGCCGACGCGACCGTGACCCTGATCAACCCGCGGTCCAACTTTGTTCATCGCATCCGCTGCACCAGCTCGTCGGCGGGACCGGCGACTCGGTCGTCGGATACCGCGTCATCCTGGCCGACCGCGTCCGGCTGGTGGTCGATACCGCCAGTCGAATCGACGCGGCCGAGCGCACCGTTTCCCGCGTCAAGTCCGCAACCCCCCTCACCCTGCGATGAACACCGTCTCATCCGGAGGAAACGACATGGCCGTCCAGGCCCAGCCCGCAACCAACGCGTCGCCGTCGCCCTGGTCGGCGGTGGCCCGAGCGGTCGCCCTGCTTACGGTGGCCGTCAGCGTGCTCCTGACCGCCTTCGCCTGGCCCTCGGTACACTCGTCGGCGCACGACGTGCCGATCGCCGTCGCCGGACCGGCACCTACGGTCAGACAGATCCGCGTCGCGCTCGACGAGCGCCTTCCCGACGCCTTCGAAATCACCGAAGTCGTCGACACCGCCGCCGCCGAACAGTTGATCCGTGACCGCGAAGTGTACGGGGCGATCGACGTAAGCTCCGGCGCACCACAGGTCATCCTCGCCTCCGCCGGCAGCACAGCCGTCGCCCAGACCCTCAACAACATCGCCACCGCGCTCAGCCAGCCGCAGCAGTCCCAGGGCGCCAAGCCGGAGGCCGCCATCCGCGACCTCGCCCCACTGCCGGCCGACGACCCGCGTGGCGCCGGGCTGGCCGCCGCGGCCCTACCCTTGGTCATGGGCGGTCTGCTGGCCGCATTTCTGCTGACGAGACTCGTCCTTGGCACCACCCGCCGGGTCATCGGAACGCTCGCCTTCGCCGTCACCGGCGGCCTCGCCGTAAGCGCCATTCTGCAGTTCTGGCTCGGCTCCCTGACCGGCTCCTACTGGGCGAACACCGGCGCGGTCGCCCTGAGCGTCGCGGCCACCTCCCTGAGCCTCCTGGGGCTGGAGTCCCTGCTCGGATACACCGGGCTCGGCCTGGGGGCGGCCACCATGATGCTCATCGGCAACCCCTTGGCGGGCACCGCGACCGCGCCCGAAATGCTACCCGGCTGGTCCGGCACGCTCGGCCAACTGCTACCACCCGGTGCGAGTGGCCGGCTGCTGCGATCCACCGCCTTCTTCGACGGCCACGGCGCCACCCATCCGGTCATCGTCCTCGCAACGTGGCTAACGCTCGGCGTACTGCTGTGCCTTGCCAGCGGCCTGCGTCGGCGAGGCCCGTCCGCCGATCTAGCGAGCGCGGCCGCGCAGGCCACTGTGTGAGGTGCAGTGGGGCGTCGCTCGCATCGCACTGCGCCGCCACTGTCGGGCGGTTCCGGCATGACGTCCACGGGCTAGCTGTTGCTGGCCAGGAGGTTGTTGACGGAGCGGATCGGGTGTCGGCGTCATCATGGCGGCCTGGGCCTGGCCCATCCAGCCCTCCACCACCTCAACGGTCCTGGCGTCACCGCCGTCACGATGTTCGCCCTCGGTGCCGCAGCGCATATGCGCTGCGGATCCCGCGCCTCGACTGGCCTGCGGGTGCCGAGAACGTCGTCCATCCGGGCCTGGCCACCGCCCCTCTTGTAGAGATCAGAAGGGCCTGTCTCGCTGAAGCGCTGGAACCGACCGGGCCCTGGTCGGGAGGCGAGGACCCTGCGCGGCCGAAGGATCAACTGCACTCGGCGTGGTGCGGGCGGGCTCGGCGTGACGCCGAGCCCGCCCGTTTTCAGTCGAGCTTGATCACATGAGGTCAGCGCTGCAGGGTCAGCAGACCCGGCCGGTACGGCAGCAGACCGTAGTCGACACCGTTGGAGCTGGGCGAACGACCCTGGTAGAGCAGCTGCAGGTTGCAGGCGTTGACCGTCATCGTCTGGTCCGCGCTGGTCCGCAACAGCTCACCGTGGCTGATGTCGTTGGTCCAGGTCGCACCACTGTTCGCCTTACCCGCGAACGGGTTGCTCTCCGACGTCGCCTGCGGCGTCCACGACCCACCCAAGCTCGTGGCCGTGAACGACCGGAAGTACCGACCCTGCGAACCAATCGCCTCAACGATCATGAGGTACTTGTTCAGACCCTGCAGCTTGTACACCTGCACCGCCTCGAACAGGTTGTTCGTCGTGTCACTCATGATCGTCGTGTAGTTCGACCCGAAACTACCCGGGAAGTTCCCGATCGGCATGCTCGCCCGATAGATCTTGCCGTTGTCCCCGGCGAAGAACAGGTACATGTTCGACCCGTCACCGATCACCGCCTGATCGATCGGACCCGTACCCGAACCGGTGATGCTCCCACTGAACAACGTCTGCGGCGACGACCACCCATTCGGGTTCGTCGGATCCGACGACGTCCGATACGAGAACGCCGGACCACCCCACTGATACGCCAACACCCAGATGCTGCGCGGCGCGAAGTAGAACAACGACGGCGCCACAGTCCCCGAGTTCATCGCGTTCTGACTGGCCGAACCCATCTGCGAATAATTCGAGAACAACCCGAAGTTCATCGAACCCCACCTGGTCCCGGTGTCGTGGGTGGTGGCGTAGACCAACTGCTGACCGTTGTACGGGGCAACGGTGAAGTCCTTCAACGACACCCACCCCGACCTCGGCTGCGCCAGCACGCCCGTCGACGACCACCGGTACGTCGAGGGAAGGTCGCAGGTCTGGGTGGGCGGTGGAGTCGTCGGCGGCGGGTCCGTCGGCGGCGTCGACGGCGGTGGAGTGGTCGGCGTCGTGCCACCGGTGCAGGTGACGCCGTTCAGAGCGAAGCTCGTCGGGTCTGGGTTGCTGCCCGTCCACGAACCGTTGAACCCGAACGACACCGTGCCGTTGGTCGGGACCGAGCCGTTGTAGCTCACGTTCCTCGCCGTCACCGCGGACCCGCTCTGCGTCAACGACGTGTTCCAGGCCTGCGTGACCGTCTGCCCGGCGCCGTAGGACCAGGTCAACGTCCAACTGCTCAACGGATCGCCCAGGTTCGTGATCGCCACGTTGGCGCCGAAGCCGCCCTGCCACTGTGACGACACGGCGTAGTTCACCGAACAGCCCTCGGCCGCGGCGCCGGCCGGCAGCGCTGCGACAACTGTCGACGACACCAGTAAGCCGACGCCGGCCACAACCAGACCTGCGCTGGTGACTCTGGATCTGGTCATATAGCACCCTCCTCGCGGGACGGCGGCCTACATGATGGTGGTGGTCGATGCTCAGTGACGAATGTGAGCGTTAACAGGCCGCGTCAGGTATGGTACGGGAGCGCTCCCATGCACTCAATAACATCGATGCCCTGTTCTCGACAGCAGTCGATTTTCCGGGTGCGGCCGGCTCGGGAGCGACGCTCCTCAGCCGACCGTGAGGGTGAGCACCCCGAGCTGATCGTTTCCCTGCACGTAGTGCGGCAGATAGAACTTCCACGTCACGGTCAGCTCACGCCCGGCCCGCATCGAGGCCGGCACCTCGACGACCATTTCGAACACCGCGTTGCCGCCGGCGGGGATCTGCGGAAGCGGCCCGCAGTTCAGCCGGTACAGCTGGGACGAGTTCACCGCGTCGTTGCTCGCGTCGCCGAGCGAGAACCGTTCCATCAGGTAGGCCGGGCAGGGATCCAACGCGAGCGGGCCGTCGGTCGGGTTGCCGAGCGTCACCCGGAAGGTGGCGCGCGACCCGGCGACCGCGGTTGACGGCCCCTCAACGGCGACGGTGAGCTGATCGAGCGGCGAGGACGGGGGCCTCGACACCGCCACCGGCTCGGTGAAGCCACTCGCGGACAGCGTCCCCTGTGCCCGGGGATTGACCCCCTCCCCCCGCGGGCAGCCCGGGCGCTCGTCGGCGGCGACCGGCGCGCGGAGGGTGCCACCGTCGTGCGGCAGCTCGATCGCGAGCTCCAACAGCCCGACGGTCGGCAGGCAGAACGGCCCGGACCAGTCCAGGCGCAGGCTGGCGTGGCCACCAGCCGGCACGGCGACGACCCGGCTGCGGCCCTCCTCGTTGATGCCGTGGGTGTAGAGCATCGGGATCTCACGGCCAGCGACGAGCATGGTGGTGGGCACCTCGCCCTGCAGGGTGCACTCCACCTTCGACGAGTTCCGCACGTCCACTTCGCCGATGAGCTTGCCGATCGCGCTGTCGAAGCCGCGAGGCTTCTCGCCTCCGGTGCCCGGCCGGGTCCAGTTGGTGAGCCGGCCGGTCAGCTGCTCCGCACGGCACGGCTCGGTGCCGGCGGCCGGCCGCCTCGGCTCGGGCGGGCGACCGTTGAGGTCCTCGTCCGTGATCTTCAGGTCGGCCCAGGGGACGCTGCCGTCGGCGAGCAGTTCGGTGGGAACCGGCGCCGCGACCGTCTGGTCCGGGCGACCCGGCCGGGCATTCGGCTCGGCGCAGCCCACCGCCACGGCGAGAACGATCAGCATTGGCACACCTAGTCGACGCATGCCGTCACCCTCACATGTTCGAACCGCACCGGACCTGAGTAGCCGTGCTCAATGGCGGTCAGTCTCCAGTGGGCCCGGAAACCTCGGCGATCGACACGGGAGTGCCGAGCTCGACGGTACGGGAGACGGTGCACAACCGATCGTGCGACTGCTGCAGCGACCGGGGTAGCGCCGCACGGGCCTGGTCGCCGTCCGCGCCCTCCGGGAACGTCACGGTGAACTCGACCCGCAGGTTCCGCATCCGGTTTCCGCCAGCCTCATCCCGGATCTTGTCACCGGTGACGGCGACGGCGAACTCGGTCGGCTCCGCGCGGCGGCCGGTGATGTGGTCCACGTCCACCGCGCTGCAGCCGCCGATGGCGGCCAGCAGCAGTTCCACCGGCGTGAAACTGCCGTCCTCGCCCGTGCCCAGCGACACGGACCCGCCACGGACATTCCGCGCGACGTAGTTGCCCAGGCTGGTGCGCTCGATCGCCACCGAACGGAAGGTGTCCTCAGTCATGCCTGAAAACTACCGGCATCCGCGATCAGGAGTACAACAGATGCAGCGTCATCCCGGCATCGGCGTGCGCCAGGTTGTGGCAGTGGTTGGCCCACATTCCCGGGTTGTCGGCCCGGAAGGCCACCTTCCACACCTCGCCCGGACGGACGTCGAACGAGTCCAGCCACAGCGGGCTTCCGGTCGCCGGCCCTCCGTCGCGGGCCAGCACGAGGACGTGGTGGCCGTGTAGGTGCCACGGGTGCACGACCTGCGACCGGTTGACGATCGTGAAGAGCACAACGTCGCCCAGGCGTACGACCTGCGGTGGGATGTCCGGGTCAGCCGCGCCGTTGACGGTGTGGGCGTAGCGCGGCAGCAATCTGCGCAGATCGAGGCCGCGATCGAGAACGAGGGTGAACGTCCTGTCGAACCGGGACCACGGCACCGGAGCGGACGCGCCGTAGCCGAGCGGATCGAGCACCGGCCAGGCGTCGGTCACCGTCGACACCGCGCCGGTCGAGTAGACCGCCCGCCCGTCGACGAACAGCGACACCGGGGTCGCCGGCGCGTCGAAGACCAGGTCGTAGCGACCCCCGGCCGGGATCAGGATGGCGGTGTCCACCAGTGGCGTCGGGCCCCGCAGGTCGACACCGTCGATCGCGGCCACCCGGAACGCGGTCCCGGCCAGGGCGTACCGGTGCGTCGTGCTGTCGGTGTTGATCAGCCGTAACCGCACCGGCACGCCGGCCTCGGCCCGCTCCACCCTCGGCGCGGGCAACGGACGGCCCGCCAGGGTGTGCACCGGCACTGTGACGTCGAGGCCGGTCACCGGCCCCGGTCGCACCAGCAGCACACCGTAGAGACCCATCCGCACGCCGACGTCGGAGGCCGAATGCGTGTGGTACCAGTACGTCCCGGCCTGATCGGCGCGGAACCGGTAGACGAACTCCTGCCCGGGTCGCACCGCCGCCTGCGTCACCCCGGGCACCCCGTCCTGATCGTTCGGCACGTCGTACCCGTGCCAGTGCAGCGTGACGCCGCGCCCGATGTCCCGGTTGCGCAGCGTCACCTCCAGGACGTCGCCGACCGTGGCGGTCAACTCAGGTCCGGGTACCTGCGCGTTGAACGCCCACGCCGCGACGTCCCGGCCGCCCGCGTTCACCGTGGCGGTCCCGGCGGTCAGGGTGAAGCGCCTGGTGGGTTCGGCGGCGATCCGGGCCACCGGATAATCATGATCATGGGGTACGCCGGGCGCGGCACCGGAGGCGACGGTCAGTCCGGTTCCGGTCACCAGCGCCGCGCCCGCCGCCACGACGGCCACCCGGGACAGCGTCCGGGACGGGCGCGCGTCGAGGGCACGCCCCGAGATCAGCGTCGCCGCGACGACCCCGGCGACCGCGAGCAGCCCCGCCCCGGCCGACGCCGGGTAGCCGTGCAGGACCGTCACGAGCAGGGCGCTGCTCGTGGCGTACCCGGCGAAGAGAAGCGGGACCGCGACGGCCCGGATGTCACCCGGGGCCCGCAGCAGTCGCGGACCGGCGACGCCGACCGCCGCGAGCGACAGGGGCGCGGCGATGAGGACCTTCTCCGCGGCGAACCACCAGCCGGCGCGGGCCAGCGCGGTGATCGTGACCGCGCGGGCGAGCGTGGCGAGCAGCGCGACGGCCGCCAGTCCCAGGGCGAGTGGCCGGCGGCGGACCGCGGACGCGGCGCCACCACCCAGCCAGGCGGCGGACGCGAGGACCGCGATCACGAGGTCGGCCGCGAGCAGTGACCCGGTGGTCATGCCGGTTCTCCTTCCGGGGTGAGCAGCCGACCCGCGCCGGCCGGCACCGGCTCGTCGAGCTTCCGCGCCGCCCGATGGACGCCGACGACGACGTGCACCGCGATGATTCCGTTGAGTGCGTGCAGCCCACCGATGGTGAGGCCGAGCGGAGTGCTGACGCCCGACGCGTCAGTGAACGCGTTGGCGAGCGTGGCGATGAGCGGCTGGAGGACGACGAGGCCGATCGGCAGGACCGCCAGCCCGATGAGCCTTCCCGGCGCCTTCGCCAGCGCGGCGAACACGGCGGTGAGCACTGTGAGAACCGGGATGACCACCATGCCGTTGACGCTGTGCAACGCGTACGCGTCGTCGCCGGCGGGTTTCGTGAACCCGCCCACTGCGGCGAGGATGAACTGCAGGGCGAACGCGACGAGCGTCAGCGCGGTGATGGCGACGAATGCCTTGCGCATGGGTTACCTCCTAGAGGTGCGCCGAGGCGAGGGCCCGGGCGACATGATCGGTGGCCGTGATCGCCCCGTACGCGACCAACCGCACGAGGTCGGCGTCGGCGGGGTGGGAGAGCCGCCAGAGCGCGACGTCGCCCGGGCTGATCGCGCTGGGCGCGAACGCCGCCAGCAACGCGATCCGGGTCCCGATGCGGTCCGTGCCCGGCACATCGCGCACCAGGTCGACGGCCCAGTCCCCGGGTCGGGCCGGGAACCGGCCGTCCTCCCAGCGCACGGTGGCCGTGACGGTCTCGCGCGCCACCTCGCCCAGCAGCTCCCCACCCCGGGTGGCGGCGTTGCGCAACGACGCGTAGGCGACACCGACCGGGCTTTCCCCCGCCCAGGCCGGTGCTGCCGTCGCCTCGACGTCGAGGAGCGGGAGGCTCCGGCCGGGTTCCTTCGGCTCCCGGGCCGCCCTGGCGTAGAGCCGGCCCCCGACCGAACGCACCAGTGGGGAGCGTTGCAGGCCGCCGGGGAGCAGATCCGGGTCGAGCAACGCCGAGACGACCCGGTTGATGAAGTGGAAGGCGAGCAGGGTGCCGGTGATCTCCACGCGGTACGGGTTGGTCCAGTCGGCGGCTGCGGGGCTGCGACTGGCCTGCGCCCAGCCGACGAGCTGGGCGTGGTTCGGCTCGGCTGGCGTCTCGCCTTGGGCGACGGCCTCGGCCAGCTTCGGCGCGCCCAGGGCGTGCAGCAGCAGCACGTGGGCGTCGACGCAGAACTGACAGCGGTTGGCCCGGGACACCGCGGCCGCGACGAGTTCACGGTCCACCCGGGGCGTGTCCCCGGCGAGCAGTGCCTCCCGCATCAGCGCCCAGGTCGCGGCCAGCACGTCCGGCACGGCAGAGAGCGCCTGGAACGTCGGCAAGGGCCCGAGAAAGTCGTCGCGCGACTGTTGGTAGACCGCCGCGGTGAGGCCGGTGGCCGCCCTCGCCGGCGTGGGGGTGAAGAAGCGGTATGTCATGGGCTCGATGCTTGTTCCGGCGGGCCGGGAAAGCGTCGTGCCGGCGCAGACACTTGCCACACCGCCGATACCGCACCCGTGGTACGCCGCAGGTACCACGCGCGCGGGATGCTCCACCGACGACTGCCGTTCTACAGTGCGACCATGCGCCGCGACCTCCCGTACGCCCTCGGCGGTCTCGCCCTCGGCGTCCTCCTGCTCGGCAACGCCGCGCTCACCCCGGACGCCGCGGCGGTCGAGGTGCTCGACGTCGCCCTGGTCCTGGCCATGGCGGTGGCCCTGGCGGCGTGCCGGCGCTACCCGGTGGTGGCGCTGGGTGTGGTCACCGTCGCCATGCTGGCCGTTCACCTCCGGGTACACCCCGGGGTGTCCGCCGCGTTCCCCGTTCTGGGCGCGGTCTACCTCGCCGCCTGGCAGGGGCACCGGTCGGCCGCCGTCGTGGCCAGCCTCGCCTTCCTCGGTGGCTTCCTGGCCCGCGACATCTCGATGGCGCCGGCCGGCCAGCCGGGTCAGTTGATCCTTGAGCGGACGGCCCTGCTGCTCGGCTGGTTCGTGGCGGCCAACGTCGCCGGGCTCGTCGGGCGGCAACGCCGGGCGTACCTGGAGCAGGTCGAGCAGCGGGCGATCGAAGCCGAACGCACCCGCGAGGAGATGGCGTTGCGGCGAGCCGGGGAGGAGCGCCTGCGCATCGCCCGCGACCTGCACGACTCGCTGACCCACAGCATCTCGGTGATCAAGGTGCAGGCCGGAATCGCCGTGCACCTGGCCCGCAAGCACGGCGATGCGCCGTCGGCCACGCTGCTGGCGATCCAGGAGGCCAGCGGCGCGGCGATGCGGGAACTACGCACCACCCTCGACGTCCTGCGCGCACCCACCGACGCCGACCGCGTCGGGCTGGCCCGGGTGGACGAGTTGGCCGAGCGGACCCGGGCGGTCGGCGTACCGGTGCAGGTGACCGTCACCGGTCAGCGCGGGGACCTGCCCGACGACGTCGACCAGGCCGGGTACCGGGTCATTCAGGAAGCCCTGACCAATGTGGCCCGCCACGCCGGCCCCGCGACCGCGCACATCCAGGTGGAGTACGCCCCGGCGGGGCTGACCGTCGCGGTCACCGACGACGGTCGGGCGTCACCGGCGGAGCCGTTGACCCCGGGCGTGGGCCTGCGGGGAATGCGGGAGCGGGTCACCGCCCTGGGCGGCACACTGCGGACCGCCGCGCACGACGACCACGGCTTCACCGTACGGGCCACCTTCCCGCTGGACGGCCCGCGATGACCGTCCGACGGCCAACGGAGCCGGGATGATCCGGGTGCTGCTCGCCGACGACCAGGCGCTGATGCGAGCCGGTTTCCGGGCGCTGCTCGACGCCGAAGACCACCTGGAGGTCGTCGGTGAGGCGACCGACGGCACCTCGGCCGTCCAAATGTCGCGGTGCCTGCGCCCGGACGTCGTCCTGATGGACGTGCAGATGCCGGGCCTCGACGGCATCGAGGCCACCCGGCGCATCGCCGCCGATCCCGACCTTGCCGCCACCCGGGTTCTCATCCTGACCAACTACGGGCTCGACTCCTACGTCTTCGCCGCCCTGCGCGCGGGCGCCAGCGGCTTCCTCCTCAAGGACGCCGACCCCGCCGACCTGCTGCACGCCGTCACCGTCGTCGCGCGCGGTGACGCGCTTCTCGCGCCGACCGTCACCCGCACGCTGATCAGTGAGTTCGTGGCCGGCCCACCGCCAGCCGAGCCGACGGCCGGACGCGACGTGCTGACCGCCCGGGAGCAGGAAATCGTCGAACTGGTCGCACGCGGGCTGACCAACGACGAGATCGCCGCGCGCATGGTGATCAGTCCGCTGACCGCCAAGACACACGTCAACCGGGCGATGACGAAGCTGCACTGCCGCGACCGGGCCCAGTTGGTGGTGTGGGCGTACGAGTCGGGGCTGATCACGCCGCGTCGTCGGTGAGCGCCGTCCCTGAGAGCGGAGTCGATCAACCCCCTTGGCGACATGAGGGAGAGTCGACGCACTAGCATTGCCGCCGTCCGCGACGGCTCTGCTGAATCGAGGCGACATGCGTTGGCTCCGTCGGTTGCTGGGCGGTAGGCGAGTCCAGCTCGACCCGGGACGCCAGCAGGCGCTGCTGCACGACGTCCAGTCCCGGTACGGCTCCCACGCGCGGATCCGGTTCAACGACCAGGTCGAGGCGCTCACCGGCTCGCTCGACAGCGACGACGGCCTGGTGGTGGCGGCCCGGATCGTGAGTCAGGTCGCCGATGAGGCCCATGTGGACCTTCAGGCTCAGGCCCAGGAGATCCACCGGCGGACGGGCCGGCGACTGCTGGTGCACCGCCGTAACTACCGGCCGCTGTGGAAGGAGGCGGGCCCGGCCCTGCGCTGGCCGCTGTTCGCGTTGCCGTGCGGCTTCCACCCGTACGCGCAGGTGGCCGCCGCCGTCACGGTGGTCGGCAGCCGGGCGCCCCGGCTCGACCGGGTGACCGACCCGACCCCGGTGCTGACCCGCGTGTTCGAGGTGCTCGACCTGACCACCGCCGGCTGGGAGTACGGCCGGGTGCGGGTGGACACCGACGCCGCCACCCTGGCCGATCGACTGATCTCCAGTGCCGGGCAGGTGCTCCTGGCCATGGACGACCCGCCGCGACTGCCGCCCGCCGTTCGTGAGCTGATGCGTCGCAACAACACCGTCGCCGTGCACGATCCGGCCGGCCCACGGGCCGTCGGCGGGATCAACCTGGGCGCGCGGATGCGGGAGGAGTTCCTGGTCTGAGCACCCGCCGTCGCAGCGGGTCGGTTACCCGCCGCGGGTGCCCCCGCCGTGACGACAACTGCGCGCAACCGCTTGCCGGCGCGCCGAACGCCGCTCGACCATGGGCGAATGGGGCCGGAGCGTCGGGTGATCGTCGGAGTCGACGTGGGCACCAGGGCCGCGCGGGCGGCCGCGTTCGCACTGGACGGCACCGCACGACACGTCGCGACGCGGGAGTACCCGCTGCTTGAACCGGTGCCCGGCTGGCGGGTACAGGAGCCGGACGTCCTCGTGGCGGCGACCCTGGCGGCGACGTCCGCCTGTGTGGCCGGCACCGCCGGGGCGGAGGTGGTCGCCCTCGCGCTGAGTTCCGCCAGGTACGGCCTGATCGGGTTGGACGCGGCGATGACACCGGTGACGCCGCTGCTGACCCGCTGTGACACGCGGTCGTCGGAGGCGGCCCGTGAACTGCGGTCGTCCGGCCAGAGCCGGGAGCTGCACCGGTTGACGGGTACCCCGGTGCACCCGATGAACCCGCTCTGCAAGCTCCTGTGGTTCGCCCGCCACGAGCCGTACCTCTGCACGGCCACACGGTGGTGGGTCGGCCTCAAGGACTACGTGGTCCATCGGCTCACCGGGATGCTGGTGACCGAGTTGTCCTCGGCCTCCGGCACCGGGATGTTCGACGTGCACCGTCGGGCGTGGAGCTCCGCCGTACTCGATCTCGCCGGGGTGTCCGAGAGTCAACTGCCCCCGGTCCTGCCCACGACGGCGGTGTTGCGGCTGTCGCCGACGGCCGGACGCGCGATCGGCCTGCCGTCGGGCACACCGGTCGTCGTCGGCGCGGGTGACGGGCCGTTGCGGAGTCTGGGCGCGGCGGCGATCGACCCCACCGTCGGTGGCCTGACGCTCGGCGCCACCGGGGCTCTGCGGACTGTCGTCAAGGCCCCCCGCATTGACCTGGCCGAAACCTTCTCCTGTGGGGCGCTGACCGACGACGCGTGGGTTGTCCGCGGGGCGGTCGGCAACGGCGGCAACGTCGTGCGGTGGGCGGGACGGGTCCTCGGTGACGACCACGCCGTACCCGCGCTGCTGGATCTCGCCGAACGGATCGCACCGGGCAGCGACGGTCTCGTGATGCTGCCCTACCTGTGGGCCGACGAGGCCCCACCGGAGGGCTGCGCCCCGCCCGGCGCGTTCCTGGGGCTGCGCAGCGAGCACTCGCGCGGGCACCTGGTCCGGGCCGCCGTGGAGGGGGTCTGCCTGCAACTCGGCGATCTCCGTGACCGGCTGGCCGACGTGACACCGATCGGCAGCGTACGCCTCACCGGCGGCGCCTTCCGGTCTCCGTTGTGGCGCGAGGTGATGGCCGCGGTGCTGGACTGCCCCGTCCACGTCGCGGGTGCGGCCGACCACGTCACCCTCGGCGCGGCGGCGCTCGGGCTCTTCGCGATCGGCCACAGCGCCGATCTCCCGGCGGCGGTCACCCAGCTCGATCCCGGGGTCCCCGGCGGCGAGCCCGTCACTGTCGACCCGGCTCTCACCGCGGCCTACCGCGGTCTGCGGACCCGGCTGCCCGCGCTCA
Organism: Micromonospora inaquosa; assembly: GCF_003857055.1. Lineage (GTDB taxonomy): Bacteria > Actinomycetota > Actinomycetes > Mycobacteriales > Micromonosporaceae > Micromonospora > Micromonospora inaquosa. The sequence continues at coordinate 111,514 of NZ_QGSZ01000217.1, read as the reverse complement.
TCACTGTCGCGGGTCGCCTGGGTGAGATCCTCGACGCCGGCGCCGACGTCAGTGCTCCGGCTCGTCCTTGACCTGCGCCACCAGCTGGGTCGGGTTGACGTAGCGCAGTGCGACGACGAGCAGGACCAGCATCATCGAGGTGTAGATGACGGCCATGGCGTCGACCGACTGCTGGGCCCTGATCCCGGACGCGGACATCGAGTAGTAGAGCGCCACCACCAGGGTCTGCGAGTCGGGCCCCGCGGTCAGGAAGGTCAGCTCGAACATGCCCACGGTCCGGACCAGCACGAGGATCGCGGAGGCGAGGATGCCCGGCACCAGCAGCGGCGTGAGGACCCGCAGGAACACGGTGCGCAGGCCCGCGCCGCACATCCGCGCGGCACTCTCGATCCGCGGGTCGATCTGCTCGATGAACGGGGTCATGGTCAGGATGACGAACGGCACCGACGGTACGAGGTTCGCGAGCACCACCCCGGACATGTGCCCGGCCAGGCCGAACTTGTACAGGACGGTCGCCAGCGGGATGCCGTACGTGATCGGGGGCATGAGGATGGGCAGCAGGAACACCAGGAAGATCAGCCGCTTGCCCGGGAACGAGCGTCGCGCGAGGGCGTAGGCGGCCGGCACGCCGATCAGCAGCGACAGACCCACAACGAGTACGGAGACCTCCAGCGTCACGACGATGACCTGCAGGAGCGCGAACTCGTCCCAGGCTCGGGCGTACCAACTGGTGGTGTAGCCGTCCGGGAGCCAGGTGTCGAACCATCGCTGGCCGAACGAGCTGACCAGCACGGACGCCACCACGCCCAGCAGGTTGAGGAAGAAGAAGATGACGACGCCCCACACGAGCCAGGCGGCCGGCCTCGCGGCGATGCGCCGCCGCCGGTCGGTGCTGGTGGCGGGGGGTCGCGCCGGCCGCGCCCGGGTGGTCGTTGCCATCAGCCCTTGCCTCCGGTGGAACCGGTGTAGAAGCGGCTGCGAGCGGCCAGCACCACCGCGATGATGACCAGCTCGACGAAGCCCATGATCATGGCGATCGCGGACGCGTACGGGTAGTCGTACCGCTCATACGCGGCCTGGTAGGCGGCGAGGGAGATGACCCGGGTCTCACCGGCCGGGTTGCCGACCAGGACCGCCGACGGGAACACGCTGAACGCCAGCACGAAGGTCAGGCAGAAGGTGGTGGCGAGGCCGGGCATCAGCAGCGGCAGGGTGATCCGGGTGAACCGGCGACGCCAGTCCGCGCCCAACGTCGCCGCGGCCCGTTCCAGGGTCGGGTCGATGCCGGACAGGTACGAGAGCACCAGCAGGAACGCGAACGGAAAGCCGGTGATCACCAGCGAGAAGAACACGCCCCAGTAGTTGTGGGTCAGCCGCACCGGCTCCTCGACGAGGTTGGTGGCCAGCAGGATCCGGTTGAACCAGCCGGTCGGGCCGAGGAAGTTCAACAACCCCTGCGCGGTGAGGACCGTGCCGAGCGTGATCGGCACGACCAGCAGCGTGGTGACCAAGCGCTTGCCCCGGAACCGGCCGCGCATCCGGTAGGCGATCGGCACCGCGGCGAGGACGTTCAGCAACGCGGCGGGCAACGCGATCCGCAGCGTGATCCAGATCGTGCCCCGCTCGTACGAGTCGGAGAAGAACCGGGCGTAGTCGCTGAACGGTCCGCCCCTGGTCGGCTGGAACGAGAGCGTCAACCCGTAGAAGAACGGGTAGAGGAACAGGGCGACGACGAAGACCAGCGCCGGGACCAGCAACCAGAGCTGACGGTCGACGCCCCGCTCGGCGAGACGGTGCTGCCAGTGCGTCAGCGGCCTCCCGGGCCCGGCGCCGCTCACCGCGTCGCCCCCGAGGCGTCCGCGAGGCGGTCGGCCCGCGCCGACACGTCGGCGGGGTAGACGAGCAGCCGCTGCGGGTCGACGGCGAGCTTGACCTGGTCGCCCGGGGCGATGCGCTGCTCGGTCCGCAGGTGCAGCAGCAGCCCGGTGTCGGTGCGGGCCTCGGCCGCCAACTCGCGACCCTGATACTCCACCACCTCGACGGTCGCCGACATGGTGTTGCGCGTTTCGCCGGGCCCGTCGACGCGGATGTCCTCGGGGCGTACCGCGACGACGGCCTCCGCCCGGCTCTGGAGGCCACCGACCGCCTCGCCGAGCAGGCGATGGCCGGACGACTCGACGGTGGCCTGGGCACCGTCGAGCTGCTCCACCCGCCCCCGCCACAGGTTGCGGTAGCCCATGAAGTCGGCGACGTGCCAGTTCGCCGGCCGGGTGTGCAGCTCGCGCGGCGAGCCGATCTGCTGCACCCGCCCCTCCCGCAGCACCACCAGCCGGTCGGCCAGGGAGAGCGCCTCCTCCTGGTCGTGGGTCACGTAGACGGTGGTGAGCCCCAGCGACTGGTGCAGCCGGCGGATCTCGGTCCGCATCTCCAGGCGCAGCTTGGCGTCGAGGTTGCTCAACGGCTCGTCCATCAACACCAGGGACGGCTCGAACACGACGGCGCGGGCGATCGCGACGCGCTGCTGCTGCCCACCCGAGAGCTGACCGGGGAGCTTGTCGACGTGGTCCTCCAGTCGCACCAGCCGTACCGCCTCCTCCGTACGCCGGCGGGTCTCCTCCTTGGGCAGCCGCCGCATCCGCAGTCCGAAGGCGATGTTCGCCCGGACCGTCAGGTGCGGGAAGAGGGCGTAGCTCTGGAACACCATGCCGAAGCCGCGCCGCTCCGGTGGCAGCGTGTCGATGCGGCGCTCGTCCTGCCAGATGCTCCCCGCCGTCAACGGCAGGAGCCCGGCCAGACAGTTCAACGCCGTCGACTTGCCGCAGCCGGACGGGCCGAGCAGGGCGATGAACTCCCCCGCCTCGATCGTCAAGTCCAGCTCGGTGAGCGCGGCCTGACCACCGAACCGGCGGGACACCCCGTCCAGCCGCAGCTGGGAGAAGCCGCTCATCCCTGCTTGACCTTCCCGCCACCGATCTCGCGGTCCCAGCGGCTGAACGCCGCCACCAGGCTCTTCGCGTCGAGCGGGACCTCGGTCGGGTTCCCGGCGATCAGCGCGTCGTACTCCGGGCGACCGAACTCCCGGATCGCGTCCTGACTCTTCTGCGGCGCCGACGAGAGCTGGACCTCCTTGATCGCCGGGCCCGGGTAGAAGTAGCCCTCGTCGTACGCCTTCGCCTGCTGTTCGGGGGTGAGCATGAACGCCAACAGGGCCAGCACCGCGGCCTGGGTGTCGGTCGACACGCCCTTGGGCATGACCGCGTAGTGCGCGTCGGTGACCCAGTGGAAGCCGTCGATCGGGGTGATCCTGGCCTCCTTGGGCACCGTGCCGAGCACCCGCGGGTTGATGTCCCAACCGGTCGTGCTGACGATCAGGTGCGCGGTGCCGTTGGCGAGGTTCTTCATCGTCTCGGTGGTGCCGGACGGGTAGTAGTCGACGTACTGGCCCAACTCCTTGAGGAAGGCCCACGTCTTGTCCCACCCCGCGGTGGGGTCCTTGGGGTTCGAGTCGCCGAGGATGTAGGGCAGACCCATCAGGAAGGTCCGGCCCGGGCCGGAGTTGGCCGGGCGGGCGTACTGGAACTTCTTGGGGTTGGCCTTGGCCCAGGCGAGCAACGCGTCCGCGCTGGTGGGAGGCGAGGCGAGGCGGGACGGCAGGTATTCGAGCAGCGGGCCGGACGGGTAGTAGGTGACGGTGACGCCCGCGTTGCCGGCGAGCTGCTGCATCGCGGCGGCCGGCGTCAGGTAGTCGCGCATGCCGCCGAGGCGGTCCTGGAAGGTCGGCAGCACGTCGATCCAGAGCCCTTGCTCGATCCCGGCGGCCAGGCCGTCGACGCCGGTCAGCACGAGACCGATGTCCACCCGGTCCGCCCCCTGCTGGGCCTTGATCTTCCCGGCCAGCTCGGGCGCCGGCGCCTTCGAATAGGTCACCCGGGAGATCACCTCGGGGTTCTTCGAGACGAACTCGTCGATCATCCCCTGGGTCAACTGGAGGTTGCCCGCCACGTCGAGGACGTTGAGCGTGACGGCCTTACCGGGCCGCTGTGGCACCTCGCCCGTGGTGTCGCCCTCGGTGCCACCGGGAGCTTCGGGTGCCCCGCACCCGACCGCGCCCACCAGGAGCGACGATGCCGTGACCAGGAGAGCTCCGCGCCGCGTCATACCCATGAGCCGTTCCCTCCGCCAGGTGTCATCCCCGCTGATTGAGACAGCCGGCCCGCCACCGCGGCAACGGGTTGCCATGTATTGCCTCGCGCGAATGCGATCCGGCGGCCCCGGATTGTTGCCGGGGCATTGCCGAGTATTCACGGCCGCCATACCATGATCACGCCGCGTAGCCGGGAGGAGCATGCAGATGCCCGACCACACCAGGCCGCCGGGAAAGAGAGTCACGATCTACGACGTCGCTGTCGAGGCCGACGTGTCACCGTCCACGGTGTCCCGCGCCTTCTCCCGGCCGAGTCGCGTCAACTCCGAGACCGCCGAACGGATCCGGCGGGTCGCCGAGCGGTTGGGCTACCGGACCAACCCCCTCGCCCGCGCCCTCACCACGTCCCGCACGCAGATGATCGCGCTGGTCATCGCCGACATCACCAACCCGGTGTACGCGGAGATCGTGCGCGGCGCGCAGGAGGCGGCGACCGACGGCGAATACACCACAGTGCTGATCGACGCCCAGGAGTCCGACCGGTTGGAACGGGCGGCTGTGGAACGCGCCATGTCGACGGTCGACGGCATCGTGCTGGCCAGCAGCCGGATGTCCGACTCAGCCATCCGGATGGTCGCCAAACAGCGACCGGTGGTGGTCCTCAACCGCGCTCTCGCCGACGTGCCGTGCGTCGTCACGGACGACCCACGTGGGGTGCGGCGGGCCGCCGAGCACCTCGGCGAGCTGGGGCACGACCACATCACCTACGTCGCGGGGCCGCAGGCGTCCTGGCCGAACGGCATCCGCTGGCGGTCGCTGCTCGAAGCGGGCATGGAGTTGGAGATCAAGGTTCGTCAGATCGGGCCGTTCAGCCCCACCATGGCCGGCGGTGAGCGGGCCGCACAGGAGTTGTACGCGCGTCCCGCGACGGCGGTCCTCGCCTTCAACGACCAGATGGCCATCGGGATCATCCGCGGCCTCAGCCGGATGGGCGTCAACGTTCCGGGCGACGTCAGCGTCGTGGGTTTCGACAACATCCTCGCCGCCGACATCGTCACGCCCGGCCTCACCACTGTCGCGGCGCCGCTCTACGCGGAGGGCTCAGCCGCGACCCGGCACCTGCTCACGATGATCGAGGGGGCGCCGGGGCACACCGGCCGACCGATGGTCCTGCCGGTTCGCCTCGTGGTCCGCGACTCGACGGCCGCGCGCAACCCGAGCCCCGGTCGCGCCCGACCCTCGTGGGCTCGGCAGCGGTCCGGGCCGGGCCCGGCGGCCCACCTGCCGTGAGGCCGCACGGCCCCACGACAAGAAACGACAACTCGTTGCCGAGGTCCGACCGCCCCCGACAGGATCGACGGGAATCCATCTGTCAACGTCGTTGCGCTCGCGGGACGGGCGCACCGGCGTCCCCAGCGGACGAACGAGGAGATGGCGATGAACCGAGCTTCGGTGCCCCGGCTACGGCGGACCCTCATCGTGCTGGGCACGGTGTTCGCCACCGTCGCGGCCACCCTCACGGTCGCCACCACCACGCCGGTCGCCGCGGCCGCGTCGCCGGGCGACTACAGCGGCTCCGACCTGTGGTTGCGGTACGTGCCGGTCGACGACGCGAAGCTGCTGCGCGACTACCGCCGGGCGGCCACGGCGATCGTGGTCGAGAACGCCGACGCCACCAGGGCCCACCGGCACACCACGGACCTCGCGATGGCTCCCGGTTCCAGCGAGAAACTCGCCGAGTCCACGCTGGGCGCCGCCCGGGACGAACTGGTACGCGGCCTGGGCGGGCTGCTCGGCCAGCCGACACCGGTGACGACGGGCGACGGCGGCACGGTCCCGGACGGCGCGGTAGTGGTGGGCACACCGGCGAGTTCGCCGCTGGTGGGGCGCAGCATCGCGGCCCGCGACCTGGCCAAGGTGGGCGACGAGGGCTACCTCGTCCGCTCGGTGTCGAAGGGCAGGGCACGGTTCACCGTCATCGCCGGCAACACCGACCTCGGCGCGCTGTACGGCACCTTCGCCTTCCTCCGGCTCCTGCAGACCCAGAAACCCATCGACCACCTCCGCGTCGCGGAGTCACCGAAGATCAAGCATCGGTTGCTGAACAACTGGGAGACCGAGCGTCTCTACGCGGGCAACAACGCCTCCGGGCTGGGCGGGCTGAACGGGGAGAGCGGTGCGATCTTCAACTTCGCCGCGACCGGTGCCAGCGCCGGCCGGAACCTGCCCGTCATCCTCGACCGCTACCTCGTCATGGCCCGCGCGCTGGCGTCCCTGGGCATCAACGGCATCACCATCAACAACGTCAACGCCGACAACGCGTACCTGACGAGCGCCCGCATCGCGCAGGAGGCGGCCCTCGCCGACGCGCTGCGTCCGTACGGCATCAGGTTGGGTCTGTCGATCCGCTACACCGCGCCCACCGACAGCCGGTTCGCGCCGGACACGCTGACCAACAGCCAACTCGACCCGTACGGTGCGGAGTTCCGGGGCTGGTGGCACCGCCGGGCCCAGCAGATCCAGGCCGCGATCCCGGACTTCATGGGACTCACCGTCAAGGCCAACTCCGAGGGACAGCCGGGGCCACAGGACTTCGGGTACGACCACGGTGACGGCGCCAACGCCATCGCCGCCGCGGTGGCGCCGCTCGGGATGACCGTGCACTGGCGGACGTTCGTCTACAACGCCGAGGTCGACAACGACCGGCTCAAGCGGGCCTACCTGGAGTTCGGGCCGATCGACGACGAGGCCCAGCCGGACGGCAGCCGGGGACGCTTCGCCGACAACGTGTTCCTGCAGACCAAGAACGGGCCACTGGACTTCCAGGCCCGGGAGCCCATCCACCCGATGTTCGGCCGGATGGAGAACACCAACCAGGCCCTGGAACTCCAGATCACCCAGGAATACACGGGTCAGAACTGGATGCTGACCTACCTCGGCCCGATGTACGAGGAGATCCTCAAGACCGACACGTACGCGACCGACGCGAACGGGAAGCTGCTCAAGGAGCGGCTGGTCGGCGACATCGTCGACGGGAGCGCCCAACACCACTCGGACACCGCCATCGTGGGTGTCGCCAACCTCGGCAACGCCGACAACCTGACCGGGCACCACTTCGCCCAGGCGAACCTCTTCGCCTTCGGCCGTCAGGCGTGGGACTGGACGCTCGACTCGGCGGACATCGCGACCGACTGGACGCGGATGACCTGGAGCAACGACCGGCGCGTCGTCGACACCATCCGCAGGATGATGATGGGCTCGTGGGAGTCGTTGGTCAGCTACCAGACCCCGCTGGGCATCGGCCACCAGTTCGCCGAGGGCGCCCACTACCGCCCCGACCCCGCCGACTGGGCGGGCCGCGACGACTGGAGCCCGATCTACTACAACAAGGCCGACAGCGTCGGTCTGGGCTTCGACCGCTCCCCCACCGGCAGCAACCTGGCCGCCCAGTACTTCCCCCGCCTCCAGCAGCGCTACGGCGACATCGACTCGGTCCCGGAGAACCTGCTGATGTGGTTCCACCACGTGCCGTGGGGCCATCGGATGGACAGCGGGCGGACATTCTGGGCGGAGTTGGTCTACCGCTACCAGATGGGTGTGCAGTACGTGACCTGGATGCGGGAGACCTGGGAAACGCTCCAGCCCGACATCGACGCGCGCCGGTTCACCGAGGTTCGCGCCAAGCTGGCGGTCCACGAGGCGGACGCGGCCAACTGGCGGGACACCTCGGTGAACTACTGGAAGGAGTTCAGCGGGCGGGACATCCCGGTCAACGACGCGCCACTGTCGGCCACGATCACCGTGAACGGGAAGACGTTCGGCGGCTTCAACCTGTCGGACACCTCGTACACCATCCCGGTGCCGGCCGGGGCGTCGCCGACCATCACCAAGGTGCGGACGGCTGACCGGAAGGCCCGCTACGAGATCATCTCCCAGGCGGCCGACGTACCCGGTCAGGCGGTCGTCAAGGTCACCACGGAGAGCTTCTTCGGCCCCCTCGTGAAGAACTACGTCTTCAACCTGGTGCCCGACACGACGCTGACGGCCCTGCGAGTCGACGGCAAGGGCCTGACGGCCTTCGCACCGTCGGTGCTGCGCTACAACGCCCTCACGCCGGCCGGCACCACGACCGTGCCGACGGTCACCGCCACCGCCGCCGACCCCGCCGCGTCGGTCGTGGTCGAGCAGGCGACCGACCCCACCGGGCAGGCTCGGGTCACCGTCACGAACGGCGCAGCGTCGTCGGTCTACACGGTGGAGTTGAACACCACCATCACCGGCAGCGACGAGTTCGAGTCGACACAACTCCGAGCGCAGTGGCAGTGGGTCCGGCCGGACGAGAGCAGGCGGCGACTGGCCGACGGGTCTCTGGTGATCACCTCGCAGCAGGGCGACCTCCAGGGCAACGTCAACACCGCGCGGAACCTGGCCCTCCAGGACGTCGACGGCGACTGGACGGCCGAGTCCGCCGTGGTCTTCTCCCGCCCACTCGCCACCAACAACGAGCAGGGCGGTGTTCTCGGGTACGCGGACGACAACAACTACGTGAAACTCGCGTGGGAGATGGGCAACGCGACCGCGGCCATCAACAAGGCCCGGATCGTCTTCCTACGCGAACAGAACGGCACGGCGTCGACCCTGGAGATCACCGGTGCCGACGCCCAGCGCATCGTCGGGGCCGACGGCGCCATCTGGCTCCGACTGACCAAGATCGGGAACAGCTACCGCGCCTACTACTCCAGCGACGGGGACGTCTACCGATACATCGGCTCCACGACCCTGAACGCCGAGCCGACGAAGGCCGGGCTACTGGCCTTCAACCGGGCCGGCACCTCCACCGACCTCGACGTCGCCTTCGACTACTTCCGGATCGAGAGCCGCGGAGAGCGCATCCGCTGAACGGGCAAGCCCCGGCATGTCATGTGTGCTGTTGAGCGGTATACCTCAGAGTCATATTCATACCTCTGAGGTATACCGCTCATTACCGCGTCCGCCTCGGGGGAGGCGACCGACGGTTACCGCCGACCGCCTCCCCCGAGGCGGGATCAGTTGCTGTCAGCTGCCGATCGCGATGGCGAAGACGTGCATGGTCGGCACGTTCGTCGCCGGCCGGGCACTGATGTTGGGCAACACCACCGAGGCCACCGCCTTGCTCTGCAACGCGACGCCCACGTAGTAGATGCAGCCGGCGGTGGACTGCCGGACGTTGTTGGGCCGGTTCTGGTACGCGGACACGATGGCCGCGGTACCCCCGGAGTGCGGCCCGCCATACCAGTCTGGCGAACTCAGCGTGAACGTCTGGCGGGTGCCGTCGGCGTAGACCACAGTGCCGGTCCCGGACACCGCGCCGTAGGTGCCGGTCAGCAGGAAGCCGAGCGTTCGGCCGGTGCCGGTCACGCTGATGGTCTGGCCCGACGCGATGGCGTTGTCGGCGGCCCCGGAGCTGACATTGGGCCAGCGGAAGTTGACTCCGTTGCGGCTCACCGTGCCTCCCGGGCTGGCGCCGGCCTGAGCCAGGGCCTGCGCGGAGAGCGAGGCCCCGCCGCCGTCGAAGTTTCCGACGTTGGTGTTGCTGTCGCTGGTGATGCCGACGTTGCTGAAGCTCTGCTCCAGCGTGGGGGTGGCAACGCCGGAGCTGGTGACCCGGTAGGTGCGTCCGGCCTGCACCGTGACGTCGATGAGGTCGGAGTCGATCCGGGTGGTCCGGGCCGCCGTACCGTCGCTGGTGTCCACCACAGTGACGGTGCCGGTCAGGATCCGGGAGCGGAGGCGGACGGTGCCGGCCCGATCCGGTCGGACGAGGATCTCGGTGGCCTGGCCGCTCGCCCACGTGATGCCGACCGTGTGCCCGCCCCGACCGCGTAGGCCGGTCACCCGCCCGCTCGGCCAGGCCGGCGGCAGCGCGGGCAGGACGTGCAGCTCACCCGCGTGGCTCTGCAACAGCATCTCGGCGATGCCGGCGGTGGCGCCGAAGTTGCCGTCGATCTGGAACGGCGGGTGCAGGTCGAACATGTTGGGCGCGAGTCGCGCGGTGGTGGCGAGGTAGCGGATCAGGTCGTGGGCTCGCTTGCCCTCCTCCATCCGAGCCCAGAAGTTGATTTTCCAGGCCAGTGACCAGCCCGTGCCGTCGTCGCCGCGCAACGCCAGGGTCCGGCGAGCCGCTTCGAACAACTGCGGGGTGCCGCGCCTGGTGATCTGGTTGCTGGGCGCCAGACCGTACAGGTGCGAGATGTGCCGGTGGTTGGGCTCGGTCTCCACCCAGTCGTAGAGCCACTCCATGATGTTGCCGCGAGAGCCGATCTTCATGGGTGGGAGCCGGTCCCGGGTGGCACGCACCTGCGCCCGGAAGGTGCTGTCCACGTCGAGGATCTCGCTCGCCCGGGCGCACGCGTCGAACAGGTCCCGCAGGATCTGGTTGTCCATGGTGGGGCCGGCGCACACGCTCGCGTTCGAGTGGTGGCTGAGCTCCGGCGAGTTCGACGGGTTGGTCACCAGGTATCCGAGGGTCGGCTCGGTGACAAGGGTGTTGAGGAAGAACTGCGCCGCGCCCTTCATCGCCGGATAGTTCGTCCGCAGGAACTCGATGTCGCCGTTGAACAGGTAGTGGTCCCAGATCAACGTCGAGAGCCAGGCGCCGCCGGTCTGCCACATGCCCCAGAACGCGCCGTCCACCACCGCGGTGGCCCGCCACGCGTCGGTGTTGTGGTGGGTGACCCACCCGCTCGCCGCGCCGTACTGCACCTGCGCGGTGCGGGTGCCGGTGACCGCGAGCTCCCGGACCATGTCGAAGACCGGGCCGTGGCATTCGGCCAGGTTGGTGGTGTTCGCCGGCCAGTAGTTCATCGGCAGGTTGGCGTTGATCGTGTACTTCGAGTCCCACGCCGGAGCCAGCGAGTCGTTCCAGATGCCCTGGAGGTTCGCCGGCTGGGTGCCGGGCCGCGACGACGAGATCAGCAGATACCGGCCGTACTGGAACAGCAGCGTGGAGAACTGCGGGTCGTTGACGTTGTTGTGCTGGGCGATCCGGACATCGGTCGTCTGGTCGGCCGCGGACGTACGGCCCAGATCCAGAGTGACCCTGCCGAACAGCGCCTGGTAGTCGGCCACGTGTCGGCTGCGCAGCTGGTCGTAGCTGCTGGCCCGCGCCGCGGTGAGGCGCTGCCGGGCGATGCCCTGGTAGTCGCCACCGACGTTGCGGTAGTTGACGTAGCTGGAGCCGATGGAGATCAGCAGTGTCACGCTGTTGGCGTTGGTCACCCGCAGGGTGCCGCCGGAGCTGGACACACTGCCGCCGCTGACCGTGGCGTTGGCCAGGGCGAGGAAGCGGACCGCGCCGGTGACGCCCTCCATGTTCCCGGAGACGCCGTCGAGGCCGATCGTGGTCCCGTCCGGGCTGGACACCGTGGTGCGCTGCGGGCTGTCGAAGGTGGCGGTGAAGCTGATCGAGCCGCTGCGGTCGGCGGTCAGTCGCATCGCGATCACCTGATCCGGTGCGCTGGCGAACACCTCCCGCTGGTGACGAACGCCGTTCAACACGTACGTCGTCGTGACGGTGGCGGTGGTGAGGTCGAGCGTCCGGTCGTACTGTGACGCGCCGCTGGCGGATCCGAAGGCGAGCCGGAGGTTGCCGACGGTCTGGTACGCGAGTTGGCCGCCCGGGTTGCCCATCATGGTCTGGTTGATCAGATCCTGGGCCTGGGTCCACTGGTTCGCGTTGACCAGCCGTCGGATCTCCGCGAGCGCCCCCGCGCCTCTGGTGTTGCTGGGATCGTGCGGGCCGCCGGCCCAGACGGTGTCCTCATTGAGCTGAAGTCGCTCGGTGTCGACGTTGCCGAAGACCATGGCGCCGAGCCGGCCGTTGCCGATCGGCAGCGCCCGCAGCCAGTCGCTGCCGGCCCCCTCGTCGTACCAGAGTGCGAGGTCCCCAGCGGCCAACACCTGTGGCGGCGATACCGAGTCCGCTCGTGCCACGGCGGTCCAGGGCACCGGCAGAAGGGCGCCGCCCGCGCCGGCTGCGCCGATCTTGATGGCTTGCCGTCGGGTCAGGTCTGACATCGATCCTCCAAACGGTGACCAGTCCGGCCACCCCGAAGCGTGACAACTGTGGGACTCGACATGGGGATCCGCTTGGTGGGGCCAACCGGGACCCTGCCTGCGCAGGCCGATGTCGACCTTGACGAGCCAGACATCGGATGTGTTTCGGGAAGGTTACTCCGGGCCCACAGAATAGGCAACGGTCGATCAATGCGTGGACACCGGGACGCTGTGGCCGGTCAGCAAGATGCATGGGCGGGTGAGCAGCGGCGCACCGACACGGCACAGCAGAGCGATCCGCCAGGATCACGTCGACGACCGCCCACCCCGATGGACATACATCAGATGTACGGGGGCGAACGGCCGAGTCAGCCACGCACCAGCTCCGATGGGCACCCCGAATCGGCAGCGCAACCCGGAGGGGTCCCAGAACGTGTACTGGGAAAGCCCTTTCGATGCCGCACCCGGAGGAACGATGAACCTGACCGCGCTCCGCACCCTCCTGCCCGTCGCCGCGCTGGCCGGTCTGGCAGCCTGCGCCACCCCCTCGCCCACTCCCGCCGCCGGGGCGAGCACCACGCCACCGGCCGACACCGCACCCGCCGCACCCGCCTCGCCCGCGACGCCACCCTCCGCCGTCAACGCCTCACCGACCCACAGCCCGCCCTCCGGCACCACCCCGGCCGCCTGTCCGGTGAGCGCGGCGACCCTGCAGGCCGCATCGGGACTGCCCAGCACCCACCGGATCGACCCGGATCAGATCAGGTGCGCGAGGCAGTGGGCCACGGCCGGCGTGCTCGCCGTCGACCCCGGGATGCAGGGCGACGGTGTGCTGCTGTTCAAGCACTCGGACGGCAGGTGGCAGAAGGTGGGCGAAGGCAGCGCTCTCGAATGCACCCCGTTCGGCATTCCGCCGGAGATCGGCGACCAGGTCGGCTGTCGCGACCATTGAGCAGGTGGGGATCGACGTGTCAGGCTGGCAGCGACCGCAGGGCAGAGGACCCGACACAAAGGACGGGCAATCATGACCGCGTACGTGATCGCACGCCTGGGCAAGGCACCCGTGCACGCCGAGGTGCTGACGTACCTGGAGCGAATCGACGCCACCCTCGTGCCCTTCGCGGGCCGGTTCATCGTCCACGGCGGCGCCGTCGACGTCCTGGAGGGCGACTGGTCCGGCGACGTGGTCGTCCTCGAGTTTCCCGATGCGACCCACGCCCGCTCCTGGTACCAGTCCAGCGACTATCAGGAGATCAAGCCCTTGCGGACGAGGCACCTCACCGGCGAGGTGATTCTCGTCGACGGAGTCGAGCCCGGCCACGTCGCGTCGCAGCTGGCCGCGACCATCCGCCGCGCCACCGACCGGTAGCCCCAGACCCTCGCCCCACCCGGGTCGACGCACGAGCGCCGTCCCGAAGAACCGGGTGGCTCGCCGCCCTCAAGGCACCCCGACTCAGGTCAGCCGGCCGTAGTCTCATCGGATGCAGGACATCCAGACGCACATCCTGGTCATTCCCGGCGTCGACCTGGTCTACGACGTCCGCGGCCCGCTACCTCCCGCCGGCGCCCATCGCCCGCTGCTCATGATCGGCCAGCCGATGACGGCGGAGGGCTTCGGAGCGGTCGCGCCGCACCTCACCGACCGCACGGTCCTCACCTACGACCCGCGTGGTCTGGGCCGCAGCGTCCGCAAGGACGGACGATCCGACCACACGCCGCAGCAGCAGGCCGCCGACCTGCACGCGCTCGTCGAGGCGCTCGGCGTCGGTCCGGTCGACGTGTTCGCCAGCAGCGGTGGTGCGGTGACCGCCCTCGAACTGGTCGCCACCCACCCCGGCGACGTCGCCACCCTGGTGGCGCACGAACCGCCGATCAACGCCGTGCTCCCCGACGCCACGGCCGCCGAGCGTGCCCGGGCCGGCTTCTACGAGGCGTACCAGGCGAAGGGCACGGGTGCCGGGATGGCCGCGTTCATCGCGATGACGTCCTGGCAGGGCGAGTTCACCGATGCCTACTTCGCCCAGCCCACTCCCGACCCGGCGATGTACGGCATGGCCTCCGACGACGACGGCAGCCGCGATGATCCACTGCTGTCGCAGAACTCGTGGGCGATCACCGACTACCGTCCCGACGCGAAGGTGCTCACCGCCGCGCCCACCCGGATCGTGGTCGCGGTCGGCGAGGAGTCGGCCGGGACGTACACCGCCCGCACCGCCCTGGGCCTCGCGGCGCTGCTCGGCCAGGAGGCCGTGGTGTTCCCGAGCCACCACGGCGGGTTCCTCGGCGGCGAGTTCGGCTACGCGGGCAAGCCCGAGGAGTTCGCCGCGCGGCTGCGGGAGGTGCTGGACGCCGACTGACGCCGGCGACAACCCGCCTGTCGTTCGGGTCTCCTACGGCTGGGCCGACCAGTCGTATGGTGTGACGTAGAGACGACGATCCGCCGTCTTCGATGAACACCACCTGCGGCGGTCGAGGAGAGCGTGATGATCGGTGTGGCGGCGATCGGCGCGATCGTGGGCGTCCTGCTCGTCGGTCTCGTGGTCCTGGTCCGTAAGCCGGCCGACACCCGGTCAGTGCTCCGCTGGTCGGCCCTGGCGATCACCGTGCTGGTGGCCGCCGCGCTGACCCCGTTCACCGTGGACGACTCGGGCGCCGCGGCCAGCTATCTGCTCGGCGTCCCCGTCGTCGCGGCGCTGCTGCCCGTGCTCGCGCAGCGAGCCGGTCGGCTGACAGTGGTCGCCGATCTGGTGGCCGCGCTCATCATCGCCGGATGGGGTCTGCTGCTCGGGCTGGGCATCGGTGGCGCGTTCCTACCCGCGGTGATCCTCCTGATCGCCAGTGCCGTGGGCAGCAGCGCGCCGCGACCGTCCACCACCACGTGACCCGGTCGTCTCCGCTCAACCCGTCAGCGCGCGCACCGCCACACCAGTGGCCGATACGCCTCGTTCTCGTAGACGGCCCCGACCACCGTCAGACCATCGTCGCTGATCCTCTCTGCCATGTACGTGCCCGGTTCGGTGGCCCGGACCTCGGGTCGGCCCGGCAGCCGGCGGGAGGTGCCGTCCGGGGCGACGACCAGCGGCGCACCGTCGCCGACCAGCACATCACCGTTGCCGGCGACGTCGCTCACCCCCGGGTACGGCAACAGGCTCACCGCGCCGGTGGAGAGGTTCCACCGCACCGGCAGCATCTGCACGGCGCCGCCCTGCCTGTCGCCGGGAACCATGCCGATCGCCCATTCACCCTGCGCCGATTCGACCGACGCACGCGGGTAGCCGTCGGGCACCGCCAGCGCCGCTCCGACGCCCTGCGGCGTCCACCGGTAGGGCCGATCGCCCATCGCGCCGACGATCGTGCCGTCCTCGGTGATCCCGGTCGCGGACGACCCCCGCTGGCCGATCAGCCGATACTTCTGTGGGTGCTCCGTCGACCACAGCACGGCCTGGTGCGAGTCGTCGGATCTGCGGGCCGTCCCGACGATGTCGCCGCGGGTGTTGACCGCGTGCACGAGCACCGCGTCGTAGCCGGGCGGGGTGGCCAGGAACCGCAGTTTCCCGTCCCGGTACACCCAGCCGGTGCCGTCGCCGTTGGTGCCGACCACATGGCCACTGGCGTTGACCGCCCCCGCGTGCCGCGCGGTCTTCGGCAGGACGACAGGCCGCCCGTCGGTCCACAGCACGACCCGCCCGTCCTCGTGCCCGGTCCCGATGTCGCCGATGATGTGCCGCCCGGAGCGGTCTACTCCGCTGGCCACCGCGACCGGGCCGCCGATCGGCTGCGACAACCACGACGCCTGGCAGGTGACCGCCGGGCGCGGAGCGGCCGAGCGGGTTTCGCCCGGTGACACCGCGAGCGCCGGTGTGGTCGCAGCGGGCGGGCTGGCGGTCCCGCCGACCTGCACGGCACCCACCACACCGACCCCGGCGAGCACTGTCAGCGCGGCGATTCCTCCGACGCGGCGATGCTGGCGGCGTCGCCGGCCGTCACGGACCGCCCGACGCACGTCGACCCGCGGCTCGGGAACCGGCACCGACCGCAGCAGCGCCGCGATTTCCTGATCGTCCGCCGTGGTCATCTCGGACTCCTCACTGCCATCTCGGTGACGTCGAGCACCTGGCGAACGGCCGCCAGCGCCCGGGACGTCTGCGCTTTCACGTTGCCTTCGGAGCAGCCCATCGCGGCGGCCGTGTCGGCCAGCGAGAGGTCGCACAGGAACCGCAGGACCAGCACGGTGCGCTGGCCGCGTGGAAGGCGAGCGAGCGCGGCGAGCAGGGTGTCCCGCTCGGCCAGGTCGTCATGCGGTGTCACCGGCGAGCGCTCCGGCACCGGCACCGACCCCAGCAGCCGCACCTTCGCCCAGCTCAACCGCTTCTCGTCGACGAGCTTGTGCACCAGCATCCGATGCACGTACGCGTCGACGTTGTCGGCCCGGCTCACCCGACGCCAGTTCACGTAAAGCGCCGTGATCGTCTGCTGCACCACGTCGTCGGCCAGATGGGCGTCGCCGCACATCAGGAACGCGGTCCGATGCAGGTTCGGTAGTCGCGCGGAGACGTACTCCACGAACTCACCTTCGGCATCCACCATCGAGGCTCCCTCCTCCGCAAGCTCGACGGGACCGGACGGTCATCAGGTTGCGTCCCTCGTCGAGGTACGGTCGGAGGTCGGACCACGAGGTCGACGCGGCAGGTGCCGCCCCGGAAGTATTTGTCGGCACCATTTCGCATTGACCAGCTTCTTTGTCGATCGCGCTGTGTTCGTGTCGGAATAAACGGCGAAAAACCGCTGCGGTCGGCTAGTTCATGACCTAGGCTCCCGAATACTCACGTCGACGGCCCGCCCTCACGCCGTGCCAGCCCCCGACCTTGCACGCCGGCCATCGCAACCCTCGACGACGATTGGAGTAGTCGATGACCTGGCGTCCCACCATTGCCACGCTGGCCGGCCTGTGCCTAGCGGTCAGCGCCACCACCTTTCCCGCCGGTGCTGCCGCCGACCCCGTGCAGGTCAGCGCTCACGCCGCGCTCGCCGCTCCGCCCGGCGCACCGCCCGGGGTCTGCCCGGCGGAGGCCAGTTACGGCCCACCGCTGCCGGCCAGCACCGTGTGGGCCCCGCGAATCCAGGGCGGGTTCTCCTTCCTCGAAGGGCCGGTCTGGGTCGCCGACGGCGGCTACCTGCTGATGTCCGACATGGCCGCCGGCACCGGACCGTACAACGTCCAGCCGTCGACGATCCGTCGGTTCACCCCTCCGGCGACCTTCGACACGTTCATCGCCGACGCCGGCAGCAACGGCCTGGCGCTCAGCGCCGACGCCCAGCAGCTCGTCGCGGCCACCCATGACCAGCGCAGCGTGTCCGCGTACCGACTCAGCGACCGGGCCCGCAGCACCGTCGCGGCCAACTACCAGGGCCGGGCGTTCAATTCGCCGAACGACGTCGCGGTCCGCTCGGACGGCGTCGTCTACTTCACCGACCCCAACTTCCAGCGCGGCAACCGCTCCGACCAGATGAACGGGCGTACCAGCGTCTTCCGCGTATCCGCCGGTCAGGTGTCGCTGGTGGACGACCGGTTGCGCCAACCCAACGGCATCTCGCTCTCACCGGACGGAACCGCGCTGTACGTCGGCGCCTACTCCGAGAACAAGATCTACAAGTACGCGGTCCAGCCCGACGGCAGCATCGGCGCCCGCAGCGTCTTCGTGAACTACATCGGCGGTCCGGACGGCGGCACGATCGACTGCGCCGGCAACGTGTACTGGACGTCGGGCAGGGACTCGTTGGTCCACGTCTACTCCCCCGCGGGCACCGAGCTCGGCACGATCCGGTCCGGAAACTCGGGCACGACCAACGTGGCGTTCGGCGGCCCCGACCGGCAGACCCTCTTCGTCACCTCGGGTCCGTGGGGCGACTCCGGGCTCTACAGCGTGCGGCTCAACATTCCCGGTTATCCGTACTGAGCACCACGGGCGGATTCACCGTCGATGTCCGGGGCGCCGAACCACGCCGCCGACTCCGACCGGCACTTTCGGCTCCCCGTACACTCGGCTGATGGTGAACCGCCCGTGGCACCGGGGTCGATAGTGCGATGGGAGCATCAGCCGACGGCACCGTGATCTTCGACTTTGACGGCGTCCTGCTGCGCGGGGACGCATTCGGGCTGTTCCTGCGACGCACCGCTTTCACCGGTGCCCGGCTGCCGCTCGCCGTCGTCCTGCTCGTTCTCCTCGCGCCCATCGCCGCCATTCCCGCCTGGCGTCCGTGGGCGGCGCGGTGGATGAGCCGGATCGGCTTGTGGGGCCGAAACGCCGACGAGTTGCAAGCAGCGCTCGAACGCTTCGGCACGGACCTCGGCGCAGAGCCGGGGCGGGTCATCGGGCCCGGTCTGCGCATGATCCGCACCCACCTCGCCGCAGGCGACCGGGTCATCGTGGTGACCGCGTGCGAGCACACCCTGGCGCGCGCGGTGCTCGACGGGATCGGCCTCGCCGGGGTCGAGCTCGTGGCGTCGCGCATTCACGGGCCGAAGCTGATCGTGCACAACCACGGGGCAGCCAAGATGGCCCAGCTCGCCGCCCACGGGGTGACACCACCGTGGCGGATGGCCTACAGCGACTCGCTGTCGGATCTCCCCATCCTCAGCGCCGCGGAGCAGCCAGTGCTGGTCAACGCGAAGGCGCGTCAGGTCACCCGGGCCCGGCGGTTGCTCGGCGCCCGGCTGACCACCGCCACCTGGACGAACCCACCCGCTGGAGACGCCCGCCGATGAGAGGCCGCTACGACAACCTGACCCGCACCCGTGCTCTCGATCCGCAGCGCGACTACCTGGACATCTACCAGACCATGCTGCGCCACGAGTTCCCGTGGGACATGAAGCTGGGGCTCAACCTCGCCTTCAACCGGTCCTTCTCCATCCCCGCCATCGCCACGGTGCACACCGCTACGGGCGAGCTGACCGAACGCACCCAGAAGCGGATCGACGACACCGGCCTGCTGATGTACGAGATGATTCTCAACGGCTTCGACCAGCCTCGGGGCCGCGACGCGTTGCGGCGCGTCAACCAGATCCACCGCCCGTACGACATCAGCAACGACGACTTCCGCTACGTCCTCGGCTGCCTGGTCGTGATTCCCATCCGCTGGTTGCAGGAGTACGGCTGGCGCCGGCCCTGCTGCCACGAACGGCACGCCACGTACCTGTTCTACCGGGAACTCGGCCGACGCATGGGCATCACCGACATCCCCGGGTCGTACGACGAGTTCGAGACCTGGTTCGACGCCCACGACGCGGCGCACCTGCAACCCAACGACGACGCGGCCGCCATCGAACGGGCCACCCGCATGCTGATGCTCACCCGGCTCCCCCGGATGCTCGCGCCGCTGGGAAACGCACTGGTCAGTGCCCTGTATGACGCACCGCTACGGCGCGCGACACGGGTCGACACGCCGGCCTGGCCGGTCCGGGCGGGGTTGCACCTGGCCTTGAAGACGCGCTCACTGTTGCAGCGGTGGTTCGGCGCACCGCGGGCGACGGCGTTGTTCGCCGACGGGATCCGGGCCAGGAGCTACCCCGACGGGTACGAGATCGGCCAGCTCGGGCCGCACCACGATCGGGCGCACGAATAGGTATCTCGGCGGAGCCAGCGAACAATCGACGCGGACCGCGCTGCTGGTCTCGGTGACGCGGCCGCATCAGCCCCGCGTTGAAAGCCGGACACCGCGGCCCTCGACCCATGCGGGTGGGGCCGGTCCGCCGACAGGTACCCGTGGACTGACGGCGGACCGGCTCTCAGCGGACGTTGGTGACGGTCCAGCGTGGGGAGGAGTTGGTGACCGGGACGGTGTCACCGACCAGCGTGGTCACCGCCTGGGTGTCCCGCTGCGCGCTGGTGCCGACCCAGAGTTCGACCTCGCCGGGCTCCACGACGCGGGTGTACGTGCGGTCGGAGAAGGCCAGGCGGGTGGTGGGGACGGTCAGCTCGACAGTGACGGACTGACCTGGTTCCAGGTGGACCCGCTGGTAGCCGAGCAGTTGCGCCAACGGCCGGGTCACCGAGGCGACCGGGTCGCGACCGTAGAGTTGGACCACGTCGTCGCAGGCGACCGCGCCGGTGTTCGTCACCCGCACGCTCACCTCGATCGCCCCGTCGGTGGGCACCGTGCTGGACACGGTGAGGTCGCTGTGCGCGAATGTCGTGTAGGACAGGCCGTGACCGAACGGCGCCACCGGCGTCGCCGGCAGGTTGGTCACCTCGCTGCCCGTACCGAGGGTGGGGTGCAGGTAGGAGTAGGGCTGCGCACCGGCCGGCCCGGGCAGGCTGACCGGCAGCCGGCCCGACGGGTTGACCCGCCCGGAGAGCACCCCCGCGATCGCCCCGGCGCCCTCCTCGCCCGGGAAGAACGTCTGCACCACCGCCGCGCAGCGCGTAAGCGCCCAGCCGACCGTGTACGGCCGTCCGGTGAGCAGCACGAGGACGACCGGCGTGCCGGTTGCGAGCACCGCCTCGACGAGTTCGCGTTGGACGCCCGGCAGCTCCAGATCGTCCCGGTCGCAACCCTCGCCGACCGTGCCGCGTCCGAAGAGGCCGGCGTTGTCGCCGACGACCAGGACGGCGACATCCGCGGCGGACGCCGCGGCGACAGCCTCGTCGAAGCCGGATCGGTCGTCGGTGTCCACGTCACAGCCGTGTGCCCAGGTGACGAGGTCGTCGCCGAACTCGACCCGCACGGCGTCGAGCACGGTCGGCACCTCGATGCCGGTCTCCACACCGGAATACTGGACGAGGACGTGGTTGAGGAATGAGTAGCACCCGAAGAGCGCGCCCTGCCGGTCGGCGTTCGGGCCGATGAGGGCCACCCGCCGACCCGCTGGCAGCGGCAGCGCGCCCTGGTTGGCGACCAGCACGATCGATTCCTCGGCGAGCCGGCGGGCGATCGACCGGTGCTCCGGCGAGTCGAGGTCGATCGTCTGGGGCGGCTCGTCGCTGAAGGTCGCGTCGAGCAGGCCCAGCTCCTGCTTCTGGCGCAGCACCCGCAGTACCGCGCGGTCGATGAGCGCCTCGTCGAGCTTGCCCGCCCGTACCGACTCCGGCAGGGTCAGATAGGCGTCGCCGGTCGGTAGCTCGACGTCGAGACCGGCCGTCAACGCCTGCCTGGCCGCCTCCGCGTGATCGCTCGCCACGTGGTGCAGCAGGTTGAGGAAAGCGACCCCGTAGTAGTCAGCCACCACCGTGCCGTCGAAGCCCCACTGGTCCCGCAGGATGCCGGTCAGCATCGTCGGGTCGGCGGCGACGGGCACTCCATCGATCTCGGTGTACGAGTGCATGACGCTGCGGGCGTCGCCGTCGATGATCGCCATCTCGAACGGGAGGAGCAGCACGTCGGCCAGTTCCCGGCGGCCGGCGTGCACCGGGCCGAAGTTGCGCCCGGCGCGCGAGGCGGAGTAGCCGGCGAAGTGCTTGAGGGTGGCGTGCACCCCCTGCGACTGCAGGCCCCGCACGTACGAGGTGCCGATGGTGCCGACCAGGTACGGGTCTTCGGCGATGCACTCGTCCACCCGACCCCAGCGGGGGTCACGGATCACGTCGAGCACCGGGGACAGCCCCTGGTGGATGCCGAGGCTCCGCATCGAGGCGCCGATCGCCGCGGCCATCTCGGTGACCAGTTCGGGGTCGAACGCGGCACCCCAGGCCAGCGGGGTGGGGAAGGTGGCGGCCTTCCACGCCGACAGCCCGGTGAGGCATTCCTCGTGGACGATCGCCGGGATGCCGAGCCGGGTCCCGTTGACCAGGTCCCGCTGGAACTTCCACAGCCAGGACGCGCGATCCGCCGGGTCCACTGGGCGGGTGCCGTAGGCGCGGGTGAGGTGACCGAGCCCGTGCCGGGAAAAGTCCTCGAGCTTGAAGACGTCGCCGAACTCCCCCTGCAACGGTGCGACCGCCTCGCCGTCCTCCTTCTGCCAGAAGCCGACGAGCTGGGCGATCTTTTCCTCGATCGTCATCCGGCCGAGGAGATCGCGTAGGCGTTCCCCGGCGTCGTGCCCGGCCTGTCGGCTGTGGTTCGGACCGGCCTGAGTCGGCACCGGTCCGTCCACCACCTCGTGGACCTCAGTCATGCTGTGCCTTTCCGTGGTTGTGCTCGTGCCGCTGCCGCTCAGCCCTTGACCGCACCTTGCAGGCCCCCGACGATCTGCTTCTCCGCGAGCGTGAAGAAGAGCAGTGCCGGCAGCATCGCCAGCGACGTGAAGGCGAGTACGCCCGCCGTGTCGGTGGTGTATTGGCTGGAGAAGTTCTGCACGCCCAGCGGCAGGGTGTGCAGGCTGACGTCGCTGAGGACGAGCAGCGGCAGCAGGAACGAGTTCCAGCTGGCCACGAACGCCAGGACGCCAACGGTGACGAGTGCGGGACGCGACAGCGGCATCGCGACGCGCCAGAGGAAACCGAGCCGACTCGCGCCGTCGATGGCGGCGGCGTCCTCCAACTCTCTCGGGATCGCCGAGAGGAAGGGCCGCAAAATCACGATCGTCAGCGGCAGTGAGAAGGCGACCTGCGGGAGGATCACCGCGTAGTAGGAGTTGATCAGATTCAGGTCACGCAGCATGAGGTAGAGCGGCAGGATCGCCGCCCCGGCCGGGAACAGCAGGCCGAGCGTGAAGAAGGTGTAGAGCCCCTCCCGCCCGCGGAAGCTGTAGCGGGCGAGCACGAACGCGGCGGCCAACCCGAGCACGACGACGGCGAGCGTGGTGCCCAGGGCGATGACCGCGCTGTTGAAGGCTTGCTGCCAGAAGTTGCTCTGGGTCAGCACCCTGGCGTAGTTGTCCCAGACGAGCGGGTTGGGCAGGCCGGCCGGGTCCGCGACGATCTGCGGGGTGGTGCGGAAACCGCCGATCACCACGTAGACGACCGGGGCGATCGACACGGCCGCGACCGCGAGCGCGATCGCGTAGGTGAGCGGCGTCCCCCAGGAGACCTGACGGCGCCCGGTGGACGGGGGCACAACGGTGTTCACGGCCATCGTCACTTCGCCCTTCCGGTGATGGCGCCATCGATGTCACGACGAAGCAGGAACCGCTGGAACAGCAGCGCCGCCACGAAGGAGATGACGAACAGGATTACCGCCACGGCGTTGCCGTAGCCCCAGAGCCGGGCGAAGAACCCGTTGTCCACCATGTAGGTCGCCATGGTGGCCGACGCGCCGAGGGACCGCACCGCGGGCACCGA
This sequence comes from Micromonospora inaquosa, assembly GCF_003857055.1. GTDB lineage: Bacteria > Actinomycetota > Actinomycetes > Mycobacteriales > Micromonosporaceae > Micromonospora > Micromonospora inaquosa. Next base: position 88,120 of record NZ_QGSZ01000217.1, on the reverse strand, counting down.
GGTCACCCAGATCATGTCGAAGATCTGTAGTGAGCCGATCATGGACAGGAACATCCAGATCCGGATCGTCGGGCCGAGCAGCGGGATCGTGACGTGTCGTTGGATCTGCCACCAGCTCGCGCCGTCGATGGCCGCCGCCTCGGTCAGCTCGTCGGGCACGTTGGACAGCCCGGCGAGGAGAAGGATGATGGCGAAGCCGACGTACTTCCAGGTGAGGACGGCCAGCAGGGTCCAGATGACCAGGTCCAGGTCCGCGAGCCAGGCCTGCACCAGACTGCCCAGTCCCAGTGACCGCAGCAACGCGTCGACCGTGCCGCCGCCGGTCAGAAGCAGCTTCCACATGATGCCGACGGTGACCTCGGCGAGCACGTACGGCACGAACACCAGCAGGCGGAACACGGCGCGCCCACGGAAGCGACGGTTGAGCAGCAGGGCGACGCCCAGGGCGATCGGGCCCTGGATCAGCAGCGACCCAAACACGATGATGGCGTTGTTGCGCAACGCGTCGAGGAAGATCGGGTCCTGGAAGGCGAGGGTGTAGTTCCTCAGGCCGACGAACTCGGTGGGGGGCCCGACACCGCGCCACCGGAACAGGCTGTAGTAGACCGCGAAGCCCATCGGCACCAGCACGAACATCACGTAGATGAGGACGGCCGGCGTGGTGAGCCCGATGATCTCGTACCACTTGCGGCGGTTGTCGGCTCGACGGGCGGACGCGCGCCCAGCCTTGTGGGGGCCCGCCGGCGACGCGGAAGCGCCGCCGGCGGGCATACGGATCTGGTTGGCGGATGTCACTTGCTTGCGGCCGCCTTCATCGCCGAGACGACCTTCTCAGGCGTCCCGTTGCCGGCGAAGATCGCGACGACCGCGTCGTTCATCGCGGTGCCGACGGTGCTGCCGTAAGCCGTGTCCAGCCAGAGCTGGACGTAGCTCGCGCTGGAGGTGGACTCCAGGATGGACTTCAGCGCGGGGTCCTTCACGGCGGCGTCCGTACCCTTGACCACCGGCAGACCGGTGCCGGTTTCGGCGTAGCCCTGCTGCACCTCGGGGCTCAAGAGGTACTTGAGGAACTCGACGCACTCGGCCGGGGCGTTCTTGGAACAGGAGAACCCGTCGCCACCACCGAGGGCCGCCTTCGGGTCACCCGGGGAACCGGTGATCGCCGGCACCGGGAACCAGCCGAGGAACGAAGCGAGCTTGGCCTTGTCCGTGGCGACGGTGTCCAGCGTGCCGCGGTTCCAGTCGCCCATGAGCTCCATCGCGGCCTTGCCGTTGGCGAGCATGCCGTTGGCGCTGGTCGGGTCGTTCTGGCCCGGCGTGGCGATGAAGTTGTCCTGGAACGGCTTGGTGTCGATGAACGCCTTCAGGTCCTGGCCGGCCTTCACGAAGCACGGGTCGTCGAAGACCTTGTCCGTGGACGCCTTCTTGAGGGTGTCGACCGAGCAGGCGCGCAGCGCCATGTTGTACCACCAGTGCGCGGCCGGCCACTTGTCACCGGCGCCCACCGCGATCGGAACGACGTTGATCGCCTTGAGCTTGGCGACCGCGGCGTTGAGCTCCTCGAAGGTGGTCGGCGGCGCGGCGATGCCCACCTGGGCGAACATGTCCTTGTTGTACCAGAGGCCCTCGACGCCCATCCGGTACGGCAGGCCGTACTGCTTGCCCTTCACCTGCCAGATCTCCGCGGCGCTGCCGATGCTGGCGACCTCGGTCTTGACCTGGTCGGTGACATCCTTGAGGTAGTCGGCCTCCACCTGCTCGGTCATCTCGCCGCCGCCCCAGGTCATGAAGATGTCCGGCGGGTCATTGCTCAGCAGCGCGGCGGGGATCCTGGTGCGCTGGAGCTGATTGGTCTCGATCGCCTCAATCTCGATCTTGACCGTGGGGTGGAGTGCGGAGAAGTCCTTGGCGACCTTCTCCCAGTAGGTCTTGCCGGGCCCGTCCTGCGGGGCGTTGTGCCACCAGGTCAGGGTCACCGGGTCCTTGTACAGCTCGCCCTGAGGGGCTGCCTCTTCGTCGCCGCCGCTACAGCCGGCGACCACGAGAACACCTGTCATCAACAGTGCCAGGACGGCACTTCTACGCTGCTTCGTTGCCATCGATGTCTCCTCGACTAGTCAGTCGCGGTACTCGGCTTTGCGGCGAAGTTTTACAGCCATGTAACTTGGTGTCAATCGGTATCGATAACGTTTTCGAGTCGGTCCGACACACCCCCGGGCGACGGCCCTATCATCATCGACGTGGTGTTTCAGCAGCGCGTCAAGATGTCCGATGTCGCACGCACTGCCGGCGTCTCGGTCGCGACCGTATCGAAGGTCGTCAATGGCCGATACGGCGTTGCCCGGGCAACGGCGGAGCGCGTCCAGCAGGTCATCCACGAGCTCGGCTACGAGGCGAGCCTGGGGGCGCAGAGCCTGCGCAGCCACCGCACCAACGTGCTCGGCATCCTGGTAGCCGAGTTCGAGCCGTTCTCGACCGAGTTGCTCAAGGGGGCGTCCCAGGAGGTCGCGGGCAGCGGATACCAACTGCTGGCCTACTCCAGCGGAGACGGCGAGGGCGCCGCCGTGGGGTGGGAGCGGCGCTCGCTCGCCCGCCTCTCCGGCACCCTCATCGACGGCGCCGTGATCGTCACGCCGACCGTGGTCGAGACCGAAAACAGCTTTCACGTCGTGGCCGTCGACCCGCACACCGGGCCGTCCGACCTACCCACCGTCGACTCGGACAACTTCGCCGGCGCTGTGCTGGCGACCAACTACCTGCTCTCCCTCGGCCACACCCGGATCGGGCACATCAGCGGACGCTCCGACCTGAAGTCGGCGCAACTGCGCGAGGCCGGCTTTCGCAGTGCGATGGCCGAGGCCGGCGTGCCGGTGGACGAGCGGCTCGTCCGCGTCGGCGGGTTCCGGATCGAGAGCGCCGCCGGCACCGCCGCGGAGCTTCTCTCCCTCATCGACCGGCCGAGCGCGATCTTCGCGGGTAACGACCTCTCGGCGATCTCCACGATGACCGTGGCCCGCGACATGGGCCTGTGCGTGCCCAACGACCTGTCGGTGATCGGCTTCGACAACGTACCGGAGTCCGCGCTGGTCAACCCGCCGCTGACGACCATCATGCAGCCGCTGCAGCGGATGGGCGCGGAGGCGTTGCGTCTGCTCGTCGACCTCATCGCCGGCGTCGAACGCGACACCCACATCCGGCTCCCCACCGAACTGGTGATCCGCTCTTCCTGCCGCCCGCTCCGCTGACCCCGTAGGGGCCGGGCACGCGACAGGGTGGCAGAACGTGAATCTCACCTAAGTCGACAAATTCTCCCCCTAGGTTCGATGCGCAGGACGCAGCCGAACCGGGGAGAGACGTGGACAGCTATCCGGCGATCGAGGATCACGGGCTCATCGGCGATCTGCAGACCGCCGCGCTGGTGACGTGTGACGGGACCGTCGACTGGTTCTGCGCGCCGCGATTCGACTCGCCGAGCATCTTCGCCGCGCTGCTGGACAAGGAGAAGGGCGGCTACTTCCAGATCGCGCCGCACGACGTGCGGTACGTGACCAAGCAGCTCTACCTCCCCGGCACACCCATCCTGATCACCCGGTTCATCAGCGCCGACGGTGTGGCCGAGGTGATGGACTTCATGCCGGTCACGGGCGAGCGGGTCACCGACGCGCACCGCCTGGTCCGCCTCATCACCATGGTCCGAGGCAGCATGCGCTTCCGGGTGGAGTGCCGGCCACGGTTCAACTACGCCCGCGACGAGCATCAGTTGGAACGCCATCACAGCGGCTACGTCTTCCGCAGCCGGTCGGCGACGCTGACGTTCAACCCGGTCGACCCCGTGCGGCGGTTGATCTCCGAGCAGGGTGACATCCACCTTGAGGGCGGCGACCTGGTCGCGTACGGCACGCTGAACGAAGGTGACACCGGCGGGGTGGTCCTGGAGACGGGCGGTACCGAGCCACGCATCTTCCCACCGGAAGAGATCCAGGGCATGTTCGAGTGGACCCAGGACTACTGGCGGCGCTGGCTCGAACGCTCCCGCTACACCGGCCGCTGGCGGGAGATGGTCGAGCGCTCCGCCATCACGCTGAAACTCATGACGTACGCGCCGACCGGCGCGATGATCGCCGCGCCCACCGCCGCACTGCCCGAACTGGTCGGCGGAACCCGTAACTGGGACTACCGCTACACCTGGGTACGTGACACGTCCTTCTCCGTGCACGCGCTGCTCGGCCTCGGCTTCACCGAGGAGGTCAGCCGGTACATGAACTGGCTGGACGAACGGATCCGCGAGGCCGGCGACCACCAGGACCCCCTCAAGATCATGTACCGGGTGGACGGCTCCTCCGACCTGCACGAGGAGGTGCTGGACCATCTGGAGGGCTACCGCGGATCGCGGCCGGTGCGCATCGGCAACGGCGCGGCCGACCAACTCCAGCTCGACATCCACGGCGAGGCGCTCTACGCCATGCACCTCGCCGATGAGCAGGGCATCCGCGTCTCGCACCAGGTGTGGAAGAGCACCGTCCGGCTCGTCGACTGGCTCTGCCACAACTGGGACCAGCCCGACGCCGGCATCTGGGAGAGCCGCCATCACCCCCGCAACTACACCTTCGGCCGGGTGATGTCCTGGGTGGCGCTGGACCGGGCCATCCGGCTGGCCACCCGCACCGGCCGCCCTGGCGACATGGCCTGCTGGACCGAGCAGCGCAACCGGATCTACGACCAGGTCATGGCCCGCGGATACAACCGGGATCGCGGCACCTTCGTGCAGGCGTACGACGAGGCCGTGCTGGACGCGGCACTGCTCGCCATGCCGGCGGTCGGTTTCGTCACGCCGAGCGACCCACTGTGGCAGTCCACCCTGCAGGCGATCGAGCGAGAGCTGGTCTCCGACAGCCTGGTCCACCGGTACGACCCGGTCCACTCCCCCGACGGCCTCCCCGGCCACGAGGGCACCTTCAACATGTGCACCTTCTGGTATGTCGAGGCACTGGCCCGCGCCGGCCGCCTCGACGACGCCCGGCTCACCTTCGAGAAGATGTTCACCTTCAGCAACCACCTCGGCCTCTACGCCGAGGAGATCGCCGCGACCGGGGAGCAGATCGGCAACTATCCCCAGGCGTTCAGCCACCTCTCCCTGATCAACTCGGCGCTGACCCTCAACGACCTGCTCGACAGCGAGGCGGACGCCCGCCGCCGCCGGTAGCGCCGACCCGCTCCAGGCAGCCACCGCCGATGCGGAGCCCACGTCGGGAAGAGCTTGACGCACCCACGCCCATCGCGCATGGTCGATGCGCATCGACCATCTCGAATGTATTAACGCTGGGAGAACTGATGAAAGCCTTCGTCACCACCACCCTGGCTGCGGCCCTGCTGCTCCTGACCACGGGCAGCGCCTCCCACGGCCAGCCCGCGGCCGACCCGCCCTGCGGCGGACAGATCCACCCGAATCCGGGGTTCGAGCGCGGCACCACGGGCTGGACCGCCGGCCCCCGCATCGTCGTCTTCGGCAACGCGACCCGGCCCGCACACACCGGGCGCGCGTACGCCACCTTCGCCGGACTCGACGTGACGCGTGCCGACCTGCTGCGCACCACAGTCACCGTGCCGGCCAACTGCGACCTGACGGTCCGCTTCTGGGTGCGCACCATCACCACGGAGATCAGCCGCGGTGACTATCTGAACGTCGGACTGGCGGCCACCGGAATACCCCCGAAGACGAGGTTCTCGCTGGCCTTCGACGGCGGTGCGCAGTGGCGGCAGTACGCCATGTCGAGCGGAACCGCCACCACCGAACGCACCGCGACGGCCAGCTTCCTCGCCAGCGAGACGGCCGGCAACGGCGCCACCGCCTTCGACGTCGACGACGTGACCTTCACGTTGAGCTGACGGGAACCAGCGCTGGCTTGGTGCCTGGCTCCGGTCCGATTCCTGTGCCCGATGACCACCGCCGCGAGGTCGCCGGAAGCCAGCTCAAGGCCACAAGCAACCCCGGAACTGCAAGGCATTGAGATTCCGATCTCCGCCGGCGGATTCCCTGGGCGGTGAGGGAAACCGACTCTATGCTTGCCGCCGAACACGCCGCGGCTCATCCGGTCCACGGGTTACTTCGATACAAGGATTTGCTGATGCGCCGGGAGTCTGCTCTGACCAACAGCACTGCTGGCGTCAGCGACGTGACACCGGAGGACCAACTGCCGGCCCCTGTCGCGGAAGGCGTCGCGCGCCGATCCGCGGTCGCCGAGGAACAGGCGTTTCTGGACGTGGCCACCGCCCGACGGGACAGGTTGACCAGCCACCTGGAGGTCGAGCTTTCGGCAGCGGCTCTGGACGCGATGGAACAGGCCCGGCAGCGCATGCTCCGCCAGCAGTACGACGAGCTACGGCGAGCAGAGGAAGGGCTGGTCTTCGGCCGCCTCGACAGCCGTGATGGCACCGTGCGGCACGTGGGCCGGGTCGGTCTCCGCGACGAGGGCGACGGCGGTGAGCCACTGCTGGTGGACTGGCGCGCTCCCGCGGCTCGGCCGTTCTACACCGCGACGGCTGGCGACCCGCAGGGTCAGGCACGGCGTCGGCATATTCGCACCAGGGGATCGACCGTCGTCGGCGTGGACGACGAGCCACTGGACGGGACCATGACGGCGGAACTCGTCGGTGAGGGCGCGCTCCTTGCCGCCCTCGACCAGCGCCGCACCGGTCGCATGTCGACGGCGATCTCCACTCTGCAACGCGAACAGGACGACATCATCCGCGCCGAGGCGACCGGCCCGCTGATCGTTCAGGGCGGTCCCGGCACGGGCAAGACCGTGGTTGCTCTGCACCGCGTCGCGTACCTCCTGTTCACGTACCGGAAGATGGCCGACCAGGCGGTCCTGGTCCTGGGCCCCTCGCCGCGGTTCCTTCAGTACATCGCCCAGGTGCTGCCCGCGCTCGGTGAGACCGCCGTCGTCTCGGCGACCTGTGACACCCTGCTGAGCGGCGTCCAGGTGGGCCGCGACGAGAGCCGCCCTCTCGCCGAAATCAAGGGCCGTGCGCTCTGGCAGGCCACGCTCGAAAGCTACGTCGCGTCGCTACTCCCCCGGCCACGCGAGCTGAAGCTGCGCTGGGATGGCGAGTTCTACGTCATCCCAGCCGCAACGGTGGCGCACGCGCTCGCCTCGGCGATACAGGGACGCCCGTACCACCGGGCCCGCGCGGCGTTCGCCGAGCAGTTGCACCTGCTCCTCGCCGATGTCGTCGCCGAGCAGCGCGAGGCGCTGATGGACGAGATGGAGGAGGGCTTCGAGGACATTCTCGCCGGCGTCGACCGGAGCATGGCGCACGAGCACCACGCCACCGGGACGTCCACCGGCAGCGAGATCGACGGATTGCTCTCCGAGGAGGAGGTCCAGCACCTGCGTTCCCGCATCGCCGAGAACGCCACCATCGCCCGGTTCGTCGAAGCATGGTGGCCCACCCTCGACGCCGAGACCCTGCTGGGTGATCTCCTGACCGACCCCGCCCTGCTGACCCGGTTCGCCCCACAGCTGTCTCCCGAGGAGATCACCGCCGTCTCGGCCGAGCCGGCTGCCTGGGCATCAAGCGACATCGCTCTGCTCGACGCCCTCGCCGAGCTGCTGGGCGAGGTCGACGCCCCGCAACCACAGGGCGAGTTCGTCGCCGACCGTGCCCGCCGGCAGCGCGGCTGGGTGTACGGCCACGTCGTCGTCGACGAGGCGCAGGAACTGTCCGAGATGCAGTGGCAGATGGTTCTGCGGCGTTGCCCCAGCCGCTCCATCACCGCCGTCGGCGACATCGACCAGGCCGAGGCAGCACACCGGCACACCAGTTGGGCGCAAGCGGTGCAGGCCGCTTTCGGGGACCGCTGGACCGCCGCGGAACTCACCATCTGCTATCGGACCCCGCGCGAGGTCATGGACCTGACCGCGCCGGTCTTGAAGAGGGCTGGCAGCCACAACGCCCCGCCACGAGCGGTCCGCTCCTCCGGCATCGTCCCCTGGGAGCTCACGATCACACCCGCCGAGCTTGCCAGTGCCGCCGTCGACGCAGTGCGGCAGTTGCAGAAACGGTGGCACGGCGGCACTGTCGGCGTCATCGCCCCCGCGGACCGCGTCGCCGAACTCCTGGCCGTGCTGAGTGATGTGCCAGTGCTCACCGCAAGCCAGGCCAAGGGGTTGGAATGGGACGCGACCCTCCTCGTCGACCCTCAGGGCATCGCCACTGAACCGCGCGGCTGGAACGGCCTCTACGTCGCGCTCACCCGATGCACCCAGGAACTCGGACAACTGCTGCTCACGCCGCGCCCATGATCCCGGCCGCGTCCCCCGCGCGGATCGCCCGGGCGGTGGCACGTGCACAACTGTTCTACACCCCACGCGACGCCCCCTGACCGCACCCGACGAGGTCCCGGGCCCTGGAACCGCCCGGGGCGTAGGGAGCGCCACGACGGGTACGAGCCGGGCGTGGCTGTGATCAGTGACTACGCACTTCTCGGCGACTGTCAGGGCGCGGCATTGGTCTCCTCGGACGGCTCAGTTGACTGGTGGTGCCCACCCCGGTTCGACGCACCGAGCATCTTCGCGCATCTGCTCGGCCCCAGCGGCGGTTTCTGGTCGATTCGACCGCTCGGTCGTTACACAACCTCCCGCCACTACCTCGACGGGACGATGGTGCTCCAAACGGAGTTCCACACCGAAAGCGGTGTACTGCGGTTGACCGAGGCCCTCAGCCTCGGTGCCGGTGAACGCGGTCACCGCATCGGCTACGCCTCCCCACACGTCCTGTTACGGCAGGTTGAGGTCGTCGCCGGCACGGTGGAGGTGGCGGTCGAGGTCGCGGCCCGGCCGGAGTACGGACTGGTAGGTCCCACGGTCACCAGAAGCCCGTTGGGGATAGAAATATCCGGAGGCGCCGACCGCCTGATCCTGACCACTGACCGTGATCTTGCCATCGACGGTTCACTGGTGACCGGCCGATTCATTCTCGCGGTGGGCGAGAGCGCCATGTTCGCGCTGCACCATCGCCGGGCCGCCGACCCGCTGACCGTGCCGCTCGATGGGCGCGCCGCGCTGCGGGACACCGTCGCCGCCTGGCAGTCCTGGGACGGCATCCACCAGGACTACCAGGGTGCCTACCGGGACGAGGTCCGGCGCAGCGCCCTGGTCCTTCAGTCGTTGACCTACCAGCCCACCGGTGCGGTGGTCGCGGCCGCCACCACCTCGCTGCCGGAGGAGGTGGGCGGCACGGCCAACTGGGACTACCGGTTCGGCTGGCTCCGCGACGGCAGCTTCACCCTCAAGGCGCTGTGGGTCGCCGCCTGTCCCGACGAGGCGCACCGTTTCTTCGACTGGATGGCCGCCTCGATCGGATCGGCGGATGCGGAGGACCACGTGCCGATCATGTTCGGGGCGGGTGGCGAGCGGGACCTGACCGAACACACCCTGGAGCACCTCGACGGCTACCAGGGCAGCAGACCGGTGCGGATCGGCAACGACGCCTGGCAGCAGAAGCAGCTCGACGTTTTCGGCGAGATCCTGGAATGCGCCTGGGTCCTGCGGGACAAACTCGCGGATCTGTCGCCCGCCACCGTGGGTCTGCTGCGGTCATTGGCCGACCGGGCCGCCGACACGTGGCGGGAGCTCGACGCCGGTGTCTGGGAAGGACGCGAGGGCGAGCGGCACTATCTGACGTCGAAGCTGATGTGCTGGGTAGCCCTGGACCGGGCCGTCAAGATGGCGGGCGCCCTGGACGCCGAGGCGCAGGTCCCACGGTGGTCCCAGGCCATGAAGGAAGTCCGAGCGGCAATCCTCAGCGACGGTTGGAGCGCCTCGCGGGGGGCTTTCTCCGGCGCGTTCGGCTCGGACCACCTCGACGCCGGGGTGCTCGTGATGTCGATCGTCGGGTTTCTTCCCGCCGATGACAGCCGGGTCCTCGCCACTGTGGACGCCATCAGACGTGAACTGGAGCAAGACGGCCTCGTGCAGCGCTGGACGGGGTCGGGGTCGGAGGGCGCCTTCATCGTCTGCTCCTATTTGCTGGTCAAGGCGCTGGCCCTGGCCGGGCAGGTCGACGAGGCCAAGCAGATCTTCGAGGAGGTCACCGGCCGGGCAAACGATCTCGGTCTGCTGTCGGAGGAGATCGACCCTAGCGACGGCAGCCTGATCGGCAATTTCCCCCAGGCGCTGTCCCACATCGGTCTCATCAACGCCGCCTGGATCATCGACCAGGTCGAGGCCGGCGCCATGCCGTGAGGCCGTTGTCCCGCGCGAGTTCCGCTGCGGCGATGTCAGCCGCCAGGCATGCGAGCGGTGCATTCGGCAGCGTCAGCACCCGGCGATCCTGTTCGGTTGGCGCGGCGGTCAGCGGGTAAGCCCGCTGAGATGACAGCCACGGAGGGAGCGTGCTGATGACCGGACGACTGGCGGGCAGGACCGCACTGATCACCGGTTCCGACTCGGGCATCGGACAGGCCACCGCGATCGAATTCGGTCGGGAGGGCGCCGACGTGGTGGTGCACTACCTGGACGACCATGCGGGCGCGAACCACACGAAGGCCGAGATCGAGAAGACCGGCCAGCGGGCTGTCGTCGTGCAGGGCGACATCAGCGTCGAGCATCAGGTGGAGGCGATGTTCGACGAGGCTCTTGGGGAGTTCCGCAGGCTGGACATTCTGATGAACGACGCGGGCGTGGACGCCTCCGGCACCCCGGTGGCCGACCTGGACACCGCGACCTGGGACCGGGCCATCCGCACCAACCTCTACGGGATGTTCTTCTGCTGTCGCCGGTTCATCCAGCATCGCCGCGACCAGGGCGGGCACGGGAAGATCATCAACATCACCTCCGTCCATCAGGAGGTGGCCCGTGCCGGCGGCTCCGACTACGACGCCAGCAAGGGCGGCATGCTGGAGCTGGCCAAGAGCATCGCCCTGGAGGTCGCCCCGATGCACATGAACGTCAACAACATCGGGCCCGGCATGGTGCTCACCCCGTTCAACCAGCAGGCGATCGACGACCCGAAATTCCTGGAAGAGCAGGTGCAGTCCATCCCGTGGAAGCGGGCCGCGCAGCCGGAGGAGATCGCCAAGCTCGCCGTCTTCCTGGCCAGCGACGACGCCGACTACGTCACCGGGTCGACGTACTTCATGGACGGTGGGCTGATGCAGAACCAGGGACAGGGCGCGTAGGCAGAGTGATCCACGCGCAGCCCGGGCGGAACGTGGCCGACCAGGTCGCAGTGCGGTTCCGTCAGGTCGGCGGCCAGTTCCGTAGAACGGTGTCGGCGACGCGCTGTAGATCGTCGCAGGCCGCGCCGCCGGACGCCTGCACGGCCAGGCCGTTTGCGATGGTCATGACGTAGAGGGCGAGCCATTCCGGATCCGCGTCGGCGGCCAGGTCCCCCTCCTCGACGGCCCGCTGGAACCGGTCGCGGAGGAGCTGTTGGCCGTGGGCACGCCATTCACGCAGGGTGTCGCGCGCGACCTGGCCAGTCTCACCGACAGCCAGCGCGCCCTGTACGCCGAGGCAGCCAGTGGGCCAGCCGGGCCGGGTGTTCGCCTGGACCGCACCGGTCAGGAACGCCATGGCCACCTCGCGTGCGGTAGGGGCCAGCAGTGCCTGGGCGACGTAGGCGCCGGGGCCTTCCGAGTAGCACTGCAAGGCCTTGCGGAACAACCGCTCCTTATTGCCGAAGGCCGCGTACATGCTCTTGCGGGAGATGCCCATGGCTTCGGTGAGGTCCGCGAGGCTGGCCCCCTCGTATCCCTGGCTCCAGAAGACCACCATCGCCTTCTCGAGTGCCTCCTCGGCGTCGAACGCTCGCGGTCGACCCAGCTGCGCCTTCTCCATTGCACGATCCTACACCTTGTGCACCGGTCGGTGCCGAAGTACAGTAGCTTTCGGCACCGATCGGTGCACAAGGTGAGTGCGGGCTGCGGGGTCCCCCGCAGTCCGTACGGAGGAGGGGCATTCCCCATGACTGACAGCGATCTACGCAGCTGGTACCTGCGCTACGCCGAGGCGCTCAACAACCATGAGCTCGACGGCATGGACGAGTTCATCAACGACGACGTCCTCCTGGACGGCACCCCCGCCAGGCGGGATGACGTCGTCACTGTCCTGAAGGGGATCGTCGACGCCGTTCCCGACATTCACTGGGAGCTCAGCGAGCTGCTGATCGACCGCGACCGCATCGCCGTGCGCGCGATCAACACCGGCACTCCGGTGAAGGAGTGGCTCGGCGTTCCTGCCTCCGGGGCATCGTTCGAGATCGTCGAGTACGCCATCTACACCGTGGGCAACGGCCGATTCGTGAAGATGACGAACCTGCACGACTCGGGCGAGATGGTTCGCCAACTGGCCGCCTGACATCAGGCGGGGCGCCCATTGGGTCGTTGCACCCACAGGCAGGGCAGGCATTACCTGAAGAACAATCCGGCCCAGGGCGCTGACGCCCTGGGCCGGATTGTGTTGCGGTTGTCGGTCGTGCCGATCAGGTGATGTTGATGTCGCTGCACCACATGTAGGTCTGGTCCAGGTGTGACGCCTTCCAGATCACGAACAGGACGTGCTCTCCAGAGCGCCCGGAGGCCGAGACGTTGAACGAGATGTTCTGCGCCGGCGCGTAGCGCCCGGTCGTCGCGATCAGGTCGAGATTGCCCCACCCGACCTGCTGGGTGCTCCGGTTGAACCCCTGCTTGGTGACGTAGACCCGGAAGTAGTCAGCACCGTGGCTGGCCTGGTCGTACAGCTGGACCGTGAAGTTGGGGCTGACATTGGTCGCCTTCCACGCTCCGGGCTGGTTCAGCGAGTTGTTCCTGGAGAGGGCGTTGCTGCACAGCTGGCCGTCCGGGGTACGGGCCTGGTACTGGCCGGCGAGGCCGTCGCGCAGCTGGCTCATCCAGTTCCACATGGTGTCGGGGTTGGCCTGGAACGCCTGCCAGCACATGGGGTCTTGCTGCTGCATGACCGGGTTCATGTGCTGGTTGCCCCAGGTCTTCCAGCACTGATAGGCCCGACTCGCCGGGTTGATGATGGTGCCGTGGGCCTGGGCTGCGCCGATCGAGGGCAGCGTACCGACCACCATGGCGAACAACACGACGAGCACTCGGATGGACTGACGGACGGGTGACGGAGTTCGCCCCCCGGATTGATCGGGCTTGTGTGAACGCACTGTTCATCCTCCGCTCTTCGGTACCAGAGATCACAATGGGAACGCTCCCAAACCAACTGTTACATCTATGAGCTTAAATATCAATACGGATCTATTGATGGTCGAATGTGGATCAAGCCGACCATGCTGACCAGAGCACCTGATCAACGACGGGTCTGCGCACCGAGGTCGGCAGCCGCGCCAGCGCCGCACGGATCGCGACCGACCGGCATGGTCAAAGCCCGGCCGCGGCGTCGTACCGGCGGCGCTGGTCGGCCATTTCCGACTCGGTCAGCGCCTCCTTGAGCGCCACCTCCTCGTACTTGTCCGGGAACATCTCCCGCAGCCGGTCGACAAACCTGACGTCGGCGGTCGCCTCAACCACCTGGATGCCAGGGGGCTCGGTGGACATATCCATGATCACGGGGCCGGCCAGCTTGACCGCCACGTCCCAGGGGCGCTTCTGCTCGGCGACCCCACAGAGGTGAAAGCCGTAGACCGTTCGCACGTCGGCGAGCGCGGTGACGTCGGACGGCTCGTAGCCGTAGACGCGGACCCCACAGATCACTGCGGGCTTTTCCTTGCTGGCGGCCTGCTGGGCACTGTGTCCGGCATGGTTGTGCTGCCCCGGGTCGGCCTGTTCGAGAGTGGTACGCATCCGGGCCATGATCTGCCCGTGCAGATCCGCCGGCTCCGTCTTCTGGTCGGCCCGGTTGACCAGTACGAGCGCGCCGGCCGACACCGCCAGCAGGATCACCGCCACCCATACGAAGCGGTTTCGATACCAACCCGCGAAACTCTCTCGGGAAATCATGACTGCTTCTCACCTCGTCGCCGCTTCTGGTGCGCTGGCAGACCGAATCGGACGCCCCCGGGCGGGTCAGACGTCGAGCGCGTCGGCCGCCGGGGACACGGACCGGGAGATACGCACGGGCGGACGAGGACGCCTGCCCGGCGAGTGCCGGTGGGCATGAAGATGGCCCAGCGATGCGGCGTGCGAGCCGTCTGCCAAAGCGACGCCCCGCCGACACTGCGATGCTCCCGTGCTGGCCGTTCCCAGCGCGGTTGCCCCCGCGCTGCGGCGATTTGAGCCATTCCAACACATCTGGATCCACTCTCGCAACATCGACGTAACTCAACATGGACCGGTCCCGTTACCCACCCGTGCGACAGGCGGCAGGGCGGCAGGGCTTGAGATCGGTGCGAATCGATGTATCGTGGGAACGCTCCCAGATTGCGTCCCCAATCCCACTTGCTTGAGGAGCTGAATCATGTCGCGACGGCGTCGTCGCCCGGCCACCATGCTGGCCGGGCTGCTCATTCTGGCCCTGTGTGCGTTGCTGCTGCCACCGGCGCCGGTAGCCGGCACCGCAGCGGCCGGCCCATCCCGCACCCGCGCGGTGCCACTCACTGAACTGACAGTGGTATCCGAACAGGTCGCCTTCGGCCTGCAGCGTCCGATCGCGATCACCGGGCTGCCAGACGGCCGGATGCTGATCGCGGAGAAGAACGGCACCGTCCGCGCCTATCACCCCGACACCGGCTTGGCCGCCGAGCCGGTGCTCGACCTGACCGCCCGGATCGACACGTCGGACAACGAGCGCGGCCTCCTCGGCATCACTCCGGCGCCGAATTTCGCACGGACCGGGATCCTCTATGTGGCCTACACGAGTCTTCCGGCCGGGGCGTTGACCCTGGCACGAGTGCCCATCAGCGCTCCTGATCGACTGCAGGTGCTGCTCACCCAGGAGCACGCCGAGTACGGCAACCACAACGGTGGACAGGTGGCGTTCGACCGCGACGGCTATCTCTACTGGTCGCTCGGCGACGGCGGTCACGCGAACGACCCGTTCAAGTCCGGTCAGAACCTCGGCACCCTGCTCGGCAAGATCCTGCGGATCGACGTCAACCGCAGCTGCGGCCCAAAGCCCTACTGCGTGCCCTTCGACAACCCGTTCGTCCGCGTGCCGGGCGCGCGGCCGGAGATCTGGGTCTACGGGCTTCGCAACCCGTGGCGGTTCTCCATCGACCCGGTCGACAACTCGCTGTGGATCGGTGACGTCGGCCAGGGCCTGGTCGAGGAGATCAACCACATCCGCCCGCATCAGCGTGGGGCGAACCTCGGCTGGTCCTGCCGCGAGGGCACGCCGGTCTTCGACCAGGAGCAGTGCCGGCCGGGCGTGCGCTACACCGATCCGGTCTTCGAGTACGAGCACTACCTCACGGAGAACTGCTCGGTGACCGGCGGCGTGGTGTACCGAGGGTCCGCCACCCCGGAGGCGCGGGGTACCTACATCGCGAGCGACTACTGCTCGACTCTCGCGTTCGCGGTGCGTCCGAAACCGACGGGCGGCTACGAGTCCGCGACGATCGGCAACTTCCCGATTCAGCCGACCGCGATCGGCACCGACGTGAATGGCGAGCTGTACGTCCTCAGTGACCTTCCCGGATGGCTGAGCCGGGTGCGGTTCGAGCGGGTCCAGCCAGCCCCCACCGGCGGGGCGTGATCCGCAAATCACGTCCTCAGAACGTGAGCACCACGGGCTCGGACGGCGTCGGTCCCAGGCAATCTGACCGGCGCCGTCCAGGGCGCTCCCGTATCAGGGCGTCACGTAACGCCTCATCGACGGCAGAGGGACGCACGCGGCCAGGAGCACGGAGTGCCTCGATTGCGCACCGCTGATTAGATGTACTGATGGATCCTTGGGAAGCAACATTGCTCGTCATCGCCACGATCGGGTCGATCGCGGCTGCGACCGGAGCTTGGTTCCAAGAGAAGCGCAGCTCGGCGGCCCAGCTCGGGGCCCTCCAGCGGAAGCTCGATCTGGTGATGGATCACCTCGGCATCGCCGCGCCGGTGGAATCAGAAGTTGTCCGGCACCTGGAGAGCGGTCGGACGGTTCAGGCTGTTCGCGCCTACCGCAAGCAGACCGGCACGAGCCTGGTCGAGGCGAAGCAGGCGGTGGACCGTATCGCCAGCGGGCTTCAGCCCAACGGGTAGCCCCGGCGAGGCCACTGCGAGCACCTAGCTCATGGTGGCGCGGGCGGCGGTGTCGATGAGGTCTGCGACCGGGTCGGGCTGCGAGACTGCCACGGCGTGGGAAGCGGCGACCTCAACTGTCGTGGACCCCGCCCTCTCGGCGAGGAAGCGCTGCAAGTCTGGCGGAATGCCCTTGTCCTGTGTGGTGATCAGGGTCCACGAGGGGATCGTCTTCCAGGCGACCTTGGTCACAGCCTCCTCCTGGGCGCTCGCCGAGGCAGGGCGCTGCGTTGCGGCCATGATTTCGGCGGTGCCGCGGTCGACGTCGGCGGCGAACACCTCCGGGTACGTGTCCTGCAGGATGTACTGATCCGTCGTCATGCCGCCCCCGTCGGCGGGGATCGGCACCATTTTTATGCTTGAGGCGAGTTGACTGCCGGGGTACTTGCCGAGCAACCCGATCACGCTCTCCCCCACGTCCGGGCTCACGCTCGCGACGTACACCAGCGCCTTGACGTTGGAGGCGCCATCCGCGGCCTCCGTCATGACCAGCCCGCCGTAGGAATGGGCGGCCATCACGACCGGTCCGGGCAGGCTGTCCAAAAGAGCCCGAACGTAAGCGGCGTCCTTTTGCACACCGCGCAGCGGGTTGGCAACGGCAATGACCGGATAGCCTCGACGCTTGAGATTGGCAATCACCCCGTTCCAACTCGACGAGCCGGCGAATGCCCCGTGGACCAGCACGACTGTCGGCATCCCTGCCCCTTGGGCAGACCTGTCAGGAGCAGAACTCATCTGGGACTCCTTTCGAGATGCCTCGCCGCAGCAGACCCGGCGGTTGTCGCATCCAGAATCCCGCATTATCGAGCCACTGTGGCTGAGATAGAGAAACTGAGCGGTCACGCCAGCTCGACCGAACGTTCTGTTCGCTAAGATGGTTTGATGACGCGCGACGAACCCGACGCCCGGCCCTCCGAGGCACGACTCCGGCTTCTCCGCACGGCGACCAGGATCTTCTACACGGAGGGCATTCACTCCGTCGGCGTCGACCGGATCATCGCCGAGGCCAAGGTGACCAGGGCCACTTTCTACCGACACTTCCCCAGCAAGGACGACCTCATCCTGGCCTACCTGCGTGAAGTGCATCAGATGGACCACGCAATGGTGGAAGAGGCCCTCGCCGCAAACCAATCGCCGGTCGATCCCCTCCTGGCCATCGCCGGTTCCATCGCGCGGAACATCCAGTCCCCCGGGTTCCGTGGGTGCGCGTTCCTGAACGCCGCAGCCGAATACCCCGACACGAACCATCCCGTGCACCAGGAACTCACGGCCCACCGGCAATGGTTCCTGGACACCATCACCATGCTCATGACGCAGGTCCACGAAGAAACGGCGGATCCGGCGGCGCGTCACTTCATCATGCTCCGGGACGGCGCCATGGCGGCCGGATGCCTCTCCGACCCGACGCTGGTGTCCGAGACCTTCCTGCGCGGCGTCGAAGGGCTCCTCAGGATCAACTCGGAGCGTCAGTCGGCAGAGTCGACACGTTAGCCGCAGAGCGCGCAGGCCGACCGGCTCGGGTCAGCGGCCGTACGCCTCCAGCAGCCGCAGCCAGACCTCGCTCACTGTCGGATACGCGGGCACGGCGTGCCACAGCCGCTCCAGTGGGACCTCGCCGACGACGGCGATCGTCGCGGCGTGGATCAGTTCCGCGACGTCCGGTCCGACCAGGGTGAAGCCGACGATCACCCGCCGGTCCTCGTCCACGACCATCCGGGCGTGCCCCTGGTAGCCCTCCGCGTGCAGCGCTGACCCGGCGACGGCCGCCAGGTCGTAGTCGACGACCCGGACCCGCAGCCCGGCGGCCTCGGCGGCGGCTGCGGTCAGCCCCACCGAGGCGACCTCCGGGTCGGTGAAGACGACCTGCGGCACGGCGCGCGCGTCGGCGGTGGCGACGTGCCGACCCCACGGGCGGTCGTCCACCGCTTCGCCCCTGGCCCGCGCCACGATGACGTCGCCCACGGCGCGAGCCTGGTACTTGCCCTGGTGGGTCAGCAGCACACGCCGGTTGACGTCCCCGGCCGCGTACAGCCATCCGTCGCCGATCAACGCCCCGGCACCGTCGACCACCCGCAGGGTGTCGTCGACCGTGAGCCAGGCGCCCGGGTTCAGGCCGATCCGGTCGAGGCCGACGTCGTGCGTGTTCGGCGTACGGCCGATCGCGACGAGGACTTCATCGGCGTGGACCTGGTCGCCGTCGGTGAGCGTGATGTGCACAGTGCCGTCGCCGTCGCGGCTCACCGACGTGGCCTCGGCACCGAGACGGACCGACACGCCAGCTTCCCGCAGGGACCGCGTGACCCACTCGCCGACGAACGGCTCCGCCGGCGTGAGCACACCGTCCCGGGCGAGCACCGTCACCGTCGATCCGAGGCCCGCGTACGCGGTCGCCATCTCCGTGGCCACCACGCCACCGCCGATGATGGCCAGCCGGCCGGGCACCGCGCTCGTGGCGGCTGCCTCCCGGCTGGTCCACGGCGCCGCCTCGCGCAGACCGGCGGTGTCCGGCAGCAGAGCGCTACTTCCGGTCGCGATGACGACCGCGTGTCGGGCGGTGAGCGAGGTCGGTGCGCCGTCCGCGCCGGTCACCTCGACGCTCCGGTCGGAGCTGATCCGTCCCTGGCCCCGGTACAGCACGATCCCCGCCGAGTTCAGCCAGGAGACCTGCCCGTCGTCCTTCCAGTGCGAGGCGAAGGAGTCTCGGCGGCGCAGCACGGCCGCCGCGTCCAACTCGCCGGTCACCGCCTCGCGCGCTCCGGGCAGCTGGCGGGCGGCCCGGAGCGCGCTCTGGCTGCGCAGCAATGCCTTGGTCGGCATGCAGGCCCAGTACGAGCACTCACCACCTACCAGTTCCCGCTCGACGATCGCGGCGGTCAGGCCGCCGTGCACGACGCGGTCGGCGACGTTCTCCCCCACCGGCCCCGCGCCGATGACAATGACGTCGTAGGTGGCGCTCTGCACGTCAGTTTCCCTTCGCGGTGCGGCCGAGGCGGATGGCCGCGATGAGGAAGAAGATGGCACCGGGGATTGCGTAGCCGATCGCGTTGGTCAGTGCCGGGTTGTCCGCGGCGGCAGCCGCGATGAACGATCCACCGGCGAGTACGGAGAGACCACCGCTGATGATCATCGGCCACTGGCCACCCATCTTGCGGCGGGTGACGCCCACGATCAGCTGCACCAGCCCGGCCACCACCGCCCAGGCACCCCAGACACGCAGGACCGCCGGGACGCCGGACGCACCGGCGATGCCCAGGCCCACCGCGGCGAGCAGGCTGATCGCGACGTTGACGTACAGCAGGGTGGGCGATCCGGTAGCCCGCGACGCGCGGACGTCGACGATGGCGGCGGCCACGTCGAACAGCGGGTAGAGCACGAGCAGCGCGGCGGTGAGGGGGTTGAGGTGCTTCGCGAGTGGGAACGTCACGGCAGCCCAGACGATTGCGAATGCGAAGCGGCCGAAGTACAACCGCCGCAGGGCGGCGGCCGTCGTCGAGATGCCGGGAACGGCAACGGTGGTCATGGTCATCCTCTCGGTGTTTCCAAGGCGAACGGACGCCCAGCGGGGTGCGGGCCACCGCCGGGACGGGCGGCGGTGCTATTCGACGTCTGAGAACAGCCCGGTGATCTCCACCTGAGCGCCCTGGAGCCCACCGAAGACGGTGCCGGCAGCGGGTGTCGCGACCGCGGCGGAGGCGTCCTCGTAGCTGGCGAAGTAGAGGTCGAGCGTCCGGTAGGCGGGGGTGGGCGTGCCGTCCTCCTTCGGCCACACCTTGGCCGACTCGACCCGCTGAAGCTTCGGGAACGTCTCCGCGGCCCGGCGTACGTCGGCGTAGACCTTCTCGAACTCGTCGGGGTTGGCGGGATTGCCGATGATCAGGGTGATCTTGGTGGGCATGGCGCTCTCCTTCAGTCACGGCCGCACAACCAGCCGACCCAGGCAGAACGAACGTTCTGTCTGCGGCAACCGTACCGAGCCGGGATCCCGCCGTCAAGACCGATCGTTCTATCCGCTTGAACGAGGGCGTGGGGAGCGCGGTGGCACTCGCCACTACGCGTGCACGAAGCGCCGGTTCGACATCAACGCACGGTGCGTGCCCTGCCGGTCGGTTACCCGGCGAGGCGGGTGATCGCGGCGATCGACCGGTCCACGTCCGCTTCGGTCGTCGCGGCATTGGACACGGAGATCCGCATCAGCCGCCGTCCTCGCCACGTTGTTCCGCCCATCCAGCAGGTGCCGTCAGCCTGGACCGCGGCCACCACCCGGTCGGTGCGCGCATCGTCGCCGAACCCGACCAGCACCTGGTTGAGGACCACCTCGTTCGCGACCTCGAAGCCGGCCCTGGCCAGGCCGGTGGCGAATCGACGGGCCAGTTCGCAGCAGCGCTCGACCAGTGCGGCGACACCGAGGCTGCCCAGTTCCCGCAGTCCCGCCCAGACGGCGAACCCCCGAGCCCGTCGTGAGGACTCCGCGGTCAGGTCCGCTCCTGCTGGCAACCCGCCGGAACCGACCAGGTACGCGGCGCTGTAGGACATCGCAGCCGCGTGCACATCGGGCCGGGCGCAGAACGCGAACGCCGAGTCGTACGGAAGGTTGAGCCACTTGTGACCGTCGCAGGCCCACGAATCGGCCAACTCCAGCCCGTCCACCAGGTGCCGGGTGGCGGGGCTGGCCGCCGCCCACAGCCCGAATGCCCCGTCGACGTGCACCCAGCCACCGTGCCGGCGGACCAGTTCGCAGGCCTCGCGGAGTCGGTCGCAGGCCCCGGTGTTCACGTTGCCGGCCTGTAGACACACGATGGTCGGACCAGACGAGCCGGCGCGCAGCACCGCCCGCAGCGATTCGAGGTCGATGGCACCGTTCGGCTCGGCGGACACCGGGTGCACCGCGTCGGTCCCGAGGCCGAGCAGCCGCAGCGACCGGTCGATGGTGCCGTGCCGCTCCTGACCGGCGATCACCCGGATCGGTGGCGCCCCGAGCAGCCCGCGCCGTTCCACGTCCCAACCCGCATCGGCCAGCACCTGGTGCCGGGCGGCGGCGAGCCCGGCGGTGTTGGCCGCCTGGGCACCGGTGACGAAACCGACCGAGGCCGATGCGGGGATACCCAGCAACTCCTTCAACCAGTCACCCGCGGCGGCTTCGGCCGCGACAGCGGCTGGCGATGTCACGGCGTTGGTCGCCAGCTGGTCCCAGCCAGCTGCCAGGATGTCCGCCGCGGTCGCCGCCGGCAACGCGCCACCGACCACGAACCCGAAGTACCGCGGGCCGGCGCTGGCCACCAACCCCGGCTCGGCCGCCGCGATCAGATCGGCGAGCACCCGCTCCGGCGGGCACGCCGCGGAGGGCAGTGGGCCGGAGAAGGCATCGGTCAGCGCCACCTGGTCGACGGGAACTCCGACCTGACGCTCCGACAGCGACGTTCGATAGTCAGCGGCATGCTCGGCGGCTGAGCGGAACAGGTGCCCGAGGTCTCCCATCGAGCCAACCTATTCGAGCCGATCCGCCAAACGCTTAGCCGGTCTTCGTGGCGAAGGGGCCGCCGTCACCGAATGCGAGCCGCCCGAAGTTCTCGGCGATGCGGCGATGTCCGGCGGGGTCGGGGTGGACCTCGTCGGGTAGCGGGAGTTCGGCGTAGTCGGCCTCGCCGTACAGGTCGCGTCCGTCGAGGTAGTGCAGGTTCGGGTCGTCGGCCGAGCGCTGTTGGACGATCCGGGCGAGTTCGTCACGGATGACGTTGAGGGTCAGCCGTCCGGCGCTGCGTTCGGCCGGATCTCCCGTGGCCTTGAATCGCAGGCTCCCCCCGTCAAGGTCCGGCGCGAGCGGGCCGGGCGTGTCTTCCTGGACCGGGCACAGGATGGCGGAGACGACCAGCAGTGGTGTGGTCGGGTGGCCCTCGCGGACAGTGTCGAGGAAACCGTGGACCGCGGGGGTGAAGGCGCGTAGACGCATCACATCACCGTTGACGATGTTGATGCCGATCTTGACGCTGATCAGGTCCGCCGGTATGTCCCGCATCGCGCGGGCGGTGAACGGGTCGAGCAGCGCGCTGCCACCGAACCCCAGGTTGACCAACTCCACGCCGCCCGCAGCCGCGGCCAGAGCCGGCCAGATGGCGCTGGGATGGCCGGCGTTCGAGCCGTGGCTGATGGAACTGCCGTGGTGCAGCCACGTCCTGCGTCCGTTGGCCGGAGTCGGCTCGACGGGCGCGTCGGTGCGCAGCGCGATCAACTCGGTGATCTCCGTGTGCGGGAGCCAGATCTCGACGTCTTTCTCACCAGCGGGCAGATCGGCGAAGCGGGCGGTGCCGGCCGGCCCTTCGGCGAGCACGGACGTCTGGCTGAACATGTCGGTGACGGTCCGGACGTTGCCTCCGGCCACCGAGGCCTGCGCGGTCAGGCGGCCGTCGATCAGCAGGTCGTAGACGCCCTCCGGTGGGGGCGGAAAGCCTTGGTAGACCCGCTTGGTGGGCAGCGTGTCCAGTTCGATCGTGGTGGCCTGGGTGCGGAACGCCAGTCGCACCCCGGAGGGCTGGGCCTCGGCCATGGCCAGTTGGTCGTCGGGGATCTGCCGGCGCGCACGGGCGGTCAGCCGATGCGGCAGCAGACCGCGCGTTGTCGTCTCCAGGTCGACGAAGCCGCGGAGCAGGTCTGGAGTGATCGGGGTGGTCCAGTGATGGTGCTCGGTGGTCACTGCCTCAAGCCTCTCCAGGGATGTCGGTGGTCATCGGCGCGCCGCGCCGCTGCCCAGCAGCCGGACCCTGGCCGCCACCTAACACTATCAGGCTGCAACCTAATACAATTAGGCGACCGTTGACCGGTCACGGGCGCTGCCGGGTTGGCTGCGGCGGCCCGCGCGTCACGCCTCGGAGTCGCCGCCGTCGGAGGTCCGCCCACCGATCGGTGAAGCGGGGCCCTCCGTCGGCCGTCCCCACTTCCAGAACGCGTCGAGCAGCGCGACCAGGGCCAGCGCTCCGGCCACCACGCTCAGCCCGGCCATCGGCGCCCAGTGGGCCAACGCCGGCGTGAACAGCAGCAGGGCGGCCAGGCCGATCAGGTGGGAACGGGAAACCCGACCAAAGATCTCGTACTCCAGCCGCACACGGGCGACGAGGAAGAGCATCGGACCGCCGACCACGAACAGAAGCCAACTGGGCCGCGGCTGTCCGAACGGCTGATCGATCACCAACTCGTAGCCGACCGCCGTGCTGAGGACGCTGAGCACGATCAACAGGTGCGTCCGTTCCGACGCCGCGCCCAGCCGAGCGGGCATGGCCACCCGTCCCAACGCGTCGTTCAGCAGCAGACCTGTGCAGTAGAAGTAGATTCGCCAGAGCAGCGCGCTGGTCGCGAAGGCGACCGCGAAGGCGGCGGCCCGACCCACGGAATAGTCCGCGCCGCTGAAGACCACACCGATGACCAGAATCGACTCACCGAGTGCGATGAGAAACATCTGCTGATAACGGTCGGCAAGATGTCTCCCCGCGATCCGCCAACGGCCCACGTTCGAGGCCCCGAGCCACGGCAGCGGCCAACCCAGGGCCCACGCCACGTAGTCGACGGCGATCGCGGCGACCCACAGCGGCAGGCGGAGGTCATCCGGACCCAACGCGCCGGCCAACCACAGCGGCGCGCTCGCCAAAGCCCACACGGCAAGCCGGATCGGCACCATCCGTCGCGGATGACCATGCAGCGCGGCGGCCACCACCAACGGCCGCACCACCATCACCATCAGGTACGCGGCCGTGAACGGCAGCGCTCGCTCCTCCAGCGCACGCGGCAGCGTCACCGCCATGATCAGACCGGCGAACATGGTGCCGACCACGACGGCCTGAATGACCGGCTGCTCCGGTTCGTAACGGCTGGTGATCCACGCGGTGTGCGACCAGATCAACCAGAGCGCCAGAAAGAGCAGCAGCGTACGCCCGAAACCCAGGACAAGGGTCCAGCCGGTGTCATCGCCGAGACCAGCGAATCGCTGCGAGACCCGGGTGAGGGCCACAACGAACGCCAGATCGAAGAACAGTTCCAGGAACGTCGCACGGCCCGAACTCGTCGGAGGACGCAGCAGCCTGGCACCTCGCCCCGCCGCCATCGCCGCCTCCATCCGCCCCTTGTCGCACCAACGAACCGCAGCGGAAGGAGTTGCGTCAGGAGGGCCAGCGGCATGACCGACCGCACCGCGCCACCCCGGCCCGCCCGGACGGACCCCGCAACCACCTACACCTCCCTCGCCGGTGCGACTACGGCCCGCGCCGCGCCTTCTCGACCTGCCGCTCGGTGGCGCGCCGCGGCCCGATGACGACGCGACTCAGCACCACCGCCACCGCCCCGGTCACCACCCCGGTGAGCACCCCGGTAACGAGACTGGAGAACACCGCCGCCAGCCGAAGGATCGCTTCCTGCACCCGAGGATCGAAGTCCCCGAGCCTCGGCCCGGTCGCACCGAACGCCTCGTCCCACAGAATCTGGTGACCGACCGCGAGAAGCACACCGTGGATCGCCCCGATTGCCAGAACGGTCAGGAACGGGCGCGGCGGACGCCGCCACAGCACGGCGACCACCCAACAGATCAGCGGTACGACCGCGAGCAACACGGCGGCGGGCTGCCCTTCCTCCACGACGTGCAGGTCGTGCAGGACCACCCGCGGCGCGGCCAACCCGGCGAGCGCGACCAGGGCCGGCCACGAGAAGCCGAGAGTACGACGTCCCGCGCTCATCGCTCGCCCCGTACCGGCGCGGTTTCCCGGGCGAAGCGCAGGAGGGCGGTGAACGCCAACGCGGATGTCACCGCGCCGCCGACGAGGCGTACCCAGTGGCCGGCGACGAACTCCTCGGCGACCTGGCGCAGGTACTCCGGGGAGTGCGTGCCGACCGGGTCGACGAACATGATCTCGTTGCGCGGCCAGAAGAACACGACCGAGAACAGGAACTCGCAGGCGATGAAGACCGCCGCGGCGGCGGCGACGTACCACCGCAGTCGCCGATTGCGCCACGTGAGGGCGGTCGCGGCGAGGCTTGTCAGCACGACCGAGGCGCCCAACGGCGGGAAGTAGTCGCTCGGGCCACCGGCGACCAGGAACTCACGGGCCCGGTCCAGCGAGGCGGGTGCGTCCCCGAAGATGTTCGGGTAGAGCATCACGGTCTCGGCCGCGACCCCACCAAAGGACATCATCGCCGCCCAGACGAGCACGATGAGCACGATCCACGTCAGCTTGATACGGGACACAGCGGCACTTCTCCCCCGAGTTTCGGACCCCTGCGGGCACGATCTGTTATGTCGCCATCGACGCTAGGTCGCCGGACCGGGACCGTCTGCCGCGCGGCCGCGCGAGCTGGCATCGCTTCTCGACGTACCTGCCGGGGCGCGGGTGTTGCCTGCGGACGGCAGCGGCGCGGACCCACACCGACTTAGGCTCACGAACGTGCAGGCCACCTCACCCACCCGTACCGAGGCGCTGCTCGCTGTGGCCGTCCTGAGCCTGGTCACGGCGGCGGTCGTGACCGAAGACGCGTCGACCTCCCAGGTGGCGTTGGCCGGCGGATTCGGGGTCGGATTGGCCGTACTTCTGCTGGTGGCCCGGCGTTGGACGGTCCCGGCGCTGCTGGCGACTGCAGCCGGCATCCTCGGCTACTACGCGCTGGAGCTGCCGCCGGTCGGTGTTGCCGCCCCGGCCGCCGCCATCCTCTACGTGGCGGCCCTGCGGGGCCGGGTGGTCCCGGCCGTCGCCGTCGGCGGGAGTCTGCTGGCCGTTTCGGTGGTCGCCCGGCTCATCGAGGGAGACGACATCTCCGTCGTGATCGGTGCTGGTCTCGGCTCCGAGGCGGCCCTGATGCTCGCCGTCATCGCTCTCGGTGACGCCGTCCGCAACCGGCGTTCGCTGCGGCTCGCGTTGGCCCGGCAGGCCGCCTCGGCGGCCGAGGAACGCCGCCGGGAGGCCGCCCAGCAGGTCGAGGCCGAGCGGCTGCGCATCGCCCGGGAGGTGCACGACACGCTCGGACACACGATGTCGGTGGTCACCCTGCAGGCGGCCGTGGCGCGGGAGGCCCTCGCCGATGCCGAGCCCGGGCAGGCCGAGGCCGCCCTGGCCGCGATCCACGCGGTGAGCGGCAGCGCCATGGCCGAGCTGCGTGCCACATTGGGCACGCTGCGTCGGGACCCCGGACCGCGCGAGCCGGCCCCCGGTTTCAGCCAGCTGCGTACGCTCGTTGAGGGCGTCCGCCGCGGCGGGCTGCCGGTCGAGCTGCACCTCGACGGCCCGGTCGACGCCCTGCCCGCGGTGGTCGGCAGCACCGTTTACCGGATCGTGCAGGAGGCACTGACCAATGTGCTGCGCCACGCCCACGCCACCCGCGCCACGGTGACGATCCGGGCGACCCCGGCCCGGATGTCGGTGGAGGTCGTCGACGACGGCCGGGGATCCGGCGGCGGCACCGCGGTCGAGACGGGTCAGGGACTGCGCGGTATGTCGGAGCGGGTTGCGCTGCTCGGCGGAACCCTCGAGGCCGGCGAGACCGCCGGCGGCGGCTTCCGGGTCTCGGTCCACCTACCGCTGGCCGGGGTCGTGGTATGAGCGAGGTACGCGTCGTCCTCGTCGATGACCAGCACCTGGTGCGCACCGGCCTTCGCGCGTTGCTGGAACGCGCCTCGGGCGTCACCGTGGTCGGTGAGGCCGGCGACGGCCGCACCGGCGTGGCAGTCGTTCGCGAGCAGCGACCCGACGTCGTCCTGATGGATGTCCGAATGCCCGGCGGCGACGGTATCGAGGCGACCCGCCGCATCCTCGCCGACCCGACGCTGGCCGACGTCCGGGTGGTCATGCTGACCACCTTTGACGACGACGAGTACCTCTTCGAGGCCATCCGCGCCGGCGCGGCCGGCTTCCTCCTCAAGGACACCCCACCCGACGCCCTGCGAGACGCCGTCCGCGTGGTGGCCGGCGGGGACGCGCTGCTGTCACCGGCGGTGACCCGGCGGGTCATCGCCGCGGCGGCCCGCTCCCCCGTCGCGGACCCGGCCCGGCTGACCGGGCTCACCGGGCGGGAACGCGACGTCCTGGCACAGGTGGGCACCGGTCGGTCGAATGTGGAGATCGGAGCGGCCCTGCACCTCAGCCCGGACACCGCCCGCACGTACGTGAGTCGCCTGCTGCACAAGCTGAACGCCCGTGACCGCGCCCAACTCGTGGTCATCGCGTATGAGAGCGGGCTGGTCCGCCCCGGCGACCGCTGACCCTTTGAGGCCACCGTGACAGGGGCCTGGCGTCGGGCATTCGCTGAGCCGCGCGCGCACCGCTGCGGTCACTGCCGGCTCAGGTCGGGGTAGCGCCAGTTCAGCCTGTACTGGGCGCGTAGCCGTGGCCGGGGCACCTCCCACTCGTACTCGACCAGCCCGTCGCACTCTCGGGGAGACGGAGTGACAGTGGCAGCCACGTCGGTGGTGAAGGACGTCTCGCTGCCCCAGACCACAGGACGGCTGGAGGACGGAAAAGTAAGCCGGATGTTCAGCCGACGCGTGGGCAGGCGGATGTCCCGCTGGAGCCAGTCACCAAACTTCCACTCTGGCACCCGGTAGGCGTAGTGGATCCACGTGCGCTGGCCCGGATAGAGCGGGTAGGGCACCTCTTCGGTGCCGAACATCAGCGCGATCTTCATAAAGGCGTTTCGGGTACGGGTGACCTTCCACCTCATCGGCTCAGGCTGGTCGGCGCCGATCGAGGCCCGGAAGTCGACTTCGTCGACGCTGAGCGGATGGCGAGCGTGAAAGGCCATGGAGCGTTCCGGGTCTTCGGGAAAACGGTCGATGTCGATCTGCACCGTGTGCCGGGTGATCGGCTCGGTGCCCACACTGTGCAGGTGACGCTGGATCCGGCATTCGTACCAGCCATCGGCGAGTGAGAGGGCGGCCAACTCCTCCTCGATCACCAGGTGCGGGCCACTCGGTGGCGGGATCGCGGTGGGAGCGGGAGCCAGGCGCAGACCACGCTGGAGCTTGGTGCCGGCGAAGGCCACGTATCGCTGCCAGACCCGGTTTCCGGTCTCAAGCACCGCCTCTACGCGGCGGGCGAACTCCTCAGTGGGCTGATGTCGCCCGCTCTCGATGTGACTGACATACGAAGGGTCGAAACCGATCCGGCCAGCGAGCGTCTTTTTGGACATGGCCCGGTGGTGCCGCCAGTACGCGAGTTCCCGGACGAACGCCGCAGCCGCCTCACCTTGAGCGGAGGCGCCCATCCCCCATCCCTCCATTGATCTCAAGTCTGGCCTACGCGATGCGTCCACGCCAGCGCCTCGGACCTGGGTCGGGACCCGCCACACCGGTCGCGACCCGGGTCGTCTTCCGCAGACGGGCGTTCGACTGCTACACATTGCTCAAACGACAGACACCGCGCGTCACGGGAGACTCAGGGAGGGCGAATGAGCACTGTGCTGCTCAAGGTTCCGGTCACCGAGGGTAGCGATGAGTACATCGAGGTAGTGGTTGACCGCCGTGACATCGCAGGGATCGAGCTGGCCGCGGCGGGCGATGGACGCGGTCAGTGGTCGGCGACCACGTTGGCGGCGTCGCTGGAACGGGCGCTGCCCGCGTTACGTACCGTCATCGACCGCCTCCGGTCGGCGGCCACACCGGACGAGATCTCCGTCGAGCTCGGCCTGGCCATAGGCGGGGAGACCGGCCTCATCTTCACCAAGGGCACCACCGAGGCGACCTTCACGGTCAACATCATGTGGCGGCGGAGTGAGCCTCCGGCTGCTGCCAACTCAACCGCTCAGGCGGCACCGGCGGAGTGAACAAGCCACCCTCGCGGAGCTGACGGTAATGTGAGACATCGATAGGACCCTCGCCGTCGGGCATGCGGTCGGCATCGGTGTAGACCTTGCCGTTCAGGTGGTCGATCTCGTGGGCGACGCTGCGCGCGAGTCCCCCGGTGAGTACGACATCTCGCATGTCGCCCTCTGCCGTCCAATGGCGCACGCGAAGACCGTAAGGCCGCTGGACGATGCCCCGGACGTCGAAGAAGCTCAGGCACCCCTCATAGTCACGGACCTCCTCGTCGGTCCGCTCGACCACGCTCGGATTCACCAGCTCGATGTAGTCCCGCGAACCTGGCTCCTTGACGATCGCAATGGCGTACGCCATGCCGAGTTGAGGGGCGGCGATTCCCATGCTCACCTCAGGCTTGAACGAGTGATACCGGTTGACCCATCCGGCGACGCGACGCAGGTGCGCGAGCACCCGACCGGCGAGTAGCCGGTCGCTTGGCGACTCGAAGTTGATGGCCCTGGTCTTGGCCGGCAACTCCGACAACCTTCGCCCTCGGGCCGGCCTACGCAACTGCCTGATGCCGAACTGTCGAAGGACGCTGGGCGCGTCGTCGTAGGCACTGCTGTCGGGGATGCGCTTCCAGAAGAACCAGTCCAGACGGATGCGGCGCTCCTGGGCGAGGTCGTCCTCCTCTGCCGTACGGTCCCAGGAGTAGATCGTGCGGTCGTCCTCGACCCGCATCTCAACGTCCGGCAAGGGTTCAAGGTCCGTCTCCGACGGCAGCGACGTCACGCCCCAGCACTCCGGTTCCAACTCTGTCGGCAAGTGCGCCTCTACCGAGAGCCGATCGGTGTTCGGCTTGATGTTGCGCTTGTACCACTGGCCCCACTTCTCGTCACTGACGCGGTACGTGTACTCGACAACGACCTGTTGGCCCGGCGCCAGCAATTTCGAGCCGGGAAAACAGAGGTCGAAGTTGATTTCCTCGTGACGCACCTTTGTCGGCTTGGCATCCATGGGATGGGATTCGCCGTCGACGACGCACCAGGCCCTCAGGTCGATGTCACGGACGGGGTCTTCAACACTGAGTGGGTGCTGCGCGTGGTGGCGCAGGTTGCGCACGGCCTCGTCGTTGAGAAAGCGCTGCACCGATACTTTCATCTCGTACTTCGCACGAGGGGTGCCGCCGCCGTGGTGCAGCAGGCGCCGTTGGCGCAGGGTGTATTGCGTACCGTCGTAGTGAACCTCGCCGTGGTCATGGAGTAGCACCAGCCCGGGTCGCGCGGTGGCGACCGCGGCCAACGCCCGCTCCAACAACGCACCATCGAGCACCAGCACCTCGGCGGAGTCGTCGGTGGTGATCGCCTGGAGCATGCCGAACACCGCAGAGGTGGAGGGATCCCAGACCGGCCCGCCGCTGAACCCGTGCTGAACCCGGAAGACCCGGTGCACCACCTCATCGACTTGCAACCGGTGTTTGCCGACCGCGCCGAGCAACCGGCCCTGCACATGCCTGCCCAGGTCGCGCCCCTGACCCGGCCCCCACATCTGCACCGCCACGTTGTAGCGGTCCTTCAGATCCGCCCGGATGCGAAGCGGTTCCGCGCCACTGCCGGCAAGGGCTTCGCCAAGCCTGAGCACCGCGACGTCCGCAACGTCGAAGTCGTCACCGGTCGGCAGCCACGCCACCACCTCGGCGCTGCGTTCGATCCAACTGTTCGATGCCCCCAGCAGAGCGAAATGCAGCGAGACGCGGCTGTTCTTCGGGACTCTGTCCGGCTGTCGGACGGCACGGTCGAGCGCCACATTCACCACGTGGGCGCAGGTCAGCATCAGCCGCTCCCCGACAAGGAAGGCAAGCCCGACAGGCTCGGCTTTCGCCCGGCCGAGAACGAAGGCGATCGCTTGCTCGACCCGGTACATCAGCACAACCTCCGTCGGGAAAGCGGTTGGCCGATCGTATCGGCAGCATTCTGGCCCAGCCAGGATGGCGCGTTGATTCGTGGCCTGCCGAGGAGCACCATGACCGCCATGGATGAGTGGGCAGTTCTGTTCGACCTCGACGGCACCCTGGTCGACACCGCGCCAATCTGGCGGTCCGCTTTCGTAGCCCTGATCGACGCGCGACAGCCCGTTCCGGCCGGGGCAACAGACGGCCTGCTCGGTCTGACCGCACTGGAGGCCATCACGACGATCCACCGCCGGCTCGGCTGGTCCGGCCTGGACCCCGTCGAGGATGTGGCGGAAGTCGAGGCGGCGGTTCGGCAGCGTTACCGTGACGGTGCGACGAGTTGGCACACCGAGGGGCTACACCTGATCGCGGCTCTGCAAGCGGACAGCGCGCCCGTCGGGCTCGTCACATCGAGCAGCCGATACGTCCTCGACGCTCTGCTGATTCACTCCGCTGCGCCCCGGTTCGACGTCGTGGTTTGCGGCAACGACGTGAAGCGGACGAAGCCGGCACCCGATCCGTATCTGTTGGCGGCACGGCGGCTGGGCCTTCCGCCAGCACGCTGCGCAGTCGTAGAAGACTCACCTACCGGACTCGCCAGCGCAGTTGCTGCCGGGTGCCCGGTGGTGCTGATCGGTGGCCACGGGCAACCAGGGGCGGTCCCGGTGGCGAGCCTCGGTCGACTCACCGTGACCGCTCTGCGTCAGCTGGTATCTCCAGCGATTCACCAGGCATCCGGCGACGCCGCGCGGCAGCCGACAGAGTCCTGATTCCGGGGCCAGCCGCCAGGCACACGGGGCCACGGCGACGACGTGGGGGTCAGCCCGCTGCCCGCGCAGGCTGACCCCGACGCCCTCATCTTTCGTGGTCACCGCACTCGCGTCGTCCGCGTCACTCCGGGCCGAGCGGTGGTAGCGGAGGAATGCTGGTGGGCATGGTCGGCTGCCCCGAGGCGCCACCGTTGTGGCGGCGCAGGTATTCCCGAAGGGTATGGATCATGCTCTCGGTGGTCGAGCCCGAAACGCCCTCGATGTGGACCTGGTCGGTCGCGGAGATACCCATCACCAGCTCGATGGCTGGCCGCCCGGCGACCATGAGCCGTAGGGTCTGCCGGCCGGTCAGGTGCACGATGCCCCCGGTGGCGGTCGGGATCTCGGTCGCCGTCTGGTTCGACGGCACCGGATGGCCGGGCTGTCCCGGCTGGCCGGGGTAGCCGGGGTGGCCGGGCTGGCCGGGGGGCTGCGGCGCCTGGGTTCCCGGCGGGATGAAGATGTTCACCCGGTCACTGGCGGTCTCCAGCCCGTCCACGCTCTGCAGGTGGTATTCCTTCGTGGCATCGCTGACGGTCGCGCCGGACCGCATGTCGAGGATGGACTCGTAGGTCAGTAGCCGATAGTTCGACAGGTAGACGACCAGGATCTTGTAGAGCGAGGCGCGCAGCACGCCGTCAGCACCGCGGGCAATCTGGTACAGGCCATCCGGCGGCAGACCGTGGAAGACCAGAAGGTTCTCGCCCCACTTGAGGGTGACTTCGCCCGGGTGGCGGTTCAACCGCCGACGGCCGGCGTCCGCCGCGTAGTTCTCACCCTCCTGCAGCCAGGCGTCCATTTGGGTGTCGGTGGCGCGCGGGTAGGCCGCGGCGATCGCCGCGTTGTAGGCCGAGTACGAGGCGGCGAGCTTGATCCCACCGACGACGACGGCCGCACCACCGCCGAGGATGCCCAGGCAGCCGAGACACGCCAAACCTGCGAGGCCACTGTCGCTGGAGGCACCGACCAGCGACACGAGGCCGATGACAAGGAGCAGGCCGCCGCCGCCGAGCGCGATCAACGGCCCGAGGTACGAGGGCTTCTGCGGCACCCGGTTGAAGTACTTGTGTACCAGCTCTTCCCTACTGTGGTTCTGCGTCATGCCTCATCCCATGGATCGACGATAAAGTTTGCGCCAGGTCAGGCACTCCGTTGCCGGGACGTGGCTGACGATTTCGATCGCGTGGCTGGTCGACACACGGCTGGTGTCCAGGTCGTGATGGCTGGCGCGACCTGACACCGGCAGGCTGCGCAGGCTGTAGTAGTCCTCACGGACCAGCGCCAGGAGCGCCCGCGCGTGAACCGAGCCCGAATCGAGGCGGCAGGCTTCGCCCAGCAGCCGCTCGATGCCGTCGATGACCTCGCCGGAGTGATTCGCCGGGCGGACGCCTTGTAGCAGCACGAGTGCCCAGTAGTAGTACAGATCCGAGCTGCGGCGGTGCCTGCTGTGCAGATCGGGGAGCCGATCGAGAGCCGCCGTGTATCGCCGGGCGTTGAGAGACCGCAGCAGGGTGACGTAGTCGGGGTCTCCGGCGAGCGGATCGGCGAGCAGAGCGGCGAGCCACGGGGCGCTCGTGACGATGGTGTCGTTGGGAATGATCCAAGCGGATCGTTCCGAGAGCGACCTGTCCGCGCTGACGACCATGCCGACGACGAGCCCGGTGGCCGCGTCCGTAGCGGCACCGCCACTGAAGCCGGGCTCAACCCATGCCGTGTGACCATGGACGGCGTCGATCTGGAGCCACTCGCCGGTGCGGCTCGGGCCTGACACCCGCGCTTGGCTTCGACGCCCTTCCTGGCGGCGGTCCGGAAGCCCGAAGAGGTCGAGGATCGTTCCCACAGCGGGTCGGGTCGCCGGGCCCATCGGCGCGACCGCGCCCGCCGGATGACCGGCAATGTCGATCGTCGCGACGTCCGGAATCGGGTTGTCGACGCTGTCGAATGCGCGGGGGATGTCTACCGTGCGGGTGCCGGGCAGCGAGGCGACCTGGCAATGCCGCTGGCCGGGACCGATGAGGTGGGCGCAGGTGAGTGCGCGGGTCGGCGTGACAGCGAAGCCACATCCCGTGCTCGCGCCGGTCACCTCCAATCGCCACACCTCATCGGAGCCGGTCATGGCTTGCTGGTATCCGCGGAGTCATCGCGCCGCCAGAGCAGCTCGACCGAAATGTTGCCCTCTACGGCCGAGCGGGCGATCACAGCGCCGACCTCGGTCGTCAATTTCACCCCGAATCCGATCTTGATCTCGTCGGGACTCGACGCTCTACGCAGGTCGGCGAGTACGGCCTCGGCCGCATCGCGAATATGGCCCAGATTCGACTCGAAGAACTCGCGTGCTTCCCGGACGCCATTCACCCGTCTGCCGGCGGGAGTCGAGCCGCGACGTTCCTCCTCCACCTCGACAATGACTGAGGTGCCATCACGGACGACAAATCTGACCAGTTCGGTTTCCGGCATCGTCCCCCCAGATTCGATCTCGACCATACCAAGATGGATAGTCGGTTAAGACACCCGAACGTTCACCGTCAATCAACGCATGGCCGTCCGGCGGCAGCCGAGCCACCACATTAGACGGATCGAATCCGTGACGCGGTGTCGGGTTGACGACAAGCCTTTTCCCGAAGGACGTCCCATGGATCGATGAAAGGCGCTGCCCGACAACGATGCTGGTGTCAGACCAGCGGCGTGCCCCGACCCCCCGCCGCCTCCTTGATCATCCCTGGCATCATTCGCTCTCGTGTCAGCAGCGATCTCGTTCAGCGCCGAGCACGGCCTGTGGATGCTTCCCCGCGGCCAGCTCCGCATCGACTGCGCGACGTGGGTGAGGGCGCGGTTCAACGAGTTCGTCGAGCTCGAGCTGCTGCGCCACGGCAGCGGAAGCCGGAACGAGTGGATCGACGTCGTCGTGGCGCTCGTCCCGCGACCGGACAACGAGTACAACCCCAAGGCGATCTCGATCGCCCAGCCGATCACGTACGGCGGGTCGTACCGGGACCGGCACATGGCGTTCGTGTACGACGCCGACCACGGCCTCGTCGGAGGAGACCGCTTCCACGACCTGGCGGAGGCGGCGCAGGCGGCGGAGATCGGTTGCCATGCTCGGCTGAGGGCCGGTCAGGCGGACGGCGAGTTGCAGCTGTGGGTGTCCTCACCCGGAGAGGCGCTCGCGCTCATCGACGACTTCCTCAGCCGTCGCGAGGACCGGACGGACGGCGCTCTCGTCACGGCGGTGCCGGGAATGGACCACATTCCGCCGGCACGGGCCGAGCAGGCCGTGCTGCTCGAAGCCCAAGCCGAGAACCACGTACGCCAGTGGCGGCTGGACCCACCCGCCGACGTCTCCTCCACACCGCTGCGCGTCCAGCAACAGTCCGTGTTCGGCAACCACCTGGTCTACGTCGTCAACCAGGCCGGTGGTCGGATCGGACAGCTCAAGGACGAGGTGCTGTTCCTCGACGACGAGCGTCACCGGCGAGCAGCTCTGGACGCGCTCGAACGCGCAGGTATCCCGCAACACGATGCGGTTGTCGGCGACTGGTTTCCCGACGCGGTGCTGGTGCACCGTGGTGCGCGGTGGCTTCTCAAGCCGCGTGGTGCCGAGCCCTCGATGGGGTGGTACGACCCCGAGACCGAGGTCCTTCACGTCCATGCCGACGCGTACCGGGAACCCGCCGAGATCCTGCTGCGGCGGCACGGCATCGTCCCCGTCGCGACTCGCTGGGCCGCACCCGATCCGGAGCAGTTCCTCCGTCACCTCGGTGTCGCCGACCGGTACGCGGCCGAGTCCCGGCGGGCGTCGGAACTGGCCGAGCAACAGGTGTGGCGGATGTGGGCCCGTCACCGGGACGTGTTTCCCAACGGGCTGGCCGATCTGTCGCCCCTGCGGTGGACCGACGAGAAGGAGAACCGGATCTTCGCTGAGGACGGCACCTACTGGCTCCACCACGACAGTTACTACCTGCGTGACGTGGAGTCCCTGTTCGGTCCGCACGACCACGGCGAGTATCGGCACGGCCAGAAGCCCGTTCCCTGTCGCCTCTGCGGCAGAGACGCGCTGACCGCGACCCGGCGTGCGGAGCCGGGGGCCAAGTCGCTCGCGTACTGCTCCGGGTGCGCCCGTAAGGCCGTGAAGGGGTTCCTGGTCGACCGCGGCTGCGACGAGTCGTGGGAGCCACTGGCCGTCTGGTGCCTGCAGCAACTCGCCGCGGAACTGGGCGGCCCGCCCAGCCAGGCGCAGATCCCGCGGCTGGTGTCGACAGTGGAACCGGCCGCGGCGGACCGCGCCATGCTCATCCGTATGCACGTTCCCCGGGCCCGCGTCCGCCGCGCGGTTGCCGGCGCCGAGCAGCGCGCACCGCTCATCTGGGCCGACTGGCTGAAGCGGGCGGGGCTGCTCGGAGACGGTGTGCAGTTGGCTCGCGGCACCGTCACCGTCGCCTCGGACGGCCACCTGTGCCGGTCCCTCCTCGAACGGCACATCGACGACTTCCTGACCGCGAACGGCATCGCCCATGAGGTCGAGCCCTACTGGCCCTACGATCCCGACCTGAACACCACCGGCCTGCGGGCCGACTGGCTGCTCGACGACGGCACCTACGTCGAGGCCTGGGGCCTCCCGGACGAGCCGGCCTACGCGAGCAAGATGGAGCGGAAGGTCGAGCTCGCCGCTCGCACTGGCATCCGCCTCGTCGGCGTGACCTCGGCTGACCTCGGCAACCTGCACAACGTCTTCGCGTCGTGGATCATTGGCGAACCTCGGCCGGTGCCGAGCGTGGTATTCGGCAAGCCGGACGATCCACGGCTCCAGCGACCCAGGAAGCCTGGATCACCGGCACCACGCGCCACCAACCCCAGCGCGAACGCCGAAACACGTGCCGCGCGACTTGAGCGCTGCCGTCGGGCGGTCGCCCTCCAGGAGGCGGGAATGAACCGCGCGGCGATCGGTGCGGAGCTGGGAATGGGGCCGGATGCGGTGAAGGCCCTTCTGCGGGACGGAAAGTTCTACGCAGCCCCCGACTCCGATCCCGCACGTCGCCAACTGGCGGTCGACGCCCACGAGGCCCAGAGCAGAGGCATGACCAAGGACCAGTTCCGGCAGGCGCGGGCTCTCGCGCCACCGAAGGCGCACGAGTGCTGGAAGGACGCCGACGTTCTGTTCGAGCGCCACGCTGGTTGATGTCGTACAAAGGCGCGTCCGCGGGCGGAAGGGGCCTCCCACCGCACCCGCCGAACTGCCCCGGGTCAGGCATGCTCGACCATATTTCCGCAAACAATTCCTGAGGTTCGTTCTCACAGCTAACGTGAGAGTCATCCATTTCGGTCGGGTTGACTGAGACGGACAGCTAGGACCTGTATGCACCAAAACGGAGGCAGCATGGACAAGTGGTTCATCTCAGAGGCGGTGTCACGCAGTGCAGAATCCGAAACAGATCGGCGAAGGCTCACGGCCTTGGTTGATCCAGGGGTCTGCGCGGCCGATCCGGCAGGTGGCGGCTCGCCGAGCGACGCGGCCATCCTCAACTTCGCGCTCAATCTCGAATATCTCGAAGCCGAGTTCTATCTCCGCGCGACGACAGGATCCGGGCTTCCCGACGAGATGACTACCGGCACCGGGGTGCGCGGTGAGGTGTCCGGCGGAGGTTCAGTCAACTTCAGCAGCAACTTCGTGCAGAGGTTCGCGAAGGAAATCGCCGCCGACGAGATGCAGCACGTGGCCTTCCTGCGATCCGCGCTCGGCAACGCCGCTGTTGCTCGTCCCGCGATTTCGCTGGACACGAGCTTCACCGCGGCGGCGACTGCCGCTGGTCTAATCAAGCAGGGCGAAAGCTTTGACCCGTACGCGAACGACCTCAATTTCCTCTTTGCGGCGTTCCTGTTCGAAGACGTCGGAGTGTCGGCGTTCAAGGGCTCCGCGTCACTGCTGTCGAACAAAACGTACCTTGATGCGGCAGCTGGCCTTTTGGCCACCGAGGCGTACCACGCGGGGATTGTCCGATCCGCGCTCTACAGCGCCGGACTCACCGACGACACAGTATTTGACTCGGTACGAAAGATCTCTGACGCGCGCAACAGTCTTGATGGTCCAACGGATGACGACCAGGGGGTCGGCACGGCGACCGACCCGAATTTCATCCCCACCGATGAAAACGGCATGTGCTACGGCCGCACGGCCCAATCGGTTTTGAACATCGTGTACCTGAGCCCGAACCAGGTGAGTTCGGGTGGCTTCTACCCGGCCGGCGTGAACGGCGAGATCGCGGTGAGCGCCGCAACGGCCTGAGAGCCGCGCACACCCGGACCTGGCCCGGTTCCGCACCAACCGGGCACAGGGGCGCGTACCGTCAGGACCGAGCCGCTGGCGTCGGGATCGGGCCGGACCACGACGTACGACCTGCACTACCCGAACGACGACCGGTCGGGCGCCTGGACGGAATACCCCGCCGGGCGGCCGGCTCACCGCACCGGCTCGGCCGGGAGCCGATGCCGGCGAATCAACCGCTGCCCGATGAAGGTCCGCCAGACCCGGTCCGCGACGGTCGGTTCGACGATCCAGAGCCGACGCTGCGCCTCGGCGAGGGTGAGCGGCGCGTGGAAGAGATCCAGGAACAGTCGGCTGCTGCGGTTGAGTGCGAACACCTGCCCGTCGACCCGGCGGAACAGGTGCCGGTCCGCCGGCAGGTCGCCCGGGACGCCCTCCTGCTCGTCGGACCGGATCCGCCGGTACGCCTCCCAGACCTGCTCGTCGTCGCGGTCCACGAAGGCGCCGTTGGCGAGGAACTCGGTCTGGTCGTCGGTGTCGTGCCGAACCCGATCGTTGGCGAGGACGCCACGCACCGCCGTGCCGTACCGGTCGTGGTAGAAGAACGTGTGCGGGGTGTCGGTGCTGCCCAGCCACGGACGGTGGTAGTGCCCGGGGTTCAGGCCGGCCTTGGCCTGGGCGACCTCGGCCTGCGCCGCCTCGGTCACCGGCTCGTCGTACTTGAGCATCCGGACGATGTCCGACCCTTCCACCGGCCGCACGTTGGTGATGCCGAACCGATCGGGTTCCTTGGCGACGATGGCGCCCGGGGTGAGCATGAAGTCACCGAGCCCGCCGAGGGTCCACAGGTCCGGGTTGTCGCGCAGGAAGGTGACGCTGTCCAACGCCTCTTCGCGGGTCTCGGTGGGGAAACCGGTGAAGCCCATCATCTGCACACCGATGTTGGCCTTGGTCATCGCGGTCATGGTGCGGCGCACCTGTTCCGGCTTCGTACCCTTGTCGATCAGGTCGAGGATGCGCTGGTTACCGGACTCGAAGCCGACCGAGATGGCCACGCAGCCGCTGCGCCGCAGCAACTCGCAGCGCTCGTCCGACCAGTACTTCTCCAGCCGGATCTCGGCGCCCCAGCGGAAGTCCAGCCCTCGCTCGACGACCTGCTCGGCGAAGCGCAGGATGGTCGCGGGAGCGAGCACGTCGACCGAGAAGTAGATGAACTTGGCGAACTTCGACAGCTCGGTGACGTCCGCGATCATGGTGCTCACCGTGTCCTGCCGCCATGGGCTGGTGGGACCGTCGGTGTTCAGCCCGTAGTCGCAGAACGTGCACTTGTTCCAGTAGCAGCCCCGGGTCGGCGAGTAGTAGACGAACCGCTCCGGGCTGAGGTAGAGGTCCCAGGGCAGGCCGGAGAAGTCCGGCACCGGCACCTGCGCCAGGCGCTCGTACCGCAGGGGCAGTTGGCGCTGGCGGCCGTACTTGGGGTGCAGCCGGACGTTGGGGTGCCCGGCCGGGAGGGTGCCGGCAGCCACCGCGTCCAGGATCTCCGTGTACGCGCTCTCCCCCTCGCCGACGACGATCGCGTCGAAGTCGGCCAGCACCTGGAAGACGTACTCCGGTTTGCTGGCGCACTTCCAGACGTCGGAGATCTCCGTGCCACCCGCGATGAGGAAGACGTCCGGGCAGGCCCGCCGGACGAGTCGGGCGATCCAGAGCGCGAACGGCAACTGCCACTGGTACGTGGCGCTGATGCCGATCACCTGGTGCCCGCCGGCGGCCAGCCGTGGGATCAGCACGTCCTCGTAGTACGGCAGGAAGGGCCGGTTGAGCCGAGCGAGCAGCGTCTCGTCGGTCAGCGCGGCCACCGAGCCGATCGAGATCATCGGCGGTGGGTGGAGCCGGAAGCCGGCGTGGAACTGCCCGGGGAACCCGACCGTGCCGAGCGCGTCCATCCAGGAGATCACGCCCTCGACGGCGTCCTGGTAGTGCCGGTAGTCGTAGAACAGGGTCGGATCCTGCAGCACCCCGATCGACCGACGCAGCCGCTCCGGATCCGGGTCGGGCAGGCCGAGCTGGTTGGCCTGGGCCATCAGCGCGTCCGTGCCACTGAGGTCGTCGATCGAGAGCCGGGACAGCTCGCGGCGAAGCCAGTCGTACGCCGACGGGGTGTACGAGTGGTGGAACGCCTCGATGTTGGCGTCGATGATCTCCGCCGGCCGGTGCCCCTGTGCCCGGGCGTACGAATCGAGGTAGTTCAGGGAGTGGTATCCCGAGGTGGGATCGGTCAGCGGGGGGTAGATCAGTGCCGCCTTCACCGTGCCGCTCATCGACTCCTCCTCAACCGACCCGGGCCGCGGAACCGGCCAGGGTGTCCTCTTGGGCGCGCGTGCCCACCGCGGGCAGTCGCGGGGAACCGAACGCCTTGACGTACGCGACCAACGGTTCGGCGGCGTACCGGAACGCCGCGAGGTCGACGAAGCCCCGGTCCCACGCCGCCGCTTCCAGCTCGTCGGCGGCACAGCCCCACAGTCGGGCGAAGCACGCGTCGACGATCTCGGTGCGGAAGTGCAGTCGACCACCCGGGCGGCGGTTCCCCGTCGTACGCGGGACGAGCGTCTCGTTCAGCGACGCCGCGGTCGCCGCGACCTGCCGCGCCGCGGTGAGCAACGCGGGGGTACGCAGCGGCGCCGCGACCATCCACAGCGCCAGGCTGCGGTACGGCGTGGTGCCGAACGCCCGCACCAGCAGCCGCAGCACCGCCTCGCGGTCGTCGAGGCCCCGTTCCCGGTCGGTCAGCCAGTCCCATCCGCTCGGCGGCGCGCCGGTCAGCCCTCGCCGGCGGGCGACCTCGGCGGCGCGCTCCTCGACCATCGGGTCGGCGATGTCGACCTCGGCCAGCCCGGCCAGCACCGCCCGCCGGTGCCAGGTCGCCGACTCGGGATGCAGCAGCATCAGCACCGCGGCGGCCTCCCGGTCGCTGGCCCAGTGCCCGCCGACCGACTCGCCGGCGAACCGCGAGCGCCAGCTGTCGAGAAAGCGGGTGTGCAGGTTGTCGATCGGCTGGTCGCCGGCGTGCGCCGGGCACAGCTCGGGGGCGTTGTCCGCCGCCATCGACAGCAGCATCCGCGCGTCGGCGCCCTTGGTGTCGCAGGGGTTCTGCCGGTGCCAGGTCAGAAAGCGGTCCACCACGGTCGCCGCCTCGGGTGGCGCGCTGCGCTCCAGCGCCCGGTACGACCGCCGCCGGAAGGGCAGGTCCCGGCCGATGTTCAGCAGCAGCACCGCCTCGGCGTCGCTGAGCACACCGGCCGCGACGGCGCGGCGCAGCGCGACCCTGATGTTCACCAGGGGGACGCTCAAGGAACGGTGGCCTTCCTCGGCGGGCCCGTGCACGACGGCCACCTCGTCGTCGCCCGTGACGACCCCGTCGCGGTAGAGCTGGAACACTTCGCCCACGCCACGCATCCCGAACGGCCACAGCTCGGCGGCGCGCAGCGCGCCCATG
Source organism: Micromonospora inaquosa (assembly GCF_003857055.1). Classification (GTDB taxonomy): domain Bacteria; phylum Actinomycetota; class Actinomycetes; order Mycobacteriales; family Micromonosporaceae; genus Micromonospora; species Micromonospora inaquosa. Next base: position 46,659 of record NZ_QGSZ01000217.1, on the reverse strand, counting down.
CTGGCGGCGCCGGCAACTGTCACGCCGCTGTCGAGCAGGTCGAGGATCTCCCGGTGGCGGACCGGCGGGTGTTGCAGGAAGAACCCGTCGATGACGAGGACCCGGTCGCCGGGGGCGACGTCCAGGCGGAGCAGGTCGCCGTGCGCGACGGGCGGCAGCACCACCGCGTCGGGCAGCAGCCGACCGACCTCGTCGGCCGGCAGGCTCGGACCGATGAAGACGACGTCAGTCACGGGGCACTCCCGGTCGGGTACTCAGGGCACGCTCGTCGAACATCCGCAGGCCGGGGGCGAACACCTTGCTCACCGGTATGCCGATGTCGTCGTGGGTCAGGTCGACGCTGAACGGCTCGACGCCGGTGACCCGCTGCACCCGCGACGCCAGCTCGCGCAGCACCTGGGTCACGTCCCCCGCCGGTGGCGAATCCCGGCGGACCGGCCGGAGGGGCCGATCGACGGTGGGCGGCGGCACCGGCGGTCCGCCGACGTCCTGGTACGCGGTGGCGTCGATGTCATCCCGGGCACCGGAGACCATGACGAGCCTCGATTGCGCTGCCTCCGCCATGGCTCGACCGACGGCGATCTCCGGGTCCAGGTGGCAGCCGAAGCCGCCGAAGGTGACCGGCAGGTCCTCCGACCAGATCGAGGCGGCGTAGCAGGGGACGTCGACCGCGTTGGTGATGTCGCAGACCTCCACCCAGCAACCGGCCCGCACCAGCGCGTCGTGCACCGTGCGGGTCATCGCGTTGGTGGCGGTGGCCGGGTCGGCGTAGGTGCGCTCGGCCAACGGTGAGGTGCAGTACGGGGCGATGCAGTCGCGTTCGACGACCTCCAGCAGAGCGTGCAGGCTCGCCTCGGCGAAGGTGTTCCCGGTGGCCAGACCGTTGCTGCTGGGAGTGAACAGGGCGCGGTCCCAGCCACGCCGGATGGTGAAGTCGAGTTCGATGGTGGCGCGGGGCACCAGGCAACGCGTGCCGGTCACCAGCCCCCGGCCGGCCACCCAGTCGAGCTCGACGGCAGAGGTCAGGGGTGACCGTTCCGCCAGGTGCAGCCACCGGATGTCGTACGGCAGGTCGAGCGCCTCCGCCGGGGACCGGACGACGGTCCCCGGTCGGAGGTTCTCGGCATGCCAGGACTCGATGCTCTCCATGACCGCGCTGACCCGGGCCTGCGTCGCCGTGGCGCCGGTACCGACGCTCACCGCCATGGTGGCTCCCACCGGCCGGTAGGCGACGTGCACCGGTAGGCCGATCTCGTCGAGCCGGGTGATGTCGGCGACCCGGGTGATCCGGAACCGGTCGAGCAGGCGCCCGACCCGCTCCCAGGTCTGCTCCACGGTGGCCGTCCGGTAGGTGCCGGATCGGAACGCGATGGTCTCGGTCGTGTCAGTCATCGAGGCTCCCGGCGGGGGGTGGGGAACTCAGAGGATGAGGACGGCGATGATGTTGACGTTGTTGTCGGCGATGGGGGCCACGCCGCCGGCGACCGTCTCCAGCTCGGCCTCGGTCAGCTCGTTGAGGTCGACCAGCGGCACCTCGGGCACGTGCAGCACGTGCAGGCCGGGCGTGCCGGCCCAGTCGGCGACGATCTGGTCCTTGGTGTAGAGCGTGGCGGGCTGGGCGCGGTCGACCTCGACCCGGGCGCCGGGGGCGACCGGCAGGCCGGCCGCCGTCGCGTAGCCGGTGGGGTCGGCGAGCAGGCGCTGCAGTTCCTCGTCGCTGCGCCACACTGCGGTGACCAGTTCCGAGTACTTGGTCACGAACCTCGCGCCATATTCCTGGTCGTCGTTGCTCATCGTTCGGTCCTTTCCTCGGGTGGCTGTAAGACGGGGTGTGAGCGCCGTGGCGAGAACGCTACGAAGATCGAGCTTCGACAATCAACGATTTCCGCTGACTGCCATCAGAATCTGCCGCGCAGGCCATTGGGCGGCAGAGTTCGGTGTCAGGTGCAGCAGCACGGGCAGCAGCAGGCGCAGCTGGGGTCCAGGCCGGCGACGACGCTGTCCAGTTCGTCTTCGGCCAGCTCCACCTGAGCCACCGGCAGCAGCGACGGCACGAAGAGCACGAAGGTCCCGGTGCCGCCCGCCTGCTGCCAGGACTCGACCTGCACCTCCAGATCCGGATCGGCGTCGGTGATGTCCCGGACCACCCGGACCTGCACATCCTCGGACAGTTGGAGCCCGTAGCCGGCGAGGAAACCCCGCGGGTCCCGGTCGAGCGCCTGCTCCTTGGCCGGGTCGGCCCAGACGTCGGCGACCAGCCGGCTGTACGCGGCCACGAAGACCGCTCGATCAACAGGTGTCACACCCTGCTCCCTTCGATTGTCGACCGCCGGTGGCGGCGACAGGCAGCGCGGGAGGTTCCGGGCCGCCGGTTTCGCTTCATCGTGGGTCACCGGTGGATCCGGTCGGCTCGGAGAGTGGGAAATTCATCGAATGTGGCCGCGAAAAGGTCGCGCTGCGGCGAAAGTCGGGTAATTGGGAATCAGCGACTTGCGGCGGATGGTGATCCTAATGATTGTCACCACAATGGACAAGTAGTAATTCCTCGCCTGTTACCCGCCCTGCTCCCACCCTTACGCTGCGATCGGCGGACCGCCAGCGTGACAGCGGTTCGACGGGGTTGTCGTGTTCCGTCACCGAGTGCTGCCGGAGGCCACCGTGACCATCGACGAGGTGACGACGACACCCGGCGGCCCGGTCGGGTACAGCGTGGAGGAGCTCGCTCGCAAGGTGGGGATGTCGCCGCGCAACATCCGAGCTCACCAGGCCCGGCGGCTGCTGCCCCCACCGGTGCGGCACGGTCGGGCCGCGCTCTACGACGACTCCCACGTCCGCCGGCTGGACGCGATCCTCGCCCTGCAACGACAGGGCTTCAACCTGGTGTCCATCGAGGCGATGCTCGGGGTCCGGGCCAGCGACGAGGCCCCGGACGGGCTCACCGCGATGCTGCAACGCCTGACCGCCGACCGTCCCGCGCTGGCCCACGCGCTGACCCGGCACGGTGTGATCGGCCGGACCACCGACGGCACCGTCCGCACCGTCCGGCCCCGCCCGCTGCGCGCCGCCCTGGACCTGCACCGGGTACGAGTGGGTACGGTTCCGGCACTGCAGACCCTCAGCGAGGTGCTGGACAGCCTCCGCCCGGTCGCCGACGAGCTGGTCGCCGCCGTCACCGCCCGGCTGCTGACCCTCGCTCCGGAGCTGGTACGCAGCGACGCCCGGTCGTCCTGGGCCGATCTCGACCGGGAAACCCTGTTGCTGACCCAGGGTGTGGTCAACGTGCTCACCGAGGCGTTCCGGCTCGCCGTGGAGAACCAGTCGGAGGCGCACATCGCCGAGCTGCTGGAGAACCACCTCGACGCGGACGTGTGCCTGGAGGACAGCACGGTCATCGACAACGGCTGACCGGCCGGTCAGCTTGTCGCGGGCTGCCCGTCCGCCTGCCGGCCCTCCGGCACGGCGTCGGACCGTTCCGGTTCGGTGAGCAGTTGCCGCCGCGCCAACCGGTGGAACAACCCGTCAGGGTCGTCCATCAACTCGTCGAAACTGCCCCGCTGGACGATCCGCCCGGCCTCGAGGACGACGATGGTGTCCGCCGCACGAACCGTTGACAACCGGTGGGCGATGACCACCCGGGTCGCGGCCAGGGCCGCGGTGCTGCGGCTGACCACCTCCTGGGTCCGGTTGTCCAGGGCGCTCGTCGCCTCGTCGAGGAAGATGATCCGGGGTAGCGGGGCCAGCGCGCGGGCGATCAGCACCCGCTGACGCTGCCCGACGGAGAGCGTCCCACCCCCGAACGGCACCATCGTGCTCATCCCCATCGGCAGCGCCTCCAGGTCATCGGCGAGGCCGGCCATCCGCGCCGCCTCCCAGACCTGGTCGAGGGGGAAGCTGCCGGCCCCGCAGATGTTGTCGCGTACCGAGCCGGCGAAGAGCTGACCATCCTGCAGGACCACTCCGCACTGCCTGCGGACCGCGTGTACGTCGAGTTCGGAAAGGTCCTGGCCGTCGTAGAGCACGGCGCCCTGCTGCTGACGCTCGAAGCCGAGCAGCAACCGGAGCAGTGTGGATTTTCCGCAACCACTCGGTCCGACGATGGCGACGAACTCGCCCGGCCGGACGTGCAGGTCGATGTCGGTGAGCACCGGTGGATCGTCCGGCTGGTAGGCGAAGGTGAGCCGGTGCAGCGCGATCTCGCCGCGCAACTCACCCGGGTCAACCCGGTCCGGCCGCGCCTCGGGGTCGGCGCGCAGGATCTCCCGCAGGCTGCCCAGCCGGGGCACTGCCGCGATCACCTCGACACCGGCAGACACCAGCACCAGCAACGCGCCCAGCAGCATCGCGAAACCGACGTTGAGGATGAAGAAGTCGGCCGGCGCGACCCGGCCGGCGAGCGGCCCCATCAGCACAGCGAACAGGACCAGTTGACCGGCGATCGGCAGCACGGTGCCGAAGGCGACCAGGCCCGCCTGACTCTGCCGGACCCGTTGCAGCGCCGCTCGGGCCGTCGCGGCAACCTCCGACCAGCGTGCGTGGGCACGGGTCTCGGCGGCCGCCAGTTTGATCTTGACGATGCCGCCGAGCAACTGGTTGGTCATCGCCGCCGCCCGGTGCTCGGCCGGCAGGGCGGACCGTTGCTGGCGGACGATCAGCACGGCGAACCCGCCGAAGGTCAACATGGTGACGGCGACGATCCCCGCCCCCCACAGCCCCAGCACGGGCTCGACCACCAGGAGCATGCCGAGGGTCACCGCGACGGTCGCGGCCGCCGTGACGAGCTGCGGCAACAGCGCGCTCAACGCCTCACCGACGAACGAGATCCCCAACATCGAGTTGGCGATCTCACCGCTGCTGCGACCGGCGAAGAACCGGGCCGGCAGCCGCATCAACCGGTCCCAGATCGCCAACTGCGCGCCGGACTGCATCCGGCCGTCCAACCGCAGCAGACGCAGGTTCTGCACCACACCCACCAGCCCCGCGACCACCGCGGCGCTGAGCATCAGCGCGAGGAAACCGAGCAGGCCGGTCACCTCGCCCTGCCGGGCCAGTTGGCCGAGCACCTCGCCGGTGGCCAGCGGCACGCCCAGGCCCAGCAGCGCCACGCAGGCGGCGGCGAACAGCAGACCCCGCACGTCACGGGACGCACCCACCAGCCCGGCCCGCAGCAGGTGCCGCATCCGAGCGGTCGGCGGCAGCGGCGCCTGCACCTCGGTCGCCTCGGCGGCGAACGTGGCGGCCACCGTCGCGTCGATCGGACCGTACGCCCGGGTGTCCGGGTCGACGTGGTGGTAGCGGCCCCGGCGGAACACCAGCGGCACCGCGACGGGCCGCTCCGGGTCATCGCCGGCCCGCCACCCCACCAGTGGCCCCAGGTCCCGCCGCCACCACCGGTCCGGCAGCCGCACCTCACGCAGGAACAGGCTGGACGCCCGGGTCACCGCGTGCACCGCCGCCCGGTCGTCCAGTGGCGCGCGGCTGCGATCGGCCGGCTCGTTGATCGGGCTGCCCATCCCCTCGGTGACCACCCGCACCACCGACGCCGCCCGCCCGTACCTGTCGAAGCCGGCCTCGTCATCGGGAACCGGAACCGCGCCGCCGGCGCCGATCACCCCGATCGACCGGCGGGCCGCCGCGGCGAGCATCGCCGCGTCGGTCTCCCGGCGCTGCCGCACGGCGCTCAGTAAGGCCGCGTCCGCCTCCTCGATCCGCGTCTCCACCATCCGCAGCAGCCGGGCCACATGCTGGTCGACGGCCGACCGAAGCTGACCGTTGACCAGCAGGTCCCAGCTGCCGTGGCTCTCCACCGCGCACGGCGACTCGGCCACCACCCAGTCCCGCTCGGCGACCAGCAGCAACTCCCGTTCCCCCGACATCTCCGCCGGGCCACCGTCGTTGCGTCGCAGTTGCCCACCGGCGCTGCGCAGCCACCACGCCCCGCCGGTGGAGGTGAGGGCACTCCCCTGCGCCAGCGAAATGATCTCGCGCCCCCGGAGGGTGGACGCCTGCCGGGGCGCCTGCCCGCGGCGCAACGCGTCAGCGACGGTGACCAGCACCCGGTCCACCGCCGCGACCAACTCCGTCGCGGCGGCCCGCGCCCGCAACGACGGCCCCTCGTCGGCCACCCGACCGAGCCGAACATGCCGCTCCAGCAGGGACAGGTCACGCCGGGACAACCCGCGCAACTCCGTACCGGGCAGCGGCACCAGGATCAACTGCCACGCGCCGATCGCGGTGGACGTCGGCACCAGGCCACCCGCCGGCAGCCGGGCCACATGGTGACGACGCGAGGGGCTCATCCCGGCCCGGCGCACCGCGAACAGGTCGGCCTCGCCTCCGGTCACCAGCCACCCGGCCGCCGGGCCGTCCAGGCGGCAGACCTGGCGTACGCCGTCCGAGCAGAAGCCGATCAGGCCGCCGGCCGAAGGATGCTCCACCGCGCCACTCATCAGCGTCTCCTCGAATCGTCGTGGTCAGTGATCGCGGACCAGGCGCGCGTACGCCCCGTCCTGAGCGACCAACTGCTCGTGGGTGCCGCGCTCCACCTCCCGACCGCCGTCCAACACGACGATCAGGTCGCAGTCGCGGACCGTGGACAGGCGGTGGGCCACGATCAGGCAGGTCGCCCCCCGCCGGCGCAGATGCCTGTCGATTCGGCGTTCGGTCTCGGCGTCCAGCGCGCTGGTGGCCTCGTCCAGCACCAGCACCCTGGGGTTGCGCACGAGCGCTCGGGCGATCTCCAGCCGCTGGCGCTGTCCGCCCGAGAAGTTGCGGGCGTTCTCCCGCACCGGGCTGCCGAGGCCACCCGGGCGGGCCGCAACCTCGTCGTAGAGGCACGCGTCGGTCAGCGCGGCGACGACGTCCTCGTCGGCGACCGTGAGGTCCCACATCGTGACGTTGTCCCGCACCGTCCCCTCGAACAGCCGTTGATCCTGGTCCACCATGGCGACGGTGGCCGCCCAGAGGCCGTCGTCGGCGGCGGCCCGCTCAAGGCCGTCCACGGTCACCCGTCCGGTCCAGGGACGGTAGAGTCCGGCGACCAGCCGGCCAACCGTCGACTTGCCACTGCCCGACCGCCCGACGAGCGCCACCCGGGCGCCCGGCGGCAGATCCAGGCTGAAGTTCTCCAGCAGTGGACGGCCCAACGGGTTGTAGCCGAAGGTGACCTCCTCGATGCGCAGATGCCCCTCCATCGGTGCCATCGGGCGGGCGGGTCGGTCCTGAGCCGGGGGCAGTGGGTACCGCTCCACGTCGCGTAGCCGGTTGAGGTCGGCGCTCATGTCCTGCAACCGCGAGCCCAGCGCGGTCAGATTGCCCAGCGGGCGGTTCATGGCGGCGGCCAGGCTCTGCATGCCGACCAGTACGCCGACGCTCATCGCCTCCGCCACGACCTCGCGGCTACCCAACCCCAGCAGCACCGCGGTGGTCGCCGAGGCGAGCAGCGCCGGCAGGACCGAAAGCACCGCGGTGGGCACCCCCAGCCGCTGCTGACGGGTGGCGACGGTGGCATGGCGCGCCGCGAACCGGGCGACCGCGCGTTCCTCCTCGCCGCCGGCCTTCACCGTCTCGATCATCTGAACCGTGGTGTACACGGTGGTCACCAGCTTGCTGCGATCCGCCTGAAGGCCGGCGACAGCGGTGGACCGGGTCGAGGCGACATAGCGCAGCACGCTGACGTTCAGCCCGGCGAGGACCACCGCGCACAGCCCGAGCAGCAGGTCGTACTGGCAGAGCAGAGCCCCGTACGCCAGCACCAGGCCGGTGTCCACCACAGTGGTGGCCGTCCGGCGGGTGAGCACCTCAGCGACCACTTCGTTGCCGCGGACCCGCTGGCTGAGGTCGGCGGCCTGCCGCTGGTCGAAGAAGGTCGGCGGCAGCCGCAGCAGATGTCGGAAGAACCGGGCGGCGCTGGCGAGGGCGAGCGCCGTCTCCGCGCGTACGGTCAGGCGTTGCTGAAGCAGGCTGGCCAGGAAGGTCAGCACGGTGGCCACCGCCACCGCCGCCACCAGGCCGGCGAACGCGGCACGATCCTCCTGCAGCAGCACCCGGTCCACGAAGACCTTGGCCATCACCGGGATGGTCAGACCGACCACGGCGATCAGCAGACCGAGCAGCAGCATCTGCGCGATCGCCGAGCCCGGGCCCCGCCACCGCTCGGCCAGCGCCCGCACCAGCCGGTAGCGGGTGCCGCCGGGCCGGAACTCCGGGCCGGGCTCCATGGTGAGCACGATGCCGGTGAAGGCACCGTCGAACTCCTCCCAGCTCACCGCGCGGGGACCGGTGGCCGGATCGTTGATGAAGACCTTACGGCCGAGCCCTTCCAGCACCACGAAGTGCTCGAACCGCCAGAACAGCACCGCCGGCAGCGCCACGGTGGCAAGGCCGGCCAGGTCCATCTGGAAACCCTTGGCCACCATCCCGTACCGCCGGGCGCCCTTGAGCACGGTGGCCGCGGTGGAGCCGTCCCGGCTGACGCCGCAGACCCGGCGCAACTCCTCCAGTGGCACGTGCCGACCGTGGTGCGCGAGCAGGATCCCCAACGCGGCGGCACCGCACTCCACCGCCTCCATCTGGATCAGGGTGGGTGTGCGGACCCGTCGACGCCGGATGCGGGGCAGCTCCGGTGCGCCGCTGGCGGCGGTCGTCGGCGCGCTCATCGCCGCAGCAACCAGTCGATCGGGTGTTCCCGGTCCACTGTGAACCAGGCGGTGACCTCGCTGGCCGAGTTGAGCTGGAACGGCGGCGGGGACTTCGTCCAGCGCAGACCGCCCGGGGCGGCCGGGTCGGGCTCCAGGGCCACCGTCACCCGCACCACGCTGCCACGGGCGAGCAGCCGCCGGACGTCCGGCCCGGTGCCCAGGAAGGCACGCAGCGAGGCCTCGGTCTCCGGGAACGCGCCGACCGTGGTGACCTGGCCGGCCAGGGTGCCGAACACGTTGCGCGGCGCGGCCGCGGCGGCCACCTCGACGGACACGCCGGGTTGCAGCAGCGGCGCGGCGACGGCGGGGGCGTAGACGACCGCCTGCAACGCGTCCCCGGCGGTGTCGAGCCGTTCCAGGTCGGCCAGGTGTGTCCCCGGGGTGACGATCTCGCCTTCCGAGACCAGCCAGGCGACGACGTACGCGTCACCCGGCGCGGTCTCCACCCGCACCTTGCCGTCCGTCGTGCGCAGGCTGTAGAGGGGCATTCCCTTCGGCACCCGCTGGTGCGGTGACGCCCACACCTTGGTGACCTGACCGGCATCGAGCGCGTCGAGGGCGGAGATCCCGTTCGAGTGGATCAGCACCCCGGCCGCCTCGACGGTCCGGGGCACCACCGTGCGTACCGACCAGACCCCGGCGGCGACCACGACGATGACCAGCGCGGTGGTGGCCAACCAGTTCGGCACGGTGGTCAGCCGGACCGCCCGGTCCAGTTGCTCGGGCGCCTCCAACTGGCGCAGAGCCTGCCGCCGGAACTTCATGGCCGACCCTCCGCCGCGGCCGGGCCGGTGGCGCGGCGCGAGCCGAGCAGGAAATCGGCCACGCTCGGCTCGACCAGCGGGTCGAGCCCGGACAACTCGGCGAAGGCCTGCGAGTCCCCGGCACCGAGGGCGCACGGCGCCAGCCCCATGGCGGTGGCGACGAGATACATCTGCTGGGTCAGCACACCGGCGTCCTTGAGAATCATCGCGTAGCTCATCCCTTCGTACTTCCACATGAGCCGCTGCACGCGGGCGGTGACCACCAGGACCGTCTGCGGCGGCCGAGGCAGGGCGCCGGACGCCCGGGCGTACGCCAGCAGCCGGTCGGCGGCCGCTCCCCAGGCGGCGACCGGCTCCAGCCGGTGCCCGACCGGGTCGTAGTGGTAGAGCCCGGGATCGAGGCCGGCGCAGCGCGCGACCAGCGGATAGATCTCCAGTTCGTAGACGCCGCCGCCGCCCGGGTAGGGCCGGTGGCCGATCTCCTGCCCGCCGGCCTCGCCGACGGCGGTGGTGTGCTGCGACCGGTACAGGAATTCCGCCAGCCGTTCCAGGGGAAGCGGCGCGGCGTCGTCGTGGTCGCGCACGCTGCGCCGGTCCGCGACCACCTGGCTGAACGAGGGGTCCGCCTTGGCGATCGTCGCCAGGTCCGGCAGTGGCAGCTCGACCGCCCGACTCCCTTGGTACGGGCGGCGCAGTGGTTGCGGGGCGAAACGCTCCCGCATCCGGTAGGTGCCGCCCACCGGCAGCGCGTGCCGGCCGGCGCGGGAGCGGTGGTGCAGCCGCAGCTCCTCCGGCGACCAGTAGGCCAGCGGCGCCTCGTCGCACTCCGCCTCGAACTCGGCGTCGGTGACCAGGACCCGGGCGGTGGCCAACTCGTCGAGCACACGCCCGGCGACCTCCGGCGGCACGCCGAGCGTGCGGGCCACCGCCTCGGGTCCGACGCCCGGCACGGCGGCGGCCAGCACCGCGCCGAGGGCGGCGTCGGCGCAGCCGACGACGAGGGTGCTCAGCGGCGACGCGGCCACCAGCATGCCCCGTTCGTGCTGAAGGGTGGCGAAACGGGAGAGCCGATAGCGGACCCCCGGGGTGTGCAGGCGGGTCTCCGGCAGACTGCCCCGACCCAGGCCGGTGGGCACCAGGTCGAGCAGTGGCCGATCGTCGACCTGGACGCGGCGCTCCAGCCAGGAGTGGGCGAGCAGCCGGCGCAGCAGCAACTGCGCGGGCAACACCCGGTTCTCCCCCTCCAGGCCGCTGATCAGCCGGCCGACCTCGACGTCGTTGACCCAGTCGGCGGCGAGCCGCAGCAGCAGCGCCCGCCGGCCCATGCCCGGTTGCTCCAGGGTGAGTTGGAAGCGGGTCTGCCGCAGCGTCAGCGCGCCGTCCTCACCGAGCCGCAGCTCCGCGTCACGGCGCAGCCGGTACGACTCCTGAATCGGCGGACCGCCGACGGAGCCGCTCACGACGGTCGCCGACCGGCCGGGTCCACCACGGTGGTCATCCCCCACATCCTTCCCACGGTCCCGGGGTCGCCGGCTAGAAGAAGACGTTCAGCGGATTCGCCGACGTCTCGTCGGCGGCCAGCGGACTGCGGCCGAGGTGGGCCGGCACGTCCCACAGCCGGCCGGGACCGAGCCGGCGCCAGAAGTGCCGCAGTCCCGGCACGACGACTTTCACCACCGCCAGGTCGACATCCGGACGGGACTGGTCGACGACGATCACCTCCAGGCCGGCCTGCTCCGCCCGGCGTACGCACCGGCGCACGTCATCCCCGACGTCGCCGGTGGTCAGCGCCGGGTGGTCCGCCGCGGTGCGCAGCGGTCGACCGGGGTCTGGGGCGAGCCACTGCTGGTCGGCCACCCGCACGGTGCCGAACCAGCGCGCGGTGTCCGGGTCGTCGACGCCGTACCGGTTGCGGGCGGAGGCGGGTCCGGCGACGGCGGGCAGGAACTGGTTCACCTCGGTGAGCGCCCGGGTCAGCGCGACCCCCGCGTCCAGGTGCGCGCCGAAGCCGACCAGGACGTCCTCCGGCCCTCGGTCGACCCGACGGGACACCGCCGCGAACGTGGGTACACCCACGTCGGCGGTCAGGTCGAGGGCCCACAGCTCGCGGCCCAGGGCGGTGGCGTGATGGTCGACGCAGGCGGCCGTCCACGGGTCGCCGAACGAGGCGAGGTCCACGCCGGGCATCCGGGATCGGTGGTACCACCACAGGGCCACGCTGTCGCGCTCCACGAGTTCGCAGAAGCCCTGCAGGATCGCCTCGGACAGGGTGCCGCCGGCCGCGCAGCCGTTCGAGTCGGCCGAGCACACTCCCAGCCCGGTCAGCTCCGGATGCCCGTACCAGCAGTGCGCGGCGGGCAGCTCGCGCGGCGTCTCCCGGGTCAGCGACCAACCCGTGGTCCAGTCCAGCTCCACCTCGTCGGGCAGCGGGCGGGGAACGCGGTGCAGGTGACCCAGGTCGCGGTTGAGCCGGTCCCGGTCGGCGTACTGGCGTTCCGAGAACAGCAGCAGCTCCCGCAGGTGCACCGCGCGGTCCGGGCCCAACTGCCGGTAGGACGCCCGGTGCACCGGGCGGTCGCCGCGCCACACCCCGCAGTAGCGCTCCACCGCTTCGCCGACCGCGCTCATCCGGGCCTGCAGGTCGGTCCGGCCCTTGCCGCCGCTCTGCCCGCGCAGGTTGCGGCGCAACGCGGCGAGCTGGCGGGGCTGGGCGAAGTTGTGCCCGGCGGAGTACGTGTGGGTGACCCCGTTGTCGGTCGCCTCCAGCGGGGTCAGCCGGCTCACCACGCCCAGATACCGGCTGACGTGGTGGACAAGCGAGGCGTACGCCTCGGCGGGTTCCCTGGTGCGGGAGTCCCCGGGCCGGCTGGGCTGGGCGCCGCTCGGTGGCAGGTCGATCCGTGGCTCGGCCTTGCGGACGAGGTCCGGGTCACCGCAGGCGGGGCACTGCGGCTGGCGTACCAGTTGGTGGCTTTCCGTGCTCAGGTCCCGGGTGTCCACTGCGACCATCCGCCCGGTGAGTCGGGGCGAGACGCCCCGGACGGCGAGCACCGCGAGTTCGGCGGCGAGCAGCCCCGCCGCCATGGTGGCCAGTCCGGGCAGGACCGCGCGGCCGGGCTGGGGCAGCGGACCGGCCAGGTCCTGCCCGTCGAGAAAGGCGTTCACCTGTTCGTTTTCCTGCCAGCGTTGCCGCAGGCAGGCCCAGCAACCGGTGCGGCCCGGCACGAGGTGCGGGCCGAGGAAGACGACGTTGCCGTGTGGCCGGGCCAAGGTCCACGCGCGACCGGTGGCGAGCTGCCGGTCGTTGAACAGCGCCAGCCGAGGGTCGAGCATCGACGACGGCAGCACCAGCACCTGGGCGGTGGCCGGGCCGGGATCCGGTGCGTCCGGCCCGACCACTGTCGCAGCGAGCCCGAGGGCACGCAGCGCGTCGGCGGTCTCGGCCAACCCGGGCGCGCCGAGGTCCACGATGGTGACCGGTCCCCCGGCCATCCACCGCCGTCCGACGTCGGGCGGGACACCCCGTGCGTCCCAGCCTGCGGCCTCGGCCGCCGAGGTGTGCGTCGGACCGGACACCAGCAGGCCGTGGTCGCGCAGCCGGGCGAGGGCTGCGGCGACGGCGGCGACCGGGTGTCGGGTGGCCAGCCGAGCCACCACGTCGGCCAGCGGCGCGGCACCGTCGAGCTGTTCGGCCAGGTCCGCGGCGACCGGGTCGTCGATGAGTAGGCTGCGGGTCTCCCCCAGCACCACCAGCGGGCCGTCGGGCAGCCGCACCGGCACGTAGTCCGTTCGGAAGCGCGGACGCCACATCTGGGTTCCTCCCGAGCCTGGTGGCCGGACCGAGGGGTCCCGCCCGGATCACGGCTGCTGCCATCGTCGCGGTCCGGTGCGCCCCGATCCGAGTGATGCCACCGGTTTCTGCCGTCGCCGTGGAAGCTGCACGGCGGGGTCAGCCGACGGTGACTGTCAACGCGGTGTCGTTGAGCCCCAGCACCGAGGTGCCGACGGTCTGCGCCGGCACGAGCAGCGCGAAGGTCTCCACCCGGGTGACCCGGATCGACTTTCCGCTGGCCGCCGTCCGATGACCGGTGGCGATCAGATCCGGGCTCTGCGGCTCCAACCGGACGGTGGCCGGGCCGTCCGGCGCCGGACGCAGCGTGTCGGTGGCGTGGATCGTCAGAAACGTGAGCGTGCCGGTCGGCACCGCTACCGCGCAGTCGGACCATTCCGCGCGGTCCATCGTCCGCTGCACCGCCGCGCCGGCACCGGCGAGTTGCTGCCCGTAGACCTCCCAACCGCCGGCGAACTGGCCGTCGAGCAGCGGGCTCGACGCGATGAGGGTCCGGTTGCCCGTCGTGGACCCGATGCTGCGGGCGAACACCTCGGCGGCGAGGGCCCGACGGCTGGTCTCGTCCAGGGCGGCGCCGCCCGCGGTGGCCGGCTGCCCGTCAATGCTCCGGGCGACCACCAGCGAAGGTTGGGTGACCTGAACGTTGTGGCTGAGCTTCCACTGGCCGTCGGCTCCACGCACGAACTGGCTGACGTCGGTGGGGGCCAGCTCCGAGCCGGTCAACCGGAGAGTGGCCGTGGCGAGGAAGCAGGACGGTTCGCCCGGTGGCACCGCGAAGACCGGGTTGATGTGCTGGAAGGACGGTTGTGGCCGCTGGTTGTACTCGGCCCGACGGATAGCGGCGATGCTGAGGTCCAGCGAGGGCGACACCTCCTGGGCCCGCAGCGCCTCGACGTCACCGGCCACCGAGGCGGCCGAATCGGCCTGGTCGAAGGCGGTGAGCACCAGCGCGGCCCGGTCCCGCCCGAAAGCGGCCGAACCGTGGGGCGCCGGGGTGGCCGCGTCCACCGGCTCGCCACCACAGCCGGTCAGCACGAGCAGCGCCACCGTGGCGGCGGCGAACGGCATCGCCGGCACCGGCGCGGCGAGGGTACGCGGGCTCCTGACGGACCTTCTGCGCAGCATCTCGTCCTCCATCCACCACCGGCCCACGGGAATCGCACCGGATGCAGTCGAGTATGTGAGCGGCTGTCGGGCCACGACGGTGGCGGCGTGGCCTCGTGCTGCTCGGCCTGTCGACGTTGCACCGAATGACGTCATCCGGCCCGCATCGCGGTCATCGATCGGTGTCATCGAATCGAGCGACCCAGGCGACCAGACCCGATCGGGAGGCGACGCCCGCCTTTCGGTAGATGCGGGTCAGGTGCGCCTCCACCGTGCGGGGGCTGATGTTCAGCTGCCGGCCGATCAGTCGGCTGGTGGCCCCGGTCGCCGCCAGCCGCGCGATCCGCCACTCCCGGTCGGTCAGGGCGGCGACCTCGCGCGGGCCGACCGGACGGGCCAGCCGCAGGCCGACCCGTTCCGTTCCGCACCACCCGGCCAGCTCCAGCGCCCGGCGGCGGGCCCGCGCCGCCAGGCCGGTCTGGTCCGCGGCTTCCGCCGCCCGGGCCAGGGAGGCCAGCGCGAGGCTGCGCCGCAGCACCATCCCGCCGGCCCGGAACAGGTCGGCCGCGGTCTCCAGGTGCGGCAGCGCCGCCCGGACCTCGCCGCGGGCGAGCAACACCTCGCCGTACGCCGATTCGGCGAAGCCCCGCTGCCCGCGCAGACCGATCTGATCCGCCTCGGCCATCGCCAGCCGCGCCTGCCGTTCGGCGTCATCCACCTCCCCGGCGGCGAGCGCGGCGGCGCAGAGCAGCTCGTACCACCTGGGCCGGAGGGACGTCTGGAGACGGCTGAGTCGGCTGTCGCCGCCGGCCGAGAGCACCAGTTCCGCGCAGGTCGCCGGATCACCCGACAGCAGCGCCGCGGTCGCCAGCGCCGTCGCGGCGGTCCGACCGCACCAGGTGGTGAGGTCGGTGGCGATTCCGGCGGCGCTGCGGGCCAGCGCCACCGCCCGGTCGTCGTCGCGGAGGCCACCGCGCCACGCCGTCGCCTCCGCCTCGAACGCCAGGGCGAAGCTCAGCAGGTGGTGGCTGCCGATACGTCGGGCAACGATGCCCGCCTCGGTAGCCAATCCGATGGCGGTGTTCAACTGCCCGCCGTGGTAGGCCACCTGGCTGCGACCGAGCAGCAGCTGGCACAGCCCGTCGTCGCGGTGCGAGGCGCGGACGAGCGTCAGCCCTCGGTCGAGGTGCCGCACCGCGTCGGCCTGCCGTTCGAGGTACAACTCGCTCAGGCCGAGTGCGGTGAGGCAGTCGGGGTGGTCTCGCACGTCCCGGTCCGGCAGCGAGTCGACGATGCGGGCGCCGGCGTCGAGCAGGCCCCGGGCGTCGTCGAGTGCGCCGTCGTGTGCGGCGGCCAGACTGCGGACGGCCAGCAGGCTGGCCCGGTCCGCGCCGGAGCCGCCGAGGTCTCCGCTGGGCACGTCGGGCAGCTCGGTCACGGGGTGGCCGGCCAGGATGCCGGCGACGCCGATCTCGGTGGCGAGGCGGTAGCCGCCGGTGGGTCCGGCACCGGCTGGCAGGGCGGCCAGCTCCCGCCGGCTGATGGCCGCCGCCTCCGCGTAGTTGCCGAGCAGACGTTCCACACGCGCCCAGAGAGCTACTGCCTGTGCCCGCCGTCCCTCCGGGTCGGCGGGGAACAGCGGCACGATCTCCTGGAGCAGTGCCCTGCTCTCGGCCAGGTCCCCCGCCTCCCCGGTGATCTGGGCCAGCGCGAGCGACACGTCCTGGCGACGTTGGGTAAGCCCGGCTGTCGGTCGCAACGCACACAGCGCCAGCCGCAGCCAGCGGATGGCCAGGTCCGGCGTCTCGCGCCGGACCTCCTGCGCGGCCCGGCAGAGCACGTTGACGCAGCGGTCGGCCCAGCCGCCGTTCGGCAGGGAGAGCAGGCGCTCCGCGTAGCGGGCCCGATCCGCGGGTGGCGCGCCCAGTCTGACCAGTGCGGTGAGCGCCCGTTCGCACGCCTTCACCTGCCACGCCGGGTCGGTGTCCTGAGCGACCGCCATCCGCAGCACCGGGTGCCGGAAGGCGAACCGTCCAGTGCCGGGTACGCGGCGGATCAGGTCGAGCCGGGCCAACCGCCAGCCGGCCTCGACCGCCCGGGACGCCGGGACCTGCGCGACCTCGGCGAGCAGGTCCGCGGTGAAGGGCGCATCGACGATCGCCCCGGCCCGCAGGCAGGTCAGCTCGACGGGGGGCAGGTCCGCCCATTCGCGGCGCAGCACGGCCAGCGCCGCGTCGGTCAGTCGGGCACCCGGTGCGTCCCGGGTCGGGTCGGCGCTGTTCGAGGTGGGACTGTTCGGCAGCACCGCCAGGTAGCCGGGGTTGCCGCCGGTCAGGTCGTACCGGGCGCGCAGCGCCACCTGGTCGACGTGGGGGTGCAGGAGCCCGACCTCGGCGAGGCTGAGCGGGCGGAGTTCGAGCCGATCGTGTGACGTCGGTTCCGCGGTGACGTGCTCGTCGGCATCTGGTGGCCCGAACGGCATCGCTGTCGCCATCTGCCGCGGGCGGTAGACGAGCACGAGCAGCAGCGGGGCGGGCACCGGATAGCGCAGGAGGTGGGCGATCAGACCGGTGGAGGAGGCATCCGCCCAGTGCAGGTCGTCGAGGACCAGCACCAGACCGTCGCGGGCCGCCAGGCCGATCAGTCGGCGGGCCAGCTGGTACGTCCGGAACCGCCGGGCGTCCGACGCCCGCGCCGGCGCCGCTGGCACCGCGGCTACGGACTCGGCCCAGGTCTCCTCAGTGGGCTGTCCGGCACGCAGCCCGCGTCGAGGTGACTGCCCCTCGGTGAAGGCGTGTCGAAACACGTGGAAGGGGACTCCTCGCTCATCCGGCGAGCAGGTCCCGACGGCCCAGGGGACGGTGGGGACGCATCGAGCCAGGGCCTCGTGGACGAACCGGGTCTTGCCGACGCCCGGCTCTCCGACCACCTCACAAACCATTTGCCAGCCCCGGCTCAGCACAGTCGCCTGGGCTCTCCCGATTCGGGCCAACTGTGGTCGCCGCCCAACGAAGCGCGGGCTCGATGATGCGCTTTCCAGCCCAGGTGTCATCACGCAGACCAGACGCCTTCCGGCACACTCAAGGGGAATTGATGGCACTATACCGGAGCGCCGTCGAATGTCGAAACATAACGATGCGACCGACCGCTATTTAGCAGGTGGCGTGGAGGTGCAGGTTCTTTCCGACATCGCACCACAAGCCGCAGAAAAGGACCGGTCGGGGCCTGGGGGCTGCGGCCGGGCACCCGGGTAATCATCGGAGCGCCACGTCTAATCTGATATCACCACGATCATGGCCGCCTATATTCAATCACCCGAACCGGTCATATTCCTACCTTGTCCTTAAACCCTGACGCTCATCCCACCTGATGAGCAGTCAGCGACGGCTCACACGGCGACAAATGACTGGAATCCCGTCCCGGAATTGGCCACCTGCCGCCAGCCTTCAACATGCGAACAGCAACATGCAGAAGCGGCAAGTACACAGCGAAAATCCGTGGGTCCACCTCCCGTCACGCCGGCGGGCCGGCTCCACCTGCCGCGCGACATCCTCCGATCCCGAGATCATCGAGACGAGCGGACCATGGTGCCGCCGACGACGCCGGCAGTAGCGTGAGGCCGACCGTGCCCAGGCCCCAAGGAGGCAGACGGTGGAAAACGAAATTCAGCTGATCAGTGACGGCGATGGCCTGGCGGTCATCGGGCATCCGGCGGCTGTCGATCGTTTCCTCACTGCGGAGCGACTGCCGTCCAGAGACCTCGGGCTGCAACGGCTCAGCTCCGCCCTCAGCACCGGATCCACAGTCGCCAAGGCCGGCTTCGAGATCGCCGCCCACTCCGGTCGCTGGGTCCAGTTGACCGCGGAGTCCGCCCGGGCGATCCAGAAGTACGGCCTGATGAAGGGCTCAGAGAGCGGTGTCAGCCGGGCCGTGCTGACCGACCACGGCAAGATCACCGGCCTGCTCGAAGTGGTGTGGCCCCCATCCGCCGGCGCCCTGCTGACCAACCCGGCGTTCCTGACCGGGGCCGCCGGACTCATGGCGCAACTCGCGATGCAACAGACCATGAGGGAGATCACCGACTATCTCGCCGTGATCGACGCGAAGGTCGACGCCGTGCTCCGCGCGCAGACCGACGCCGTGGTGGCGGACATGATCGGGGTGCAGTTCGTCATCGACGAGGCCCTGACGATCCGGGAGCAGGTGGGCCGGGTCTCCGAGGTCACCTGGTCGAAGGTGCAGGCCACGCCGGTGCTGCTGGCCCGAACCCAGGTGTACGCGTTGCGGCAGCTCGACGCCATCGCCGAGAAACTGGCAACCCAGAGCGGTGTCGCCGACCTGGCCCAGACGTCCAAGGAAGCTGAGAGCAAGGTTCAGGAGTGGCTCGCGGTCCTGGCCCGCTGCTTCCAACTCCAGGACGCGGTCGCCGTGCTCGAACTCGACCGGGTGCTGGACGCGTCTCCGGGAGAGCTGGAAGATCATTGCGTCGCCATCCGGACCGCCCGGCGAAACCGGCTCGAACTCATCTCCCGCAGCACCTCTCACCTGATGTCCCAGATGGACACGGCCGCCGGCACCGCCAATGCGAAGGTGCTGCTGAACCCGACCACGTCCCGCGCCGTGGTGCATTCGACCAACCACGTGGCGACCACCGTCGTCGACTTCCACGAGCGACTGGGCATCGGGCGAGATCGCCAGTCCTGGGATGCCAGGGGTTGGCTGGACGCGGCCGTGGAAGTGCGCGACATGGTCCTCGAAACCGGGACCGAGGTGCGCGACAAGGTCCTCGACACCGGAACCGAGGTGGGGGAAAAGGTTCTTCAGACCGGGGCGGAGGGCATAGGTGTCGCCAGTCGGTTCGGGGTGGCGGCCTTCGGTCGGGCCAGATCGATGATGGGCAAGGCCTCCGACGAGATCACCGAGCTGGCACAGCGTCAGTTCGGGAGTAAAGAGCAATCCTGATCGGGTTACCTCGACGCCGACGCCGAGGGCGCGAGCGACGCCCTCGACGCGGTCCGCGATCTGCGCACGGTGTTGGCGGCGTAGCGGCTGGGCGTCGTCAGTCGGCCTCGCGGTGCCGCTCCGACTCAGACGCATCTCTGCACAGTGATCCGGACTCACCGCCCGGTCCCGGTCTGGCCCCGTCGGCCGGGTCCGGGCGACAGTTCTCGCCGTTCAGCTCCGCGTCGGGCCGATAGCGGTACGCCGCTTCCCGTACCGCCGAATCGGACTCCAGTCCGGCGCCGAGCGCGCCGCCGACCGTGGCCAGCGAACTGGCCAGCCAGCCCAGCTTGACCTGGTGGGCGATACCGGCCGGTCGGCCGGTGGATTCGGAGAGCAGGTCCCAGGGGACGGGGGCGATCGCCCCGATGATGGTCAGTGCGGCGAGCGCCATATACAGCGCGAGGACGCCGACCACCACGGTGAGCACGGTGACCAGGTTGAAGAGGACGACCTGCTCCCGGGCGCGCGGGCCGTGCGGGCTCCGCTCCCAGAGGCGCGCGCCGAGCACCATCGTCAGCACCACCGCCAGGACGGAGCCGGCGGCGAGCAGGGCGAGTCGCAGGTTACCCAGGGCCGCCGAGAGCTGCCAGATGTCGGCGCTCACCAGCGCGAGGACGGCGGTCGCGAAGGCACCCACCAGCAGCCGGGAGAGCCGGACGGCCAGCCGCCACGGTCGGTTCGCCCGGAGCATGCCGAGCAGCAGCCGTAGGTTGCCGCCGATCACCCCGGTCAGCAAACCGATGCTGGAGCCCTGGTGGTTCACGCGCGCGCCGAGTTCCTGGGCCCGCCGTGCGGTGGCCAGGCGTCGGCGGCGCGGGCCGGCTCGTACCGGGTCGCCGACCGCGTCGGTATCGCCGAGCAGTGCCGCGAGGAGCCGGTCCCCGGCCTCGGTCATCCGCCGGACCACGGCGACGGGGCCAAGCGCGGGCATGGAAAGGACCGCGACGCCGTGGGTGATGCTGGCGTGCGCGACCACGGGCCGCCGCGCGGTCTGCAACGGCAGGTCCGTCACGCAGAGGACCAGACTCCAGCCCTCGGTCAGCATCCGGCGCCTGGTCGCCTCGATGAGCTGACCGAGGTCGGCCGGCTCTTCGACGAGCCGTGCCACCTGGAGGCGTATCGCCCAGTCCACCTCTGGGACCCTGCTGCGGAGTCGGTCGGCAATTGCGGTGGCGGCCGCCCGCGCCAAGTCCGCCGTGGCCCCGGGGGCGGCCACGACACCCACGACGACGGTCGCGCGCCCGGTCATCACACCCCCGGAGCCAACCCGACCGCCTCCGAGGGCGGGGCGGCGTTCTGTGGCGCCGTCATCATCACCAGAGGTCGCCCTTCAGGAGCGTTGACGGTACGCCCATCGCCGCCTCCTGGTCTCTGGCGGCCCGGTCCAACTGGTTCCCGGTAGGCGTCGATTCATTCACCGGCGCTCAGGCAGCCACTCCGGACACCTCCAGGTCAGGGCTGGTACTGGCTGCGGGTGCGGGGCAACCACTGGGGGTGGTGGTCGCGCAGGTAGCGGATCAACCCCTCGCGCAGGTCACAGCGCAGGTCCCAGGCGCTGGCGCCGTCCGCGGCCGAGGCCTCCACCTGGAGGACCACGGTCTGCGGGGTGGCGTCGACCATCTGGAGGACCCACCGGTCTCGGTCCCACAGCGGTGATTCCTCGATCAGTCGGCGTGATTCCCGGCGCAGGTCGTCCAGGTCGGCGGTGTGGTCGACATGTAGTTGGATCTTGCCAATCACCCGCGACTCGTTCCGGGTCCAGTTCTGGAACGGCCGCTCGGTGAAGTACGTGGTCGGAAGGTTGAGCATCCGCTCATCCCAGAGCCGAATCACCACGTTGGTCAGCTTCACCTCCTCGACGCGGCCCCATTCGCCGTCCACGACCAGGACGTCGCCGACATGCAGCCCGTCGGCGAAGGCGACCTGAATGCCGGCGAACGCGTTGCCGAGCGCGGTTCGGGCGGAGAGGCCGATCAGTGCACCAATCACCCCGGCCGAGGTCAGAACGGAGATGCCGAAGAGACGTACCGGTCGGAAGGTGATCACGATCAGGCCGACGGCGACGATCGTGACGACGGCCACCGTGAGCCGCCGCACCGGGCGGATCTGCGTCCGAGCCCGCCGAACCCGCCGGCTCGTGATCAGATCGCTCGGCAACCGGCTGAACGCGACCGCCTCCGCGACGTGCAATGCCTTGATCACCAGCCACGCGCCCACAGCGATCAGGACCAGCAGGATGGCGTGCCGCAGGTAACCCTGCCACCCGGCCGGCCCGGGCGGCAGCGCAAAGTACAGCGCCCCGACCAGTAGAACCGTGGCCGCCGGGCGTCGGCAGGCGTGCCGAAGCGGCTCCAGCAGCCACTTGTAGCGGCCACGGGCAATCCGGCGGACCAGCACGCCGGAAACCAGGTCCACGACCGCTGCTGCCGCCAGCGCGCCCAACACGACCAACGCGGTACGCATCAGAAGCCGTTCACCGTGATCCCGATGCCGCCTTTCCCGGGCTCGCCACCGCATTCCCCGCGTTCTGGGTGCCATCGGCTTCGCCGATTCCCCGCGTTCAGGGTGCCATCGGCTCCAGCGGCAAGCGGTGATATCCAGAATTCCCAGATGGCCGTGACCGACGACCGGCCGTTGCCGAACGGGGACGGTCGGCCTGCCCGTAGGCTTCCTGTGAACCGGCGTACGACGCGTGCCGGCGCCCTATGGTCGGTCGCGGATCTGCCGGGGCCGGCTGGCGTAGGTGCGCCCGGGCTCGCCGCCGCCACGATGCGCGGCGGGTGCTCGACCGACTGTCGGCACGCGCGTCGGTGCCGGTGAGGTCGACGCGGCCGAGGGCGAGGTGCTCCGGCCGAGTTGTCATGGACGAGCAAGTCCATATGATCTCACCCCGGTGGCGTCCGCCCCACGTATACGCACCGCAGCGACCGTCGGCAGCGCCGCTGCTGCTTCCGCACGTCGCAGACCGCCAGCGGGGTTTGCCGACAGATGCCACGTCGGCCTAGCATGGACGGTATGGTCCAGTTACATACGCCGGAGTGCGGGCGATCACGTCCGCACCAAGGAAGATCTCATCACCGGGGCGCTCGTTGACGATGACTCCATCAGCGGGCACCACATCGACATCCGCGAGCCGGGTGGAAGCAGCAGCGGGATCGCCGCCATGCGGCCACCACGCGGGGAGGGACGCATGGCAGTGATCACACGTGGTTTCGGTGGCCGCAGACGCGACGACACCGATCTCCCACCCGGTCAGTACCGCACTGACGACTTCCCGGTGCTGTCGGCGGGACCCACGCCGCGCATCGGGCTCGACAAGTGGGAACTCGCCGTCGTCACCGAGATTGGCGAGCGGAGCACGTGGTCGTGGACGGAGTTCACCGCCCTTCCTGCCGACGAGACGACAGTTGACATCCATTGCGTCACGCACTGGTCGAAGTTCGGCACGCGCTGGCGGGGCGTCTCCGTCGACACGTTGCTCGCCGATGTCGAGACGTCGGCCGAGTACGTCGTCGCCCACTGCTACGGCGGCTACACCACCAACATCCCGCTCGAGGACCTTATCGACGGGCAGGCCTGGGTGGCGTACGAGTTCGACGGCGAGCCACTGGCTCCGGTGCACGGCGGGCCAGCTCGTCTCCTCGTTCCTCACCTGTACTTCTGGAAGAGCGCGAAATGGCTGCGCGCTCTGGAACTGCGTCTCGACGACGAGCCTGGGTTCTGGGAGACAGCCGGCTACCACAACTACGGTGACCCATGGCGCGAGCAGCGATACCGGGCGGACTGACCTGGCGGCCGGCGACCGTCGCGGCCACCAGGGCGGAGACTGCGACGGCGCGGACCTTGGTCCTCGACGTCGACGGCTGGACGGGTCACCTGCCGGGCCAGCACGTCGACATCCGGTTGACGGCTCCCGACGGGTACACGGCGGAACGCAGTTACTCGATCTCGTCCGCCCCGGGACCGGGCCGGCTTGAGGTGACCGTCCAGACGGTGATCGACGGTGAGGTCTCGCCGTACCTCGTCGACGTTGCTGGGCCGGGTGACCAGCTCGAGATCCGTGGGCCGCTCGGCGGCTGGTTCGTCCGGCGACCGGCCGACCCGCGCCCGGCGTTGTTGATCGGCGGCGGGTCCGGCGTGGCGCCCCTGGTGTCGATGGTGCGGGCGGCGACGGCTCCCACCCGGCTGCTCTACTCGACCCGGTCCCCGTCGGATGCGCTGTTCCGGGCGGATCTTGCGGCTGCGGAAGCCGCGGACGATGCCCGTGTCGCCGTCACCCACGTCTATACCCGGGTCGCGCCCCCCGGCTGGCCGACCCCACCTCGACGGCTGGACGCGGACGCCCTCGCCCGCGTCGCATGGCCCCACGATGCCGACGTTGTCGCGTTCGTCTGCGGGCCTACCGCATTCGTCGAGACCGTAGCCGACCTTCTCGTCGACATCGGCCACAACCCCGCGAACATCCGCACCGAACGCTTCGGACCCAGCAGAGGATGACCATGTCGACCACCAACGTCGGAGCAGACGACCCTTCCTGGGTGGACGGTAACGCCCTGGCCGGGCCACTCGGTGAGCTCATGGGGACCGATCTCACCGTTGCCGAGCTCACCTGCGCCAATTGCCGGACCACCCGCCCGCTTGCCGCGATGCGCGTATTCGACCGAGCGCCCGGCCTCGTCGCCCGATGCCCTGGCTGCGAGGACGTCGTCATGCGCCTGGTGCGCACGACTGAGCGGGCCCTGATCGACCTGCGTGGATCGCTCGTCGTCAGCTTCCCGCTGCCGAATGCCTGAACACCGAGAATCCGAACAGTCGAGACGAAGCGAGATCCAGGAGAAGACATGGCGAGCAACACCGAAGACATGATCACGTTGACCAGCGCCGAACAGGACTCGGGCGGGGCGAACCTGTCGGCAGCCACCCCGCCCGACGCGGAAGACTTCGTCATCACCAACAACAGCGCGGGCGGCATCTACGAGGCCACGATAGGGGGTCGGACAGCCGCGGGGCTCGTCTACAGCGAGGTCGGAAGCCGGGTCATCCTGTCGGCGACGTCCGTGTTCCCCGAGTTCCGGGGGAAGGGAGTGGCAGGCAGGCTTCTCGGCGGCGTCTTCGACGAGCTGCGCAGGCAGGGAAAGACCGCCGCCGTCACGTGTCCGTTCGCGACAGCATTCGTCGATGCTCATCCGGAATATGCCGATGTTCTCGACCCGACGTTCCCTCGGTCGCACCCGGCCCAGCGGGCGCACTGAACGCGCCCGCCCCGCAACGTCTGAACGCGCGAATCCTCACCAACGAGCGCGGATGATCGTCTTCCCGGTGGCCCGCTTGGTCGGGTTGAGAGCGGCGACGGCGTCGTCGAGGTTCGCGACGTTGCCGATGTTCGTCCGCAGTCGCCCATCTCGTACACGCCGGACGATCTCACTCAGTTGGGCTCGATCAGCCGTCACGACGAAATCGATCGTCAGGCCGTCCGCGGGCCGCACCTCGGGCGGCCCGACGACGGACACCAGGGTTCCTCCGCCTCGAATCAGGCCTGCCGACCGCTTCCCGATGTCGCCGCCGATGACATCGAAGACCAGATCGACTCCACCGACGTCTTCGAGGACGTCGTTCTCGAGGTCGACGAACTCCTGCGCGCCGAAGTCGAGCGCCTTCTGCCGGTCGGCAGCGCGCCCGGTGCCAATCACGTAGGCGCCGAACTCACCTGCGAGCTGCGTCACCATCGAACCGACTGCGCCGGCCGCACCGTGCACGAGGACGCTCTGCCCGGACTGAAGGCGGCCGTGCTCGAACAGCCCCTGCCAAGCGGTCAGGCCAGAGATCGGCAGGCTCGCGCCCACCGTGAAGTCGACGTCGCCGGGCAGCGGTGCGAGGTTGCGCGCCTCGACGGCCACAAACTCCGCCAGGGTGCCGTCGCGGGTCCAGTCGGTGAGGCCGAATACCCGCTGTCCCACCGACAGTCCCGTCGTGCCATACCCGAGAGCGGTGACCACTCCGGCCAACTCGTGTCCGGGGATCGACGGGGTCCGGTCACGGCCGAGGCGATCGGTCCAGGTCGAGGGCCACGTTATCTCGGTCGGGACGAACCCCGACGCATGAACCTGAACGACGACGTCGTCAATCGCCGGCTCCGGGTCGGGCCGCTCCACCAGCGTCATCCCGGCCGTTCCCGCGGCCTCGTCCGTCACCACAATCGCCTTCATCAGACACCTCCCTGTATCCAGTCCTCGTGTGCACAGTCACGAGGGGCACATTTCCGTTTCCCAGCATCGGCGGCGCCAAGCCTCGGCGCGGCCCCACACGCTGATCGGTAGCGGTTGGGGCGCGAGGATGTCGCCGGGAATGGCGGGGACTTCTGTCGAACTCGACGCCGGCGGGCAGGTCGGGCAACTCATCGCTGCCGGAGGCACGCCGTCGGACGTCCCGAACCTACTGGCGGCAAAACTGGTCTGTCAAGTCCAATGTTGCGTCCCGTGATTGCTGGTGTGACTGCATAAAATCCCAGCTCACCGTGATTATGAGGGCCACCGCCGACATCATCAGTCACCAGCTCCTGGACCTTCCAGTCCGCGCAAGACACCGGCTGCGGGAATACAGCCGACCCGGCGAGTGTCTGTACTTGCGTGCCCAGGTGCGCTGCACCTGGCACCGCAGCTATGCGTTGTAAGGCCGTGAAGGGAGAGCTGTGTCCCAGCAGACCCAGTACCGTAAGAACCCGGAGGCCGTTTCGCGACTCAACCCGGAGCAGTACCGCGTGACCCAGCAGGACGGCACGGAGCGACCGTTCGCCAACGCCTACTGGGACAACCATGAGCCCGGCATCTACGTGGATGTCGTGTCCGGCGAGCCGCTGTTCGCATCGGTCGACAAGTACGACAGCAACTCCGGCTGGCCGAGCTTCACCAAGCCGTTGGCCAAGACAAACGTCGTCGAGCGCGAAGACTCCAGCCACGGAATGATCCGGACTGAGGCCCGCTCGCTGCACGGCGGCAGCCACCTCGGCCACGTCTTCACCGACGGTCCCGTCGAAAAGGGCGGACTGCGCTACTGCATCAACTCGGCGTCGCTGCGGTTCGTCCACCTCGACGACCTGGAGAGCGCAGGGTACGGCGAATACCGCACCCTGTTCACGAATGACACCAGCACTGGTACGACGACAAGCAAGGAGACGACGTGACCACCGAAAAGGCAATCCTCGCCGGCGGCTGTTTCTGGGGCATGGAGGAGTTGTTCCGCCGAGAGCCCGGCGTCGTGTCCACGCGCGTCGGGTACAGCGGCGGCGACGTACCGAACGCCACCTACCGCAACCACGGCACCCACGCGGAGTCCATCGAGGTCGTCTACGACACCGAGAAGACCGATTTCCGCGCGCTGCTCGAGTTCTTCTTCCAGATCCACGACCCCTCGACGAAGAACCGCCAGGGCAACGACATCGGCGTCAGCTACCGCTCGGCGATCTTCTACACCAACGACGAGCAGAAGCGGGTCGCCGAGGACACGATCGCCGACGTCGACGCCTCGGGTCTGTGGCCCGGCAAGGTCGTCACCGAGGTCACCGCGGCGGGTGACTTCTGGGAGGCCGAGCCTGAGCACCAGAACTACCTGCAGACCTACCCCAACGGATACACCTGCCACTTCCCCCGCCCCGGGTGGAAGCTTCCGAAGCGGGCGTCGGCCTGACACCTGCGGCGCGCGGGCCCCTGGTCCGCGCGCCGGCTCGGCCCGAGGGCCGGCCCGAACAGGGAGTCCGCTGGATGAATTCGCGCTCCCTCCGAAGGGCCGCTCTCACGGCGCGTCGTCCAGCAACTCGAAAACATCTCTTGCATCGGACCAAATAGTCCATTGAAGCTCTCGCTAACGATGATCTAGCGGTGCTGGCACACCTTCATCAAACCGGCGGAAGCATGTCCCGACCTTCACCATCCGGTGAATGCGACGGGACATCGCATGGACTCCATGGTCCCGTTTCCCCTGGATTATCTGGCGTGCTGGATACACTTGACAGATGAGCGACGAGCAGGTGGCTGCGCCGACGAATAGGCGGAGGATCAGTCAGCGGGGCATCGCGACGCGTGAGCGGATCCTCGACGCGGCGAACCGGCTGATGCTCGTGCGCGGAGTGAACGCGACGACCCTTGACGACATTCGCGAGGCAAGCCAGACGAGCAAGTCCCAGCTCTACCATCACTTCGCCGACAAGCAGGAACTCGTGCGCGCCTTGGTCAAGTATCGAGGCGCGCTCGTGCTTCAGCGTGAACGCGCCGGGCTCGAACGCCTGAGATCGTTCTCAGGGCTGGTCCGTTGGCGTAACGCGCTGGTGCAGGCCAACTCGCTGAACAACGGCAAGCACGGGTGCGGCCTCGGGTCAATGGCCCTCGAGCTGTCCGATCAAGATGAGCAGGCTCGATCGTCGCTGTCGGAGACGTTCGAGGCATGGGAAAAGCTGATCAGTGACGGCCTGCACCGGATGCGGGACAGCGGCCTGCTGCGCCAGGACGCCGACCCGGAGAAGTTGTCCACGGGGCTGATGGCCGCATTGCAAGGCGGCTACCTGCTGGCGAACGCCGCACACGACGTCGCCCCCATGGAAGTCGCTCTGGACATGGCCCTGGAACACATCAAATCGTTCCTCGTGCAGCCGTCCGGTGAGTCGACCCACTAGCCGGGTTCATCAATCGTGGCCAGGCTGCTCACAGCGGATGCGAGCAGCCCCGAGGCCGATGTCCCAGCCAACGCTTCGATGCTGGACCAATTGGTCCGTTCTCGGAGTTGGAGCTGAACGGGTTGCCCGAGCGCCGCTGGATCGAATTCGCCCATAATGCAGCTCGAACCGCCACGCCGTCCGGGTCGCCGGGGCCGGCGACTCTGGGACATGCCGGAGATTGGACTATCTAGTCCGCGAAGGCTAGCCTGCGGAGGTACCCGGCCATGGGGTGACACGCCTGGCCGCAGCCCCCGCTCAAACCGTGGCTCGGCTGCTGCTGGGTCCCCCCGACGCTGGGCCCCTCACCAACCACTGGATCTACAGGAAGGCGCGGCTGATGGAAACCGCTCAGGATCATGTCATCGCATCGGCCCGAGTTGTCCTTCCGGCCACTGAGCGCCGGCGCACGGACATGACCACCCGCGACTTCACGTTCGTCGCCGACGAACCGCACAACGGCGCAGTCGGTGACGGCCCGACGCCGACGGAGTACCTGTTGATGGCGCTCGCGTCGTGCACTGCTCAGACGCTGCGCCAGTATGTCGACTACAAGTACGACACCGCCGGCGATATCACCGTCGAGATCAACTACCACGAACCCGAGCAGGAAGGCGCAGCGCGTTACCTGCAGCGCACGATCACGCTCAGCGAGGAGCCTGACCCCGACGACCTGAAGGTGATGCACGACATCGCCGAGAAGTCACCGGTCACCCTGCTGATTCAGTTCGCCTGGAGCGTGCGGACCGAGTTCGTCGGACCGCGCTGAGGGGCCAGCGACGGACCCGTCGCTCTCCCCGCAGCCGACCGCCGCTGGGACGCGTGCCCCATCGCGGCACGTGATCCAGCTGTCCGTGCTGGTCCGGCCAGCACGTCGAAAGGTGACGTGTGACCGAGACCAAGTCCGGCCGGACGATCCGGAAACGGAACCTGGCGTCACCGCTGCGCACATTCCTGCGAATCGAGTCCGGCAGCGCCGGCGTGCTCGTGGCCGCCATCGTCGCCGCACTGCTCTGGGCCAACATCGACCTCGATTCCTACGAAGCCGTGTGGCGCACCCACTTGTCCCTGCGCCTCGGGCACCTCGAACTCTCCCGCGACCTGCACACCTGGATCAACAGCGGCTTGATGACGCTGTTCTTCCTCGTCGTCGGCCTTGAGGCGCGGCGCGAGTTCGACCTCGGCGACCTCCGCGACCGGCGACGTTTCGTGCTGCCCGGCATGGCTGGCCTGATTGGCATGCTGATCCCGGTACTGATCTTCCTGGGGATCAACCACGGCGGCCCGGGCGCACATGGCTGGGGCGTGGCGATGTCGACCGACACCGCCCTCGCGTTGGGCCTGCTGGCACTGCTCGGCCGGGGCGTTCCCGACCGGGTCCGGATTTTCCTGCTCACCGTGTTCGTGGTCGACGACTTGATCGCCCTCATCGTCATCGCCCTGGTCTACAGCGAGGACATCACGGTGATGCCCATCGTGGTGGCCGTGGCGGCATTCGCGGTCATGTTGACCCTCCGTGCCATCGGCGTCCGACGGGGCTGGGCGTACGTGCCGGCCGCCGTCGTGATGTGGGGTGCGCTGCTGGTCAGCGGAGTCGACCCTGTGGTGGCCGGACTGGCCATCGGGTTGAGCGCTTTTGCCTACTCCCCCGGCCGAACTGAGCTCGAGAAGGTCAGCGGGCTGTTCCGGTCGTTCCGTGAGCAGCCGACTCCCACGCTCGCGCGTACGGCTTCGATCGGCCTGGCGAACACGCTGTCGCCCAACGACCGCCTTCAGCGCATCTACCACCCATGGGCCAGCTACGTCATCGTGCCGCTGTTCGGCCTGGCCAACGCCGGCATCAGCATCGACGGTCCGTTCCTGGCCCAGGCGTTCGCGTCGCCTGTCACCTGGGGCGTGTTGCTCGGGTACGTCGTCGGAAAGCCGCTCGCCGTGATTGGCACCTCCGCCGGGCTCACCTGGCTCTCACACGGACGCATCCGTCCGACCGTGGGCTGGGCGGGCGTGCTCGGCAGCGGCACGATCGCCGGGGTCAGCTTCACGGTGTCACTGCTGGTCGCCAGCCTGGCCTTCACCGGCGACCAACTGGCCGAGGCCAAAGTCGGGGTGCTCGGCGCCGCGATCGTGTCCTCGGCGCTGACCTGGCTCGCGTTCCGCGTCACCAGCACGTTGCCTCAGGACAAGCGCATCCGGGCGCTCTTCGGCGACATGACGGAGCTGATCGATCTCACCCCACCGGTCGACGAGAAGCAGGACCACGTCCGCGGCCCGGCCACCGCGTCGGTAACGCTGGTGCAGTACGGCGACTTCCAGTGCCCGTACTGCGGGACGGCCGAACCGGTCGTCCGACAGTTGCTGGGCGACGCCGACCTGCGTTTCGTGTGGCGTCACCTGCCTCTGCCAGACGTGCACCCGCAGGCCCGACTGGCGGCCGAGGCCGCCGAAGCAGCCGCCGCTCAGGGCAAATTCTGGCAGATGCATGACCTGTTGCTCGACCATCAGGACGAGCTGGACATCGCTGCTCTCATCACATACGCCGGCGACCTCGGCCTGGACCAGAAGCGGTTCCACGATGATCTGACAAGCCAGGCCCACGCAGGTCGCATCGACAGCGACATCGACTCCGCTGACAACAGCGGAGTGTCCGGCACCCCGACGTTCTTCATCAACGGCCGCCGCCACTACGGCGCCTACGACATCGCGGCCTTGACGGCGGCCATTCGTATGGCCCGAGCCCGAGCCCACCTCGGCCGTGACGCGCCGGCGACCGTCAAGTAGCGCGTTCCGTCGATACGACGGCACGCCGGGTGCGACATTCGGCCGCTGATCCCCCCGCCCGCCTGGCGTCGCCGACTCCGACGCCAACGACTGGCCGTACTGGCCCCTGCCGGCGCGGTTCCGCCTGCAACGCTGGACAACACCGGAGGCGGACCGTCCGATGGAACGTCCCCGAAAATCGCTCCACCTCGACCGCGATAGCTGAATTTGGTCGAGGTGGGGCTGCGTCATTGTTGAGTGGCGTGGCCCTATTGCTGTGGGAGTGTTGACGCGATGCCTGGTTTTCGCGGATCAATTCCCGTCAGTACGCCCGATCGCTGCGGCAACGCCTGCAGGGCGTAGTGCGCCCGCGACTTCACGGTTCCCTCCGGAATCCCCAGCATGGTCGCGGCCTCGATCGTGCCGTCGCCGGACCCGCGCTGACGGCCTGGGCGGCAACACCGCACCAACCGCCCGAACCGGGTGCGGCCCGGGTGCGGCGCCCGGCTGCCGCCGGCCCCGCGCACCGGTACGCCGTAGGTGACGAGCACCAACGGTCGGGGGTCCCCGGCCCGACATGTCTCGATCAGTTTCGCCAGGGCCCGAGGCGGCACCGGCCGATTGTTCAGCCGGAACCCGGTCACCTTCACCAAGACCTCAACCACGAAACCGGCAGCGATCCGACCGATGCCTCGCTGATCGCAAGCTTCTTCAACGCACGAGTGACATACATTGTCGAGCTTCGATTAATCCTGCCCTACGCCTGGTGCGTTCCCATGGGCCTGCTCTACCGTCGACACATGGTCTCGCGTCGATCGGTCCTGCGGGCGGTACCAATTGCGGCCGCTGCCCTCACCGCCACCCCAGGTCATCCCCGTTGGCTCGGTCCGTCGTCGACCTCGACGGATACGGACCGCGTACCACCGGACCCGGCCACGATGCAGGCCGCCGCCACCGCGGTTCGCGGCTTCACGGCCGACCTCTACCGCACACTGGCCTCGACCCACGCAGGCGCCAATGTGGTGTGCGCGCCGTACTCGGTCGGGCTCGCGCTCGCGATGACCAGGGCGGGCGCCGCCTCGACCACGGCGGACGAGATGGACACCGTGCTCCACGCGCCGCATCCGCGCCCCAGCGCGCTCGACAGCGGGCTCAACACCGTCGACCAGACGCTCGCCGACCGGTACCAGGACGGCGACGGGACCAGGCAGCCTCGGCTGACCACGGCCAACGCGCTGTGGACACGACTCGACCTGAGCCTGCGACCCGAGTTCCGGGACACCCTGGCCGGCTACTACGACGCCGCGCCGCACCCGGTCGACTTCCTCGGCGCCCCGGAGGTGGCCCGCCAGGAGATCAACACCTGGGTGTCCGACCGGACCAACGCGAAGATCCCGGAGCTGTTGACGCCCGACGCCGTCAGCCCCGACACCCGTCTGATCCTCACCAACGCGATCTACCTCATGGCAGCTTGGAAGTACCCGTTCACCGCCACCGCCACGGCGGTAGAGCCCTTCACCAGGGATGACGGCAGCGTCGTCGACGTCTCGATCATGCGCGGGCCGTTCGACAGGATGGGTTACCTCGAAGGGGACGGTTGGCGCGCAGTCGACGTGCCGTACGCGGGCGACGGGCTTGCCATGGCCATCGTCATGCCCACCCGGGGCGATCTCGCCGCGGTCGAGGCGAACCTCGACGCGGCCTGGCTGGGCGCGTTGCTGACCGGGTTCCAGATCACCGACGTCCAACTACGCCTGCCCCGGTGGAGGTTCCGCCTGCCGGCCGAACTGGGAGCCGCGCTGGGCAGCCTCGGCATGCCCACGGCATTCACTTCACAGGCCGACTTCACGGCCATGAGCACCGAACCGGCCCTGTGCATCGACGACGTGGTGCACGAGACGTTCATCGCGGTGGACGAGAAGGGCACCGAAGCCGCAGCCGCGACGGCCGTCATCGTCCGGCCGCCGTCGATCCCACAGGGGCCGCAGTTCTTCGTCAACCGGCCGTTCCTGTACGTCATCCACGACCGGCTCACCGGCGTACCGCTGTTCCTCGGCCGGGTCCACGACCCCCTGGTCGCCGGCCCAGCCTGACCGGAGGTACCAGTCGACCTCGTCGGTCGGCTGGTACCAGAGCCGGGAAGGATCGTGACAATGCGTCACGAGCCAGTCGCGCCAGCTGAGCCCGCGACGCTGGTCGCCTGTCCCCAGAGAACCCGCGTGGCCGCCATTGCGCTGACATGCGACGATCCGCGGATGTCCCACAACACCAGGCAGCGTCGGTTCGCCGCGCTGCGCGCCTGCGACCGAATCCTCTCCGGCGTCCAACCTACGACGATGAGGGACCGGCTCGCAGACATGGACGCCGGCGGGGATCTGGACGACGAGCCCGACTTCTACGGCGACGGCCCGGTGACGATGCTGGAAGAACGCGTGGCGAACTTACTGGGAACCGAGGCCGCCGTCTTCTTTCCCACCGGCACGATGGCCCAGCAGGTCGCGCTGCGCTATGGCGCTGACCGCAGCGGGCACCCGACCGTCGCTCTACACCCGCTCGGCCACCTGGAGATGGACGAACGGCATACCTACGCCCACCTGAGCGACCTGCGCAGTACCTGGCCGACGACTGAGCCCCGCAACCCCACCGCCGAGGAGATCACCGCGCTCGCCGAGCCCGTGGGCACCGTCGTCCTCGAGCTCCCGCTGCGCAACGCCGGCTTCGTCCTCCCCTCCTGGGACGAGCTCGCCGCCGCGTCCGCCGCCGCGCGCGCCATCGGTGCACGCGTACATTTCGACGGCGCCCGAATGTGGGAATCCACCGCACACCTGGCGCACACCCTCAGCGAAATCGCCGACCTCGCCGACAGCACGTACGTCTCGTTCTACAAGACGATCGGCGGTATCAGCGGTGCGGCGCTCGCCGGTACCACGGAGCTCGCCGCCCACGCCCGCATCTGGCGGCACCGCTCTGGCGGCCAGGTGTTCCAGCAGTGGCCGGCCGCCCTGAGCGCGCTCGCTGGCCTGAACAGGGAACTGCCGCGCGTCCCCGAGTATGTGCGGCACGCGCGGACAGTCGCCGCGGCACTCGCCACGCTTCCCGGCGCACTGGTGTATCCAGAACCTCCGCACACCCATCGATTCCGGCTCTGGCTACCCCACCCGGCGCAGGCGCTGAACGACGCTGCCCTGGCGCTCGCCGAGGAGGAAAAGGTGTGGTTTGCCGCCGGCTGGCAGGAAACAAACGTGCCGGGCATGGCGATGACCGAGATCACCGTCGCCGCGCCCGCCCTCGGGTGGACCACCGACGACATCGCCGAGGTTGGTGATCGCTTCATTGCCCGCCTCGCCGACCACTGACCTTCAGGTGCCTGCCACAGCGTTTCAAGGAGCTCATCGACGTCATGCAAAAGCGGCGGGCCCGCACCTAGCGCTTCGCCGACCCGGTACATCGAAGTCCGGCAGCGGTTCCCGCGCGAACATCCCGGCCACGTGCTGGGCGGCTGGCCGCCGCCCGCGGATTGAATTCTTACCGGAGCGGCAGCTCACGACGCGCTAATTTGAGGGCTTCCCAAGGCAGAGGAGAGCCCCGTGGGCACGGTGGTCATGTACAGCTCGGTGTCGGTGGACGGCTTCATCGCGGATGAGAATGACCAACCCGGGCCGCTGTTCGAGTGGTTGTCCAGCGGTGACATCCCGTTGGACGAAAGCGGCGTGCTGAAGGTGTCGCGGCCGTCCTACGACTACACCCGGCCGTACTGGGATCAGATCGGGACGACAATCGTCGGCCGCCACGTCTTCGACATGACGGACGGCTGGGACGGGAAGCCTCCGGGCGGGATCGACCACGTCGTCGTCGTGACCCATCGGGGCAGGCCCGAGGGCTGGCACCCCGAGGCGCCGTTCCACTTCGTCGACGGCGTCGAGGCAGCCGTGGCCAGGGCGCAGGAGCTTGCGGGTGACCGCATGGTCGAGGTCGCCGCGGGCGACGTCGGTGGCCAGGTGCTTGCCGCGGGCCTGATCGACGAGGTGCGCATGGACGTCGTACCCGTCGTGTTCGGGTCCGGCAAGCGCTACTTCGGGTCGGTCCACGCGCAGCACCTGTTGGCGGATCCGGACGTGGTGATTCAGGGCGACCGGGTGCTTCACCTGCGCTATCGAATGCGCCGCTGACTCCCGCAGCCGCATCGGTCGATCAGTTGATGCCCTGATCGCAGGGCATGTCGCACCGATCAGGCGCATGGTGCCGCCACCGACAGGACCGGTGGCGTGTTCGGTGCGACAGCCATCCATAGCGTGGACGGCCTGGTTGTACAGCTGCCGCCTGCGGCCGTACGGCGAGCTGTACGGACTTGTACGGGCTAGACGGTGTCCCCTGTCCATGCGGCTGATCGTCCGCTGTTCTTGAATCCGGCCACGCTGGCGGGCCGGCCGGTGGACAGGGGACGGATGGATGTTGGTTGCCGCAAAGAGTTACCTTTCGGTCCCTCCACAGTGTCAGATCGTCGCCTCGGGCAGACCGGATCGGGTCATTGTTTCCCATCTCTGCGTGTCGATACAGTGACGCATCTACTTCCCGCAGGCGGGCCGGGCGACCCGTCCGAGCCCGGTGACCTTGGACGGGTGATGATCGCGGCCTCCGACAGCCATGAACGATCGGCCCCGGCGGTCGAGCCAGTTCCGGTGGCGGATCGCGCGCACCGCGGCATATGGCACCTGGAGTCGTACGAGATCGGCCTCGACTCGGCGGATCTCGAGACGGCGATCGAGGACCTGACCTTCGCCACCGAGCACGCCGGCGACCATCCCGATCGGGCGTTCTGGTGCTACTGCCGGGCGCTCGCGCATGCGTACCGCATCGACGGCGGGTGGCGGGACGAACTGCCGGTGGCGATCGAGTGGTGCGAGCGGGCGTTCGCGGATGCGCGGGGGATCGATCGCGGCTCCGTCGCGGTGTTCCTCGGCGAACTGTACTGGGCCCGCTACGTCGAGCACCGCGAGGAGCCCGAGGTGGCGCACCACCTCGACGCGCTCATCGATGCCGTCGCGGCAGTCCAGCTCGACGACGCGGAGCCGCTCGTGACCGCGAACCTGCGGATGATGCTCGGCACCGGCCATGCGGAGCGACACCAGCGTTCCGGGCGGCGGGCCGACCTCGACGCCGCCATCGCGCTGCTGGCGCCGTCCGTGGATGAGTTGCCGGCAGACGTCGCCGAGGTGGCCGCGGGGGCCCTGTTGCTGTCCTGGGCGTACCACGCCCGGGGTCAGGAAGACGGCGACCCCGGCGACCTGGACCTCGCGATCACGCTCGTGGAGCGGACCGCCGCCCGCCTCGACCCGGCGACCGAGCCCCGGGTGGTCAACCTGCGGTGGGCGCAGTACCTCTTCCTAACCGAGCGCCTGGAGCGCGACGACGACCACCTGGACCGTGACGAAGCGATCCGGTGCCTGCGCCACGCTGCGGAGATTTCGCCGGAGCCGGACGCCGACCTCGCGATGGCGCTGGCCGAGCTGCTGGGCGACCGCGGCGAGCTGTACCTGGATACCGACGACCTGGCGTCCGCAGCGGTGTGGGCTGGTGTCGCCGCCAACGCCGAGACCGACCCCGCCGACGGCTGGTACCCGCGTCTGTCGCAGGCCAATGCCTACCTGACCCGCTGGGTGCAGCTGCAGGACGTCGACGACCTCGCCCGCTTGGCCGACGCGTTGACCGGGGCCATCGAAGCCGGGCTGCCGGACGCCGACCTGCGTCTGATCGCCCACCGCGACCGGCTCAAGGCTCGCTACGACCTCGACCAGCGTCGGGTGGCGGCCGGCGAGGTCGCCGAGCACGATGCGGCCGCCACCCGCGTGCCGCTGGCGGTCGCCGCGGACGGGATCCTGCGCGACGAGCCGGACGGCGCCGGCGAGCTCCGGTCCGACCTGGCCGCCGTGGTCCTCACACATCAGCTGGTGCTGGCGGCCGACGACCTGCTGAGCCCGGACATCGCGCGGCTGCGCGAGCTGCTGACGCTCGCCCGCAGTCACCCGCCCGACCCGCACCGCACCCAACTGCTGGCGATCGTCGAGGGCGCCATCGGCGCCTACGAGGCGGACGACGGCGCCGGCGACTACGGTCTGACGTCCATCGCCGAGGCCATGGCCATGCCGGAGTTCGACACCTCGACGACCGGTGACCTGCGCCAGATGATGTCGGTGACGAAGCTCCTGCGCGGCTCGCGCACGGGTGACATCCGCGACCTGGACAGCGCGATGAGCGGCCTGTACCGGGCGCGCCGCGACACCGCGGAAGACCAGCCGCCCGGCCGCCAGCTCGAGCTGTTCCAGACGCTGGCCGCGATAACCCGCACGGGCATCGACGGGGACAAGGCCCAGCTGGAATCCGGCATGGACCTGGCGGCGGCGTTGCTACCCGCTGGCGACGCGGCGAACCCGATGGAACGGATGCTGGGGACGGCGCTCAGGCTGCCGCGCATGCTGCGCGAGGGCGCCGGCACCGTCGAGATCACCGCGATCGTCGACGCGCTACCGTCGAGCGCCGCGCTGTCCGGCGGCCTGTTCGGCTACCACCTCAGCCAGGCCGTCCGGGCGATGGCGGCCACGGCGAGCGTCACCGCGGCGTACAACCACGGCAGTCCGGCCGAGCGCGCCGCCGCCAGCGCCGCCTTCGTCCATGCCGTCGACGCGGTGAGCGGCGGAAAGTCGCTCCGCGGAAACATACTGGTCATTGCCGTCAACCTGGCGCTCGACCTGCTTGATCGACATCCGGACCCGGTGCTCGACGAGGCCGCGCGGCGCTGGGCCGCGGAGAGCGTGGCCCGCTGTGCGCATCCGAGCGACCAGTCGTGGGCGCCCGCGTGGTTCAACCTCGCTCGGCTGCACCGGCGATCCGGCGGCCGCGACGACCTGGCCCGGGGGCGAGCCCACGCGCTGTCCGCGCTGCGGGGGCGGACCTGGCAGATCGTCCTGCAGTACGACGCCGACTACGGTCTGGAGGCGGCCCGGCGGCGGGCCGGCGACGTCCGGCTGGCGGTCCAGTGGTGCCGCGCCGACGCCGAGGCGGCGGCCCCCGCCGACCGGCAGCCGATCCTCGCCGACCTGGTCCAGGCGCTCGACGCCGGCCGCGGCATGGTTCTCGGCGTCGCCGCGTCGGCCGGGGCCGTCCACGACGCGCTCGTCGCCCGGGGCGAGCCGGCGCTCGCCGCGCAGTGGCTGGCCGGCGAGCGGTTCGACCACTCCGATCCGCAGTTCGACGTCGCCGACCTGCGACACCGGGTGGTGACCGCGCTGGCCCGCGACGTGGGAGCCTCCCCCGAGGCGGAGCTGTTCGCGGCGGTCACCGTCGACGAGATCCACGCTGCCCTGGCCGCCGCGGACCGCGACGCCCTCGTCTACCTCGTTGGGAGCGACACCGCCGAGGCAGGGTACGCGGTGGTCGTCACCGCGGGCGGCCGCATCGATCTGCTCGCCCTGCCCTCGCTGCGGCTCGACGACTCCCCGCTCGGCTGGTACCTGCACACCTATCGCGGCGTGCAGGTCCTCACCGGCGGCGACATCGACGCCTGGCGGTGGTCGCTGAGTCAGCTGTCGTCGTGGGCCTGGCAGGCCGGGATGGGCCAGCTCGTCGACCACTGCCGTACTCTCGCCCCGGACCGCCCGCCCCGGCTGGTCCTGATCCCGATCGGCGCTCTCTCCGTTGTGCCCTGGCACGCCGCCTGGCGGCTGGTCGACGGCGCCGAGCGCCGGTACGCGGTGCAGGATGCGACAGTCACCTACGCCGCCTCGGCTCGGACCTGGTGCGACTCGGCCGGCCGCCCGCCAGCCGACGAGGCCGAGACCGTCTCCGCTGGCCAAGCCGGTTCGGCGCTGATCATCGCCGATCCGACCGGCGACCTGCTCAGTGCCGCCGACGAGGCCGACGCCATCCGCCGGTCGTTCTACCCCGAGGCCACCTATCTCGGCCGACCCGTGTCCGCGGCGACCGGAGCCGGCACGCCCGACGAGGTCCTGGCCTGGCTCGCCGCGCCCGACGCCCCGCCCGCCGCGGTCCTGCACGCCGCCTGCCACGGCATCGTCGAGCCGGACCGGCCCAGCCAGTCCCACCTGCGGCTGGCCGGCGGCCCGCTACGCGCCGACGACCTCATCCGGCTCGCCGCCGCACACCGGCGGATCGGCACCGTGGTGTTGGCCGCGTGCACCACGAACGTCGCCGGCGAGGAGTACGACGAGGCGCTGACCCTGTCCACTGCGTTCCTCGTCGCTGGCGCCGGGTCCGTCGTGGGCTCGCTCTGGGCGGTCCCGAGCGCCAGCACGGGGCTGCTGATGTACATGCTCCACCACTTCCTGCGTGAGGGGCCCGGCGATCCGGGCGAGGCCCTGCGCCGGGCGCAGCTGTGGATGCTCGACCCTCGGCGGAGGGTGCCTGACGGCGCCGCGGACCTGTTGCGCCAGGTCAACCCGGACCGCCTCGCGGAGCCGTACCGCTGGGCCGGCTTCACTCACCTGGGCCGATGAGGAGGCCTCATATGGATTCCTTTCCTCCCCCGGGGGTGCTGCCTTGAGTTCCGGAACGTCCTACGACTGGGCCTACGCGCTGGAGCGGGAACGGAAGCGCCAGGCCGAACTGCGCGCGGAGCTTGAGCGGCTGCGGGTACGGCACCGGCAGCTGCGGCGACTGCAGGCGGCGCTCGCCACCCAGGGCATCAGGGCCGCCCTGGCCGAGGTCGCCGACGTCGCCGCGGACGCCGACTCGACGCAGTTGGGCATCGCCGTGACGGAGGCTCGCACCAGCCTCGACGCGCTCGAAGCGCGGCTGGAAGGTGCGCTGGCGCAGCGTACCCAGGAACGGGCGGCGCGGTGGGCGGCGACCCCGGCCGTGGCGAACGACCTGCCGGCGGAGCCGTCGCTCGTCACCGCCCTCGCCGAGGAGCGGGCCCGGGCGGACGGCACCGCCGTCGCCGCGCTGGCTCGGGCCGCCGCCGACCTGGTCGAGACGGAGGCCGTGCGCTGCGTCGACGACGAGCGCGCGGAGCTGGTCCGGCTCGCGGGGCGCGTCCGCGAGTTCGACGCGGTGCGCGCTCGCCGCGCGCTGACCGACCTCGAGTCGCGGGTGGCGGCGTCGATCCGGCTCCGCCGGGACCTTGAGCAGGCCGAGCAGAGGCGGGTTGAGCTGCTCACGCTGGCCGGCGAGCTGCCGGAGGAAGAGCGGGCAGCGCTACGCCAGCGCGTCGCCCGGACGCCGGACGAGGAGTTGGCCGGCCTGGGCGATGAGGTGCGGGCCGTCGTGGCCGCGCACCGTCGCCGCCAGGCCCGCGTCGAGGTCACCGAGCAGGTACTTGCCGCCCTGGGAGCTCAGGGGTACGAGCTCGGCGAGTCCTTCGACGACCTGCTCGCCGGCGGCCGCCAGGTGACGCTGCTGACCTCGGCGAAGACACCGGACTACGGCGTGCGCCTGACCGTCGACCCGGAGCGCGACCGGTTCATGGCCATTACGGTGCGCCGCGACGACGCCGACGACGGGGACGACCAGCACGCCCAGCAGCTCGTCTGCGACGACCTCGATCTGATCGAGGCAGAGCTCGCGACCGGCGGCCTGCGCCTGCGGAAGGTGCTGCGCAGGCCGGTCCAGCCGCGGGTCGCGACGATGCCCGCCCGGCACTGGCCGGCCGCCGTCAACCCCGGCCAGTCGGCCGAGGCGCAGCGCACCGAGGAACTGCGGCGGGCGGCCGAGTACGAACGACAGCGACGGGCCAACCAGCAGGCGAAGGGCAGGACGTCATGACGGCACCGGTGTACAGGCATGAGCTTCCGGCCTGGGCCCGTGAGATCGAGCTGTCGCTGCCCCTGCACCCGCAGGTCCTGCTCAGCGGCAACGTCCGAGACCTGTACCCGGTGGTCACCCTCGGTCCGGAGGCCGAGCCGGACGACGAGACTGTTGACCTCGTCGACCTGTCCGAGATGGTGTGGAAGGTGGTATCCCGGCGCGGCTACGCGGCGATGCTCCTGCTGAACCCGGTCACCGCGAAGGTCGACGTGCGGGCCGACGATCAGGCGCCCGAGTGGATCGCACCGCTGCGGCGCTCCAACTACGACACTCCGGGAGCGATCGGCGACTTGCTCGTCCAGGTGGTGCAGAACCGGGATGCCCCGGTCGCGCTGGTCCTGCCGTACACCGCCCGGCTCGCCCCCGTCGACGGGCTGCTCGACCCGGGCGACCGCGCGCTGCTGACCCGCGCCGAGGTGCTCGGTCATCAGGCCGCGCCGACCCGCGGGCACGCACCACGCACCGCGATGGCGCCGTTCAACACCGTCGTCTGGGTGTGCGAGCGGCAGGAAGAGCTCCACCCGCTGTTCCCCATCGGCAGCCCGATGCTGCGGGTGGTGCCGGTACCCCGGCCGACCCTCGACGTCCGGGCGACCGCGGCGCGCATCCTGTTCGCCGGGATGGCGCCGGACGACCGCCGATCCCGGGCATACGCGATGGCCGAGGTCACGCACGACATGACGGTCCGCGACGTCATCGCGTGTGGCCGCCTGGCTCGAGACCGCGGCCTGCCCGCCGACCGTTACGCGGACGCCGCGCGGCTGCTCCAGGTCGGCATCACGGACGACCCGTGGTCCGCCGAGCGGCTGCGGCAGAAGATCAGCACCGCCGAGGAGTACCTCAACCAGCGCGTGGTCGGCCAGGAGCGGGCAGTGCGCAAGGCCGTGGACATCCTGATCCGCTCAGCGGTCGGCCTCAACGGCGCGCACGCGTCCAGCTCGCCGAACCGGCCACGCGGGGTGCTGTTCCTGGCCGGCCCCACCGGCGTCGGCAAGACCGAGCTGGCCAAGGCGATCGCCTCCCTGGTGCTGGGTGAGGACGCGAAGCCGCACCGCTTCGACATGAGCGAGTTCCGGGCCGACGAGGCCCACCAGCGGCTGATCGGCGCGCCGCCCGGCTACGTCGGTTACGCCGCTGGCGGAGAGCTCACCAACGCGGTACGCGCCAACCCCGTCAGCGTCCTGCTCTTCGACGAGATCGACAAGGCCCACCCGCGCATCTTCGATCTGTTCCTGCAGATCCTCGAGGACGGCCGGCTCACCGACGGCCGCGGCGCGACCGTGTACTTCACCGAGTGCTTCCTGGTCTTCACCTCCAACCTGGGCGTCAGCGAGCCAAAGAACCCGGACGGCGAGAGCGCCCCCGCGGCCGCCGGACCGCCTGCCGTCAGCTACCACACCCAGCCAGCCCAGGTGGAGCGGCTGCTCCGAGACGCGTTCACGCAGTTCTTCAACCAGACGCTCGGCCGCCCCGAGCTGCGCAACCGGTTCGGCGACAGCTACGTCGTGCTCGATTACATCCGACCGCACGTCGCGCCAGTCATCCTGGCCAAGGCGCTGCGCTCGGTCGCCGCCCGCGTCGCTCGCACCCACGACCTGCGGCTGGACATCCGGCCCGACGTCGAGGCCAAGCTCAGCGACATCATGCTCGAACGCCTCGCCGACGGCGGCCGGGCCATCGGAACCCTGGTCGAGACCGTGGTGGTCAACCCGCTCGGCCGGTGGATCTTCGACAAGACTCCCGCGCCCGGCTCCGTCATCACCCTCACGTCGATCGCCGGCTCAGACGGCGACTGGCGCGTGGAGGTGAGCTGATGGCCCGGCTGGCGCGCGTCTACTTCCCGGTCACGGCACTCGGGCCCGGCCGCCGGCTCGGCGTGTGGTTCCAGGGCTGCCCGATCGCCTGCCCCGGCTGCATGTCGCGGGACACCTGGCCCGCCGACGGCGGGACCGAGGTGCCCGATGCCTGGTTCGCCGGCGCCTGGGCGGCGGCGCTGACCCGCGGAGCCACCGGCCTCACCGTCAGCGGCGGGGAACCGACCGAGCAGCCGCAGGCCCTGCTCGCCCTGCTCCGCGCGGTGCGCTCCACGCCTGCTCCCGCCGGTGCGGACCCGGCCGATGTGCTGGTCTACACCGGCCGCGAACGCGACGAGTTCGCCGCGCTCGTGCCCGCCGGCCCCGGCCTGGTCGATGCGCTCATCACCGGCCCGTACCGCGCGGCGGAGCCGACCACGCTCATCTGGCGAGGCTCGGCGAACCAGCGGCTGCACCTGCTCAGCGACCTCGGCCGCGAACGCTACGCGGACTCTTTGACGCACCGGCCGGAGCGTCCGCCCCTGCAGGTGGTGGTCGGCGACGACGACGTCTCCTATGTGGGTGTCCCGCGTACCGGCGCCCTGCCGCGGATGGAGCGCTCGCTGCGCAGCTCCGGCATTCACCTTGGACGGTCGTCGTGGCGGCCGTGACCTGGGTGTGCCCCGTCGGCGACTGCGCGGTGCGGCAGGACCGTCCGGGCAGTTGCACCGTCGACCTGGTGCAGCTAGTGCGGCAGACCGAGCCGGAGGCACCCGCCGCTGACCCGCCCGCCCCGGCCGCGAGCGGCCTCGCCCTCGACTGCCCCTGGGGGCAACTGGTCGACATTCCCGCCGAGGAGCTGAGCATCGGCCGGTCCAGTCCGGCATTCCGGGGCGGCGGCATCGACCACTACGACCAGGTGTCCCGGGCCCACGCCCGACTGTTCTGGATCGACGGCCACCTCCACGTCGACGACCTCAACTCCGCCAACGGCACCTTCGTCGACGGCCAGAAGATCACCCCTGGCGCGCCGGTGGCCCTGAACGCCGGGCAGGAACTGCGCCTGGGGCTCGACGTTCCCTGCAGGATCGTGCAGCTCAACGAGTTCG
This sequence comes from Micromonospora inaquosa, assembly GCF_003857055.1. GTDB lineage: Bacteria > Actinomycetota > Actinomycetes > Mycobacteriales > Micromonosporaceae > Micromonospora > Micromonospora inaquosa. Next base: position 3,059 of record NZ_QGSZ01000217.1, on the reverse strand, counting down.
GAGAACCGGTGTGAACCCAGAGGAGACAGCACCCGCGCCCGAGACGGCCGAACCGCCCACCCGCCTCCAAGGGCCTGGGCGCGCGACGGCCGGCGCGCAACCCGGCGCGACTCGGATCCAGAGCGCACCTCGGCAGCCGGGTGCGACGAGGATCCAGAGCGCCCCGCGGGGGAAGCCCGCCGCCGGCGGTACGGACCCCAGCCGGTTCATCCCCGCCGAGCTGCGGGAGCGCTACGTCATCGGCGAGCTGCTCGGATCCGGGGGCGAGGCCACCGTATGGCTGGCCCACGCCGCCGATGAGGTGGACGTGCCGGTGGCGCTGAAGGTGTACCGGCCCGGCGTCGCGTTCGACGAGGACCTGCGCCGCCGGCTCGACAAGCCCGAGTGGCACCGATACGTGCCGGAGCTCTACGCGTACGGTGTCGCGGGCACGGCCGACGGCATCACGGTCGGCTGGGAGGCGATGGAGTACTTCCCGCTGGGCACCATCGCCGACCTGGCCGCCCGGGAGGTGCCACCCGGCGGGGCGCTGGGCGTCGACCGGCTGCGGGCGATCGTCGCCGAACTCGTCGACGCGTTCGACTTCTGGGAGAACACGATCCAGCGCCGGCAGGCGGACGTGTCACCCGGCAACATCCTGATCCGCTCCGACGGTTCCCGCCCGGAACTCGTGCTGGGCGACTTCGGTGGCGTGCTCAGCACCGGCCTCAGCACACGCTTCGCCGACCTGAAGGCGAAGGCCGCATACATGTCACCCGAGGCGTTGGCCGGGCTCAACGACCCGCTCGGGCCGTACTGGAGCCTCGGCGCGATCTGCTTCGAGCTGCTGACCGGCCAGCTGACGTACGGCGTGAACCTCACCGAGGACACCATCCGGGTCGCGCTGCTCTTCGACGAGCCCGACGTCGACGAGCTGCCCGAGCAGTGGCGGGACCTGATCGCCGGGCTGCTGACCCGACGACCGGAGGACCGCTGGGGCGCCGGAGAGGTGCGCAGCTGGCTCGCCGGCCGCAAAGTACCTGTCCGTCGCCGGCCGAGCGGCGCGGCTCGCCTGCCGGTGACGTTTGCGAGCACGCCGTATACCGACCCGGTCGCGCTGGCCGCCGCCATGGTCGACGCCAGCGACGAGGCCGCTGCCTGGCTCAGCGGCGCCGGCGGGGCCCGGCTCGGCGAGTGGCTCGCCGACGAGTTGGGGGACAACCGCTTCGACCGGCAGATGTTGGCCGACGTGGCCGGTGACCTGACGTCCGCGCACGTCGCCGTGGCCGCGTTCGCCGCGACGTACCTGCCGAACATGCCGCCGCGGTACCGGGGCGCGACGATAACGGTCGATCGGCTGCGCACCCTCGCCGGCGACCCGGCCCGCCACCCGCTACTGGTGGAGGTGATCCGGCGCGGGGTGCTGCCGTACGCGGCCCGCCACCGCTGCGACCACCCCGACTGCGCCTCCGCCGCACCCGGCGGCGACGGCTGCCGTCGGCTGGCGGCGCTCGGCCGGCTGCTGCCGCGTGCCGTCAGCATCGCCATGAACAGCCTGGCGGCGCTACCCGCCGAGTTCGGCGACAGCGATGCGCAACGGTCCGCTTCGATCGATCCCGCCGGCGGACGGGTGCTGACCCGGGCCGTCGAAGGGGACCTGTGCGGAGACGCCGTGCTGCTGGCGACCGGGCCGGACGCGGTCAAGGGTCGCCGACGCGTACTCAAGCTCATGCCGCGCCCCGACGAGCCGTGGTGGCAACTGAGGCGCCGGGCCGCCCTGACCGCCCGACCGGACAGCCCGGACGGGCTCGCCGCGCTCCTCGTGGCCGAGGCGCTGCGCCCGTTCGCCAAGGCGTACCAGCGGGCGCTGATCAAGGCACGCCGGGTCCGCGACGACCGGCCGGCTGGCGGCCCCCGCCGGGCCGGCGCGGGCTTGCGGGCCCTGGCCGCCCGGGCGGGAACGCGCCTCGACAGCCGAGCCGGGCAGCGCACCTGGCCGTGGCTCGTAGTGGTGCTCTTCGCCGCCGTCGAGGCGCTCGGCCTGGCGCCGGTGGTCCGCTCGTGGCCGGCGGAGGAGCCAGCCGTCTCCACACTGATCTGGCAGGGCGTCACCTGGCTGAAGCCCCATGCGCCGGACTTCGCCACTACCGCGACCGACCCGCTGGCGGCCTGGATCGTCGCACTGCTGCCGGAGGCCACCCGCTGGCTCGGCCCGGCCGCCGTCGCCGCGGTCGTCGTCGTGTGCCTCGCTCTCGCCCGCAAGACCGACGGCCAGAGCACCGGGGCGCGGCTGGTCCGGGTACTCGCGGCGCTGGCCGGCCGCGCCGTCATGGCCGCGTACCTTCTGCATCTTGCCGTCTGGGTGCTCGCTCCGGTGGCGATCGGCCTCACCGCGACCACGCCGTGGGTGGTCGCCGGCCTTGGCGTCGTGGTCGCGCTGGTCTTCCGAGGGCTCACCGGCCCGCCCCGCACAACGGCCACGGCGACGGCGCCCTGGCCGATCCGGCTCGCCGTCGGTGGCGGCCTGCTGGCCCTCACCCTGATCCTGCTGCAGCACACACCGCTGCCCGAGGCCGCGAAGCCGGGGGCGGCACCGGCCCGCGTCGCGCCGGCAACGGCGACTACCAGAGGCACAGCGTGACGCCGTGCCGAGACGCGACGCCGCGCGGTGGCGGGACCTCGCATCAAGACCTCGCCCCACGTCGCGACGTCGCGCCGCACGACGAGGCACTCGACTCCGCGGTGGACCCCGCCGCGATCACCACTCGGGTGGAGTTCGCGTCCTGCCTTGCCCGGATCCGCATCGCCTCCGGGCGGACCGTCCGTGAGGTCGCCGACGCGATCGGACTACCGTCGAGCACCGTCGGCGGTTACTACGGCGGCAAGCACCTGCCGGCACGCAAACCGCCGGACACCCTCCGCCGGCTGCTACGGGCGTGCGGCGTCACCGACGAGATCAAGCTCGTCGCCTGGGAGGACGCCCTGCGCCGGGTCCGCCTTGCGAAGACCGTCGCGCCCCCGCCCCTCCGCGCGGTACGGGTCGGTGGCGATCCGCCCACCGCCGACCCGTACCGCGCGGA
>NZ_QGSZ01000173.1 GCF_003857055.1 Micromonospora inaquosa | reverse complement strand
CCCCGGCCACCTCGCCGCCTACGCCGGGCTTGCCCCCGTCACCCGACGCTCCGGCAGCAGCATCCGCGGCGAGCATCCACCTCGCGGCGGCAACAAGAACCTCAAACGCGCGTTCTTCCTCGCCGCCTTCGCGTCCTTGGCCGACCCGGTCAGCAGGGCCTACTACGACCGCAAACGCGCCGAAGGCAAACGCCACAACGCCGCCCTCATCTGCCTCGCCCGCCGCCGCTGCGACGTCCTATACGCCATGCTCCGCGACAAGATCCCCTACCAACCCCGCCCAGCCACACCGATCGCCGCTTGACGAACGCCATAGGGACACCCCCCCGCTTGTCTACCTGCGGCAGCCGATCATCTGGCCCGCTGCCAGGGGGTGCCCAACTAATTCGAGCGAAGGAGTGTCCAGTGGTCCAGATGGTCGACACCGACGCCGCCGCCGACCTGCGGGAGAAGCTGGTGGCGGAGTTGCTCGCCCAGGAGAAGATCGTCTCCGAGGCGGTGGAGACGGCGTTTCGCCGGGTGCCTCGTCATCAGTTCATGCCCGCAGACACCGAGCTTGCGGCGGCATACGGCTACGACAACTCCGTGGTCACTAAGCGCGACGATCGCGACCGGGCGCTGTCCTCGGTGTCCGCGGCGTACATTCAGGCCGCAATGCTGGAGATGGCGCAGCTGCGCCACGGCATGACGGTGCTGGAAATCGGCTCCGGTGGGCTGAACGCCGCCTACATCGCCGAGATCGTCGGACCCGAAGGCCGCGTCGTCAGCATCGACATCGACCCCGAGATCATCGACCGGGCCGCCACCGCGCTGGACGCCACGGGCTACGGCAGCCGTGTCCGCGCGCTGGTGGCCGACGCCGAGCACGGCGTCCCCGGCGAGGGGCCGTTCGACGCGATCATCGTCACGGTCGGCGCGTGGGACATCGCCCCGGCCTGGCTGACCCAGCTACGGCCCGAGGGCGTGCTCGTCCTCCCGCTGGTCATGAACAACGTGACCCGCGTGATCGCGTTCCGCCGCGACGGCGAGCACCTAGTCAGCACGGCGGCCGAAGTCGCTGGCTTCGTCGCGATGCAGGGCGACGGCGCTCGTGCGGACCAGATCATCGAGCTGCCCGGCCCGGCAGGCGGCACGGTCAGGCTCTCGTTTGACTCCCGCGCTCCCAGCGACCTCGGGCAGCTCGACGGAGTGCTGACCGCTGGCGCGACCGAGTCGTGGTCGCAAGTCACGGTCGCCAAGGGGGTCTCCTTCGCCGATCTGCACCTGTGGTTCGCGTGTTACCTCGACGGGTTCTGCCGCTTGTCCGCCGACAGCGAGACGGACGTGGCCACGCCGAAGCGGTGGCTGCCGCTCGCGGCCGTACGCGGAGCCGGGCTGGCCTACCTGATCCTGCGCGACGCGCCAGGCGGGGCGGAGTTCGGTGCCCGTGCCTACGGCCGCGACGGGCAGCTGGCCGCCGACGCACTGAACGAGCAGGTCCAGGCGTGGCACCGATCCGAGCGGCACACCACGCCCACGTTCGCCTACTGGCCCACGGGCCCCGACATTCCCACCGACGCTGCGGCCATGACCAAGACGCACGGCGTCCTCACGATCACCTGGCCCACAGGCAGCTGACTCTCCCCAAACCAGCCCGCTGGGCGCGGCTCGACCACCCGAACCGCCACAACCACAGGGCGACACCACACGGCTCCACCCGCCCACGAGCAGAAGGAATCCGATGACATTGCAGGTCGATGACGCAGCCGCCTTGCGCCAGGCCATGGTGGCGACACTGCGCGAAGAAGGTCTCATCACCACCGAAGACGTCGCCACAGCAATGAACACGGTGCCCCGGCACGACTCCGCCCCCGGCGAACCGCTGGACCGGGTCTACCAAACCAACACCACACTGGTACCGAAGATCGACGCCCAGGGGCGGCAGACCAGCGTCGTGTCCGCCTCACACATCCAGGCCATCCAGCTCGAACAGGCCGACGTGCAGCCAGGCATGAACCTGCTGGAGATCGGCTCGGGCGGCTACAACGCCGCGCTCATCGCGGAAATCGTCGGCCGAACCGGCTCGGTCACGACCGTGGACATCGACGCCGACGTCATCGCCCGCGCCCGCGCGGGCCTGCAGCGGGCGGGCTACGAACAGGTCTACGTCGTGCACGCCGACGCCGAACACGGCGTGCCCGATCACGCGCCCTACGACCGGATCATCGTCACGGTCGGGGCGTGGGACATCCCGCCCGCCTGGCTCGACCAGCTCACCCCGGACGGGCGCATCGTGGTCCCGCTGCGCTTCGCCGGAATCACCCGGCTCATCGCACTGGACCACACACCGGACACTCCGATGCTGACTGCCAGCAACTACCGGCTCGGCTCGTTCGTACCGATGCAGGGCGACGGTGCCGCCCACGAGCAGCTCATCGCCGTCACCCCTGACGTCGGCCTGCGCCTGGACCAGAACAGCGAGCTGACCTTCAACGTGCCGGCGCTACGCAAGGCGCTCAACACCAAGGCCGTGGAGGGCTGGTCGGGCACGCCGTTCGACATGCCCGACGAGCTGGAGCTGTACCTGCTGACAGCCGGGCCCGAGATGCCGATGTTGCACGCGGCGCAGGCCGCCATCGAGCAAGGCGTCGTCAACCGCACGGTACGCACGGGTACCCCGGCGCTGGTGCGCGGCGACACCTTCGCCTACCGGATCAAGCGCGAGAACCCGGAGACCATCAGCGGCTTCGAGACCGGCGTCATCGCCCACGGACCGCAGGCCGAGCAGGTCGGCGCTGAGCTGCTCAACATGATCCGCGCCTGGGCAGGCCGCTACTACCGGCGCGGCGCGGCCCGCATCACCTACCACCCGAACCCCGCCGACACCAGCGGACTCATCGGGTGGCACACGACCAAGCGACACGGCGACCTGGCCATCGACTGGTCCTAACAGACTTCGGCGCTCACCTCTGCGACCCACGCCCAGGTAAGCGCCGGGGAACCATATCCACCCCCCATCAAGGAGGTTGTCATGACCACCCAGCTCGCCCCGGCCCCGACCGACGTCGACGGCCGCCCGCTCGACGAGTTCGACCTCGACATCACGTTCATCGAGGCCGGGGGCACCGTCGAGCACATCATCAAGATGACCCAGGACAACTGCGGCACCACCTGCGAGTCGGCCTGCACCAGCTGCTGACCGCCGCAACAACCGATGGCGGCCTCCGACCGAAAGCCCGGCCCCGGTGATCTAGCCGACCAGCCGCCATCACACTCGGTCACGGGATGCCCGGCCCTGGAGCACACGCGCCAGCGCCGGGCATCCCCTCCACAGACAAACGAGCACGCCCTGGGGAGGTCAGTGTGTACCGCAGCGTGAACAACGCCCTGATGCTCCGCGCGTCAGTGCTCCACCCAGGCCACCTCGCAACCTGGCCAGACCTCACCAGCAGCGACGGACCTGCCACCTGGCGGCCGTGGCTCGAGCAAGCCCTGTCCACTCCGAGGTTTGCCGCCGCACTGAAACACGCCTCGCCAGACCTTGCCGAGCGCAGTGCCGCGGCCGTCAGAGGCGACCTGTCACAGGCCGCTGTCCGGCGGGTGGTGCTCGGGGTCATGCGTTACCTGCTGCGCGCGACCAGCCGCGCCACCCCGTTCGGGCTGTTCGCCGGTGTCGCTCCCGCCAGCGCGAACGGCGCAGCCACCCTCCGGTGGGGTACCGACCATCGGCCCTTCGCCCGCCTGCAGGCGGCATGGCTGGCCGGTGTCCTGCACGACCTGGAATCCGACCCGCTGCTGCGCCCGTACCTGACGGTCCGGGCAAACAACCTGCTCGTGGAACGGTCCGACAGGATCGTGCTGGAGTACCGTGCCGCTACGAGCGACCCTCGCGGTGCGCCGGCGCACCTGCGCATCAAAGCCAACGACTCCATCCGCGCCGCGCTGAACCTGGCGACTGAGCCGATCCGCTGGGCCGATCTGAGCGGCAAGCTCTCCGCCGAACACGGAGCGCCGACCGAAGGGGCCGACCGGCTGATCGGCCAGATGGTGGCCCAACGGCTGCTACTCACCAGCCTGCGCCCCACGTCGATCCAGACCGACCCGCTCACGCACATCGTCAATGAGCTGAAGGCCGTACCTAGCGGCAGCCCTGACAACGTGCTGGGACATCTGCGTACCCTCCGTCATCTGAGGGCACGACACGACAACGCCCCCGACCAGGCGAGCGCCGGTGACCGCCGCCGGGACCTCAGCCGAGCCGCCGCCGCGATCCGCTCCGGATCGGCTGTGGGCATCGACCTACGGCTGGACTGCGACCTCGTACTGCCAACGGCGGTGACGGCCGAGGCAAGTCGTGCCGCTGCCGCGCTGACCCGACTGGCACGCCCGTCCTCGCGCCGCTGGCGCGACTGGCACGCCCGGTTCCTGGCCCGGTACGGCCTGCGCGCCCTCGTCCCGATCCTGGACGCGGTCGACGGGCAGGTGGGCCTCGGCTACCCGGACGGCTTCACCGGCGAGCCCGCCGACGACCCAACCGAGATGAACGACCGGGACCGGCGCCTGCTCGCCCTGGCGCAGCGGGCCGCGCTGCGGGGCGAACACGAGGTGGTCCTCGACGATGCTTCGCTGGAACGGTTGGCCGGCGCCGCCCCGACCGAGGTGTACCCGACCGCCGAACTCACCGTCCGCATCCACGCCGAATCGCTGTACGCCATCGGCCGAGGCGACTTCCAGCTGTCCGTGGGACGGGCCTCCGGGCAAGCCTTCTCCACCACGGGACGGTTCCTCGACCTGTTCGGCGAAGCTGCCCAACAACGCATGGCGACCGAGGCAGTCGCCAGCCCGACCGCCAGCGAGGGAGCCCTGCTGGCACAGCTAACGGCCGTGACCCGATACACGATCAGCCTGGACGTCAACCGCGCCGCACAGCTGCTGCCCCACGTGATCCCGGTCGGGGAGCACCACCCGCCGTCGCAGGCCACGATCGCCTTGGACGACATCGCCGTCACCGCCGACGCCCACCGCCTCTACCTGATCTCCGTCTCCCGCCAGCGCGGGCTGCAGCCGGTCGCGGTCAACGCCGTCGAACCGGTCCGTCATGCCCACCCACTTGCCCGGTTCCTCGCCGAAGCACCGGTGGCGCTGGCCACCGCCTGTTCCCCGCTGGAGTGGGGACCAGCGGCCAAGGGCCTGCCCTTCCTGCCCGCCCTGCGCTACGGCCGCACCGTACTGAGCCCTGCCCGATGGCACCTGGCCGCAGACGAGCTGCCCGACCGCCACGCCCCCTGGCCCGACTGGGATACGGCCCTCGGGGCCTGGCAGCAGGCCACCGGCTGCCCCCGCCTGGTCGCGCTCGGCGTCGGCGACCAAACGATCAGGCTCGATCTCGACGAACCCGCCCACCGGGCTCTGCTGCGCAACCACCTGACCCGCGAACCCACCGCCCTTCTACGCGCTATCGCCGAAGGCAACGAGTGGATCGGCGGTCACGCCCACGAGATCGTCATCCCGCTCTTCGCCACCGCCGCCAGACCACCCGCACCCCGCGTCGGCAGGACGACGGTTGACGTACGCAACCACGGCATCCTGCCCGGCGGCGACAGCCACTACCTCAAGATCTACGCCCGCCCCGACGAGCAGGACGCCATCCTCGCCGGTCATCTGCCCCGGCTGCTGTCCCAACACCCTGGGGCAGGCCCGTGGTGGTACCTGCGGTACGCCGACCCCGAACCGCACCTACGGCTGCGCATACGCGGCATGCCCAGCGAGGCCGTCTCCAGCTGGACCCGACAGCTGCACGCCCACGACCTGACGCGCCGAGTTCAGTGGGACACCGACTTTCCCGAGCCCGGCCGTTTCGGCGACACGGCCGCGTACGCGGCCACAACGGCGGCGTTCGGCGTCGACTCCGAGGCCGCGCTCGCCGAACTGACGACAGTCCTGAGAACCCCCACATTGCACCGGCAGGCGTTGACCGCCGCCAGCATGGCGGACCTCGTCAGCGCCATCATCGGAGACCCGGCCAAGGCCATGCGCTGGCTGATCTCTCACACCCGCACCCACCGGCCCGCGCCCCCACGAGCCGTCTACGACGACGCGGTACGGCTGGCCCACCCTGACAACAAAGTTGCGCTGCGCGCCCTACCCGGTGGCGACACCGTCGCCGAACGGCGGGCCGAACGCCGCCGAGCCCTGACCACCTGGCGAGACCACCTCACCGGCATCAACACCACCACCCCGGCCGACCTACTGCCCGACCTGATGCACCTGCATCACGTCCGCGTCATCGGACTCGACCTGGAAAGCGAACGCGCCTGCCTGCACCTCGCCCGCGCCGCCGCGCTCAGCTGGACGACAAGGAGGACCCCGTGACCGCCCCCGCCACCACCTCCCACCGCGCGGACCCGCTCACCGCCGTCTGCGCTAGGCTCGCCGACCCCTCAATCGTCGGCCCCTCACCAGACGGACGCACCCGGCCCCAATCCCTGGCCGGAGGCGCGGTCGGCATCGCGCTACTGCACATCGAGCGCGCCGTGTCCGGCCTCGGCGACGAAGCCACCGCCCACACCTGGATACGCGCCGCGGCCAGCGAGCCGGTCAGCATCGGCCACAACTCCGACCCGTTCCACGGAGCCCCCGCTCTGGCCTTCATGCTGCAAACGGCAAGCCCGCTCGGCGAGTATCGCCGCGCCACCACCAGCCTTAACGAGGCCACCGCCACCCTCACCCGGCAACGGCTGGCCGCCGCCCACGCCCGCATCGACCGTCGCGAGCCGTTGACCATGTACGAGTTCGACCTCGTGCACGGCCTGACCGGCCTCGGCCTGTACCACCTCCATGCCCACCCCGACCACCCGATCAGCGAGGAACTGGTGGCCTACCTCGCCCGCATCACCGAACCCCTCGGCGACAACACCACCCGGCCGCCATGGTGGCTGCCGTCCGGCCTCGGCGGCGTACCCCACGACGACTTCCCGCACGGCCACGCCAACATCGGAACCGCGCACGGCATCAGCGCCGTCATCGCCCTACTGGCCTACGCCCTCATGCACGGCCACGACACTGCCGCCGTCCGCGACGCCCTCGCCGTCCTGTGCGACTGGACCGACTACTACCGCCAAGACGACCCTGCCGGGACGTGGTGGCCCGGGTACGTGGCCCCCGGCACCGAACTCAAACGTCACCGGCTCTCCTGGTGCTACGGCACACCCAGCACGGCCCGCGCCCAGCAACTCGCCGGGCTGGCCCAACGCGACACGATCCGCCAGCAGCGTGCCGAAGACGCGATGCTCACCGCCCTCGCTGATGATTCCCAGCGCCGACGACTCCCCGAAATCGGTCTGTGCCATGGCAAAGCCGGACTGCTGCAATCCGCCTGCCGCATGGCGGCCGACAGCACCGATCCGACCAGATCGGCCCTGCTCGCCGCCCCGGTGCCCAACCTCGCCGCTGAGCTTGCCAGCCAACTCACCGACGAAGCCCACGCCGATCCGGAGCTCATGAACGGCACCGCCGGTGCCGCGCTTGCCCTGCACACCGCCGCCATCGGCAACCCGGCCACCGGCTGGGACGCCTTCCTCGCCCTCTCCTGACCCGAGAAGTGCCATGACCGCACCCCCATGGCGGCAGACCGCCATCTCCTTCGTTGACTCTGACATCGCCGAGCGGACCGCCATCACCCACCTTGCGCCGATCTTGGCCAACGCCGAGGCCCGCAGCCTCCTCACCGCCTGGTTCTACGTACGCAAAGGCGAGCGGCGGCTGCGCTACCTGCCCGCGACCAGCAGCGGCACCGCCGAAAACTACGTGGACGGCGAGCTGAAACGGCTCGTTCAACGCCGCCTCGTCCACGGCACCGTCGCCGGCACCTACGAGCCCGAGGTCTACGCCTTCGGCGGCCCCGACGCCATGGACATCGCCCACCAGCTCTGGCACCACGACAGCCGCCACCTCCTCGCAGGCACCACGGCGCACCATCGCGAGCAGTCAATCATGCTGCTCGCGGCGATGATGCGGGCGGCGGGCCTGGACTGGTACGAGCAAGGCGACGTGTGGGCACGCGTCGCCGAACACAGAGACCCGCCCGACCCTGCCCGCACTGCCTCCCTGCATCGAGCCACGCAGCGGCTCCTCACGGTCGACATCGCCAGCCTCACCGCCCCCGGTGCAGCGATGGCCGACTGTTCGGCCCTGGTCGAGGCTTACGCAACTGCCGGTGGCCGCCTTCGGCAGCTCAACCAGACCGGGCGGCTACACCACCGCGGACTACGGGGCATCCTCGCTCACCACGTGATCTTCACCTGGAACCGGCGCGGCGTTCCCGGGCTGCACCAAGCAGCTGTCGCCACGGCCGCCAAGACTCTCATCTTCGGCCCCGGCCCCAAGGTCGGCCTCCTCACCACAGGCGGTGAAGCATGAACCCCGATGTAGCCCGTCGCTTCCCTCTTGTCGCCCGGCCTCGCCCCGCCTGCACGCCCCTGGTCCAGCGAGTAGCTGACCTCGAACACCGTGCCGCCCTCGCCCAAGAGCACCACAACGTGGCCTCCGCGACCGCAGTCTTCAACCTCGCCGCCCTGCTCGCGTCCGACTGCGGCCTGCCCGACCTCGCCCGCACCTGGTGCCACCGGCTCGCCGCCATCGCACTGGCCCACAGCACCGAACCCCGACATGTCCTCGAACCCATCGTCAACCTCGCACGCCTGCACATCCGCGCTGGCGATGGCCCCACTGCCTGGACCCTGCTGGAGAACCTCTACCAGGCAATCGCCACCCGCACCGACACGGTGATCGACGGCATCCTGATCCAGGCCGCAAACCTCACCGAAGCACCCTCCAGGTACGCCAACGCACGTACCTGGCTATGGAGCGTCCTGCTCGGCACCGGCGCCCACGCCCTCGCCGCCGCCGGCCGCTGGGACGAAGCAAGTCAACGCCTCAGCCAGCACAAGGGAGTTGGCGAGCGCATGCTCGATGGCAGACAGGTCACCGTCATCGCCCACACCATCGCCGGTCGCCACCAGGACGCTTACAGGCTGCTGTGCACCACGCAACCGGGCGAGGCATGGGAGAACGCCGTCACCGCCAGTCTGCATCTGCATCTACCCGGCCGCGACCCAGCGGAGGCGGCCACCACCGCGTTGGCGATCTACAACTCGCTGGGATCTGATGAACCGACACTCTTCCGGACCCGACTGGGTCTCACTCTCGTGGACGCCCTTCACACCAACCACCAGGGACGTGATCTGCTCATCATGGGCCTCATTGCCCTAGCGGCCGACGACGGCTACGCCGCTCGCGACCTACTCGAACACCACGAATGCGTTGACGTCGCCAGCAACCAGCAACGAGCCGGACTTGCCGACCTAATGTCTGCATGCGGCCTCGGCCAAGGCGCCTTGCCCGCGACCCTGCTCGCGGCCATCGAACAGGCCCTCGACACGGCGGAGATGATCATCAAGGAGTCGGCCACTGGCCTCGTTCCACCGACAACGGCGGCCACGGCGAGCAGCCGTAGGCGACTGAACCGCCCCGGATCTTGTAGAGACTCCACAGAACCCGGGGCGGCTCAGAATCCCGTTTTCGGCCGTCGTTGACATGCCGCACCTACGATATGGGCATGTCGCCGACGAGACAGGAGCTGACACGCGCGCGGGAGACGTTTTTCCGGTCGCTGTCGTCTCGTGCGGGGCACGTGCTTCCGGGCTGGGTCGCTGGTGTGGTGTTGATCAGTGTGGAGGACGGGGGCGGTTGGGAGTTCTGGCGCGTGGCGATGCGTGACCGGAACGTTGTCGTGGGCAAGGGCAGCGAGCCGGCCGATGCCACAGTCACGTTGTCGACTGGCCTGTTCCACGACCTGATCACGGGGAATGATCAGTTGATAGCCGCGATGCTGCGTAATGAGGCGACGGTGATGGGGAAAGTTGCACTGTTGTTGGTTTTTCGGCGGTTCTTTCCCTCCGCGCCCGGGTCGGGTGATCCGAGGGACCGGGTCGATGGCTGCCGTTGGCGGGAGCGGATGGATGAGACCGTCGCCCGGAGCCGGCCGGCGGAGCGAGCATGAAACCGCTGGTCAACATTCTTGACGGCAACACGTTTTTGGTCAGCGACCGGCAGGGGGATGTTGATCCCTCGCCTGCTTTTCCCACAGGACTGTTCTCCTATGACACCCGCTTTTTGTCTACTTGGCTGTTGACCATCGACGGCGGTCGGCTTACCGCGTTGTCGGTGGATGACCTGCAGTATTTCGAGAGCCGATTTTTCCTGGTGCCGGGTGAGCCGACCCATTACGTGGACACCGACATCTCGGTGATCCGTCACCGCACGATCGGTGGCAGCTTCGATGAAGATCTTGCGGTGCTCAACGAGGGAAACAAGCCAGCGAATCTGGTCGTCAGGGTCGAAATGGGCGCGGACTTCGCGGACCTGTTCGAGGTCAAGAACCCAACGCGGAAGGCGGCGCCGGTCACGGTCGCCGTCCGTGACGGCATGCTGTGTTTCACCTATCGTCGGGGCAACTTCGAACGGCAAACAGTGGTGTCCAGCAGCGTGGCCGGCGATGTCGATGAGCACGGCATGACCTTCCGGATTCAGGTTCCCGCACACGCCGAGTGGCGCACCCGGCTGCATGTGGCGACGAATATTCTGGGCGCACAGCAGCGCGACTTCCGGGACAGCCTGCGGGTGCACCGTCCCCGCTCCGCGGCGCAGATCTCCGAGGAGCTGGCCGGATGGCTGGACAGGACGCCACGGCTAGTCAGCGACAGCGAGACGCTCACATCGACCTACCGGCGCAGCCTGACCGATCTTGCAGCGCTGCGGTACACCTCGGTCAGCACCGCCACTCACCTGGTCGCCGCTGGTCTGCCGTGGTTCATGACCCTGTTCGGCCGCGACAGCCTGTTCACCTGTCTGCAGTCTCTGCCCTTCCTGCCACATCTCACACCGCCGATCATCACCGCGCTGGCGCTGGCCCAAGGGTCTCGCTTCGATGACTTTCGCGATGAGGAGCCTGGCAAGATTCTGCACGAACTGCGCTACGGAGAATCAGCCGGCTTCGGGGAACAACCGCATTCTCCCTACTTCGGTTCCGCCGACTCAACCATGCTGTTCGTGATTCTTCTCGACGAGTACCACCGATGGACCGGCGACGACTCGCTTCCGAAACGGTTCGAGATGGAGGCCCGGGCCGCACTCGACTGGATCGACACCTACGGCGATCTGCTCGGCACCGGATATGTGTGGTACCAGACACGCAACCCCGAGACGGGATTGCAGAACCAGTGCTGGAAGGACTCGTGGGACTCGATCTCCTATGCCGACGGCCGGCTGCCCGGCTTTCCGAGAGCCACCTGCGAGTTGCAGGGCTACGCCTACGACGCGAAGAAGCGGGGCGCCCGGCTCGCTCGACTGCTGTGGGACGACCCGACCTACGCGCATCGGCTGGAGCAGGAGGCGGCCGATCTCAAGGACCGGTTCAACCGGGACTTCTGGGTCGGCGACGGCCGGTTCTACGCCTTGGCACTGGACGCCGAGGGCGGGCAGGTGGACGCCCTGTCATCCAACATCGGGCACCTGCTTTGGAGCGGCATTGTCGACCAACGGCGCGCCGCCGACGTCGTCGGCCACCTACTCGGAGCACGGCTCTTCTCCGGCTGGGGGATCCGCTCGCTCGCCACCGGAAACGGCCGCTACAACCCGCTGGGATATCACGTGGGGACGGTGTGGCCGTTCGACAACTCGATCATCGCTTGGGGCCTCTGGCGGTACGGGTTCCGGGAGGAAGCCAGCATCATCTGCCAAGCGCTGTTCGACGCCGCGCGATACTTCGACGGCCGCCTTCCAGAAGCATTCGCTGGATACGATCGGAAGCGAACAAAGTATCCCGTAGAATACCCAACGGCGTGCAGCCCACAGGCATGGTCCGCAGGGACGCCGCTGCTCCTAATCCGGGTGATGCTCGGACTGCAACCTCACGGCAACCACCTCGTCGTCGACCCCGCGCTTCCTGACAGCATCAGACGCATCGAACTACTAGACATTCCCGGCCGGTGGGGAGTCGTGGACGCCCTCGGCCGACGACGACCGGACACCAACCACAACGAACGAGACAGCGCCTCTCGCAGTTGATTGACTGACGAATCACCCAGAGTATCCGCCAAAGGATGGTGAACGGAATGAAGTCAGCCAACGAGGTATTCCTCTTTGAACTCGCGGCCATGCAGGACATTGAACGCGAAGCGCGTTCGATTCTGGGACTCCTCATCGGCGCCCGCGTCCACAACGACACACTCAAACGCATAATCGAGGACATGGCCAGCGCCAGCAACCAACACCTCGAAAGAATCGACAGCTGCCTGCGACACCTCGGCACAGCACCCCTGCAAACCCGATCCGCACCCATTCGTGGAGTTCAGGAAGACTTCCAAGACTTTCTCAGGGCCCCCCACAATGACGCAGTCCGCGACTTGTTCGCCCTCAACACCGCTCAACGCATCACCAAACTCGCCATCGCCGGCTACGAACACCTCACCGACTGGGCGACCATCATCGGAGCCCTCACCTGCACGCAGTGCCTCCTCAAGAACCTCGTCGAAAAGACAGAGACCTCACAACAACTGAGAAAGCTCAACCAAACCCTCAGCGAACAGCTGCTCGCCACCGCGGCGCCGGCAAGATCGTGAACGGGACCGTAAACTAATGGCCCTGACGGGATGGGGGCTATCAATCCCCTGAAAACGTGGAGTCTCGGCTATGCGGCTAAAGCCCCAGAGCTCGCGCCGCTGATCGCGCGCCGTCGGCGGCCGTCGCAGGCGGAGTGCTGGCGACGCCGGTTGTAAAAGTCGGTGATCCAGGGTGGCGATCTTGAGGCGTGCGCGACTCTTATCAAATTAGCCTCAGCCCTTCGTTGACGGCTGTCCCAGGGCTGAGCTGGAAACGCAGAAGTGCCTTCTGATCTGGGAAAATAGGGCTTGTCGAGAGTCCTGCTCATCCCGTTACGGAAGGCACCTGCAGAGTGAAGGTACCCCAACACGTCCAAAGATCGTGGTCACCGGTGGCGGGCGGGGCGTGGTCAACCACGCCGGTGCCCGACTGCTGGCCGATCTCGCGGACGCAACCGATCTGACCAGCGCGTTCAGCCAGGCCCTCGCCGACTGGCTCGGGGTTCGGCCAGGAGATCGTCGACGCTGGTGGCGCGGGCGAAGCGGCGCACCGTGCCTCGCGCAAGGCCGAGTCGCCGCGTGATTTCCCGGAGGCTGTGCCCCTCGGCGAGCAGAGCCTGGACCTGCTGGCAGCGGCGCCGGGTTCGGGGCACCAGCAGCCCCTGCTCTGCCCGGTCAGCGAGGGCATCGGCCGAGAGTTGGTGCAGGTCCGCCGTTGACCGCCGGCGTCGGCTGCGCTTGCGGGGAGGTGTTCAGGCAGCGGTAGTGGCGGGCGACGGTCTTCTCGACGTGCTCGGCGAGGTTGTGCCACAGATGCCACCGATTGGCGACCTGAACAGCCTGTGGCGCACCCACACGGGCGCCCTCGGCATAGGCGTTAGCGCGATCCCGGCAGATGACCTGCACGCCGGGATGCCGCCTGAGCCAAGCGGCGAGGGTGCCGGCTTCGCGGTCGGGCAGAACGTCGACCGGCCAGCGGGCCTCGACGTCGACCAGCACAGTCGCATACCGGTGCCCTCGGCGGAGCGCGAAATCATCCACGCCCAGGGCGGTGAGCGTTCGGGACTCGGCTGTGACGCGAAAGTCAGTCGGGTGTCCGGAAGCCCTGGAAGAGACCCAGGGGGCCGGTGCTTGTAGGGCCTGAGTACGGGCACATTGCAAGACCTGCACTACTGCACTATCTGAGACCTTCTCGCCGCTCAGCCAGCCGGGTGAGGGTGTCGCCGTTGCGCAGGTGAGCCAAGGCCATCAGCGCCTACTGCTGCGCAGGCAGCCTCCGCCAGCGGGTGCCGAGCGCACGTCGGCGGTCGCGGATCAGCTCGGTCAGGCGGGTCAGGCTGCGCGTGGACAGCGGGATGCTGGCAGGACAGGTCAGCAACGAAGCTCCTGTGCTGGGCGGTGCGTCTTGGTCGACTGCTGTCCTACCGGGAGCTTCGTCCTATCTGGAGCAGCGACACGCCGCTGAGTGCCTGCTCAGGCCCCTCGATCACGATGAAAATGGCTCAGTGATCATGTTCATCTGCGCGCTGTTGCTTGTGGAGAAGTCCAAGCGCGTCGAGGCGATCAAGGCGATGGCTGAACTAGTCAAGGCCTTGCGCCCGGGCAAGAAGAACCAGTTGCCATGATCATCGAACGGACCTCACGGGGAAACGCAGACGCCGGCGACGGGCAGGCTGCCCCCGTTTACCCCCCGAAAACCCCTCCCCAGAACTGAGTACGAGTGACAAGCAGCGATAAGCGTAGGGCGGCGTTCGTGCAGGTCAACGCCAATATATGACCAGCGATGACAAGCGCGGCAGGGTGACGGATGGTAACCGTGTGTCGCAGGTTCGAATTCTGCCAGGGGCAATTTTTATCCGCATTCAACCGTATTAGTCCGATTCTGTGCCTCGACTCCCCATGCTTTGACCTGCGCAAACGTCGATCAGATCTCGACTGAGTCGATGCGCAGGTTCGGCCGACCTGGCACTCCTGGGAACCGCGCAGTGGCTCGCCCCCCGCTACTCGGGTTGGGGTCGGAGGCCCCGGGGCCACGCGTCGAGGGCTTCTTCGGGCTGGTGTCGTTGCATCCATTTTCGGGCGGCCGCGTGGCTGAACCCGCGCTGTTGAAGGAGGTCGAGGGCGGCTGCCCGGACCTCCCGGCTTTGGTCCTTGCCGTCGAGGTGGTCCCTCATCCTGGTTACGATGTCGTCGTAGTCGACCTGGTAGCGGCCGTTGACTTTCTGTGCGAACAGGGGCAGGAGCTTGTAGTAACGCCGCTCGCTGATGCCGAGCTGTGTCCACGGATAGCGTTGCGGCGACTCCCGCTTGTGGTGCTCCATGACGACGATGCTGGCCTTGCGGCGGACATACCGGCGGGTGAGTTCCGCACCCTGCGCCGGGTCGAATCCAGGCTGGATCAGCTGCTCCAGCAGCATCGCCGCAGCTGAGCCCAGGTCCGGCGCATCCGTCTTGCGGTGGATCAGCTCGACCTGCTTCGGATAGGCCAGCGCGACCACATTCCTTAGCGCCGGCTCGTCACCGCGCAGGTATCTATGCCAGTAGGCCTTCAACACCACCTGGCAGGCAAGCTCGTATGGGGTCGAGTTGTCGTCGATCGTGATGGTCGGGATCCCGAAGCCGTGGATCGCCGACGCTAACCGGCGCCAAGGCCGGTTCTTGGGCGGCTGTGCGCCTTCTGGCCATATGCGCGCGGTGAAGGCCCAGTCTGCGGGCTGCTTCGTCATTGGGGCCACGATCAGTGTGGGCTCGGCGGCGGCAAGCGGAATCCAGTTGTCGTCGGCGGACCTGTCGAACAGCGGTTCGACGAGCGTTCCGTCGTTCTGTGTCTCATGGGTTATCCACACCAGACGACGTGTGACCTGGATCCACCAGCCGCCGACTGCTTCACCGATGACCGGCACGTTGAACCTGGTGTTGGAGTTCATGACGCGACGGAAGAGGTCCTTGCGCTCCTCATAGCCGACGAAGGTTCCCAACCATTCGATGACGTAGTCCCGCGTCAGTGCGCCCTGGCGCGCCGCGCGGGCGACCAGTTGACCGGCAAACCCGAGTCCGTCAGCCACGGACCTGGCAGTAGGGCTGGGGTACACCAACGCGTGAACCTGCAGCGCCGCGGCGAACTCCGGCCTCACCGGATCCGGTACTTGCCACACCGTGTCCGCGGTTTCCATAGATCCCATGTGCATGTTGGGGACGTCGATGAACGGCAGGCCATTGGTCTCGAACACGGTGGTGGACCGCCGCACGGGGTCGAAGGTGCGTCCCGACAGCGTCTCGATCTCCTCCGCGGACTTTCGCAACACCCTTCGCAGTTCCTCGGGGTCCGGGTTGCCGCCAACCTGACGGGCAAGATCATCCACGAGGTTCTCGGACCAATGTCCCACCGGGGCAGTATATGAGGGTGTGAAGCACGTTTCCTCCCACATCACTGCCGGATCGGTCGGTTGGCGATCACCAGCGCCGGGTGCGACGGCCCGTATGCCCACGCTGCAGCCGGGCAGGCAGCCATGACAGTCCTGCTGTGGATTGCCGTGCTCGCACCGACCGTGCTGTTCCTTGTCTTCGGCCTGATGTACGTCCTTCTGGATTCGCCCAGAGACAAGAAGGCGCTGGCGATCCTGAAGCTGCTGCCCAAGTCCCCAACACAGGTCATCAGCCTGATCGTGGACATGATCCGGTCGAGACTCCAGAACTGAGCAGCTGCCAGCCGTCCGGCGATCCCGTGGCTGGCATGCGATCAAGGTTATGCGCTGCCTCAATGCAGCGTACGAGCCGTGCAGAGCTGCCGGTATGCAGCCGCGAAAGGGCTCGAATCCGGTACCCGGCCAGGTCATGCGTTGTCCAGCCGCCAGAACGCAGTGATGACAACAGGCCCGCCGCCCGACGTGAGCCGTTCCCATGTTTGACGGCTCCCGCCATCGGATGCGGTCGTCGGGCCAAACAGGGCCTAATCCGCGACATGGCAGCCGGCGTCACCCGATGACCTTGGGCGCTCGCATTGGCGCACCATCCGACGGATGTGCGGTCGGGGCCTCCCCGAACGCCTGGCGCAGGTGCAGGGCGACCTCCTCTTGGGCGTGCGCGGCCTTGTCCAGCACCGCGGCAAGGCCGAAGAAGTCGTGCATCACTGCCCTGTAACGGACCGACGTGGCCCGCACGCCGGCGGCCTCCAAGCGGGCGCACCACTCATCGCCCTGGCTCTGCAGCACGTCGCGGTCGGTGGTGACGATCAGTGTCGGCGGCAGACCGGCGAGGCCCTGCGCGGAGAGCGGGAGCAGATCGACCCTGGGGTCTTTCAGGCTGTCGGTCACGCCACGGAAGGCGTGCATCATCATCCAGGACAGCAGTGGACGATTCAGCGGCCGGGCGTCTGCGGCGTCCCGCATGGACGCGCCGTACTGGGCGGTGGTGGTCAGCGGGCAGACGAGCACCTGCGCCACGGGCAGTGGCTCACCTGCCTGCTTGAGCTGACCGCAGGTCGAGGCCGCCATGTTCGCCCCGACGCCCTCGCCACCGATGGCGATGCGTGACGGGTCGCCGCCGAGCTCGGTGGCGTTGGTCCGGAGCCACCGGTAGGTGGCCAGCACGTCCTCGTGGGCGGCCGGGAACACGTGCTCGGGAGCCTTGCGATACTCCGGCGACACCACGATCGCGCCCGTCCGGTTGACCAGGGCGCGGCAGGACGCGTCATAGTCGTCGTTGGTGAACAGGATCCAACCGCCACCGTGCACCCACATCACGACGGGCACCGGATCGGCGGTCTGGCCGAGCGGCTTGTAGACGCGTACGACCTGATCACCACCCGGGCCGGGCACGGTGACGTCCGCCGCCGATCCGACCTCCTCGGGGTCCGTCGGCCGCCCGTCCTGCTGCAGGATCTCCATCGCCGCGTCGGCGAGGCTCGGCTGCTGGCGGGCCTGCTCGAGGGTGAGGAGCTCGTACGGGGCCAGTACCAGTCGGGACCAGGTGTCGAGGATCCGCTGCGCCTGGGTGTCGAGCAGCCAGGAGGCGTCGGTCGACAGGACGTTGCTGCGGCCGGATACCCGGTCGCGTACCTTGTCCATGAACCCGGCGGCCACGTTCATGAGCCTGCGACGGCGTCCGGTGGGCGGGACGGTGGGATGCGAGCGGGCCGGGACCGACCGCTTGGCGGCGAGGTACTGCTCGCCGAGCCGACCCATCTCCTCCGCGCCCACCGCCCGACGCAGCGCCGGCAGGAACTCCCGTTCCTCCTTATCGATATGGTGCCGGACACCGCCGATCAGCTTGTTCAGCGCCCGCTCGAATTCGCGGCTGCCAGGATCCGCATGGTCAAGCAGGACGAGCAGCCTCTTGAGGGCCTGGTGCTCGTCCCGCCCCTCCTCGGCGTCCGCGGCGGCGCCGATCTTTGCCAGCGCCGGATACAACACCTCCTCCTCGGCCTGGGCGTGCAGGGCGCGGCCGTAACTCACCTGGTCGACCAGCATGCGCCGGTCACCGCGTCCGGCCTCGATGTGCTCGAAGAGGCGGTTCGTCACCACGTGCTCGTCGGCGATCAGGTGGTCGAGGTCGCCCGGCAAGGTCGCGTACGGCAGCGTCATCGGACACCTCCTCCTCCACACTTACCGCAACCGGCACCGCCTTCGCGGCATAACCTGGCATGTCGCCAAGAACCCGAACGGGCGGGTCGACGCTGGTCAGCGCACATCCCAGCCAGGCGTTAGCGCCCGGCCGCACCCGCAGTGAACATGGGTCGGCCGCGAACCACCACCTACCTCACGGCCGACCTGCCCTCTGTCGCCGCCGCGCTGGTCGCGATGACCGGTCAGCCACACCCGCTCGCCCCGCCGCTGCGGACGTGGCTGACAGGCCATGATGACCGCGGGAACCGCCAGCCGCATCGTCAGCCCCCGAGCGGCTGTCGCCAGGGATGTTCGGTCACCGCAGATCGGACTCGCAACCGCTCGCCGAGGGTGGGGAGCTGGCCGACCCGTCCCGGTTCACCGGCATCCTTGCCGACCGGCTGGCCCGCCGTGAGCCCGGCACTGTGACGGTGATCGGTTAGGCACGAGAAGGGGAGTGGCGTCATCCGGACGCCGCCCCCGCAGATCTCCTGCATGTCGTCAGCCCCGGCAGGCGCGGGCGTCATGTGCGGGCCGGCACGGCGGGCCGGACCGAGAGGTCGAGTTCGCCGCCGACGACATTGACCTCGATGGTGTCGCCCGGACTCGCCCCGTCCTCGAGCAGCAGCGTCGACAGCCGGTCTTCCAGCTCACGCTGGATGCTGCGCCGCAGTGGCCGCGCCCCGTACTCGGGCTGGTAGCCCCGGTTGGCCAGCCACTGCGTGGCGTCCGGGCTGATCTCGAGGTTGATGTTCTGTGCGTGCAACCGGCGGCGGGTGCGGTCCAGCAGCAGGCCGGTGATCTCAAGGAGCTGGTCCCGGTCCAGGCCGGTGAAGACGATGATCTCGTCGATCCGGTTGAGGAATTCCGGCCGGAACCGCTGCCCCAGCAGCCCCATCAGTTCCTCGCGCTGGTCGCTGACCGGACGCCCTGCCGCCTGCGCGGCCAGAATGCGGTCCGCGCCGATGTTGCTCGTCATGATCAGGATGGTGTTGCTGAAATCGACCGTGCGACCCTGCGCGTCGGTGAGGCGACCGTCGTCGAGCACCTGCAGCAGCGCGTTGAACACATCCGCATGCGCCTTCTCCACCTCGTCGAAGAGCAGCACCGAATACGGCCGACGCCGAACCGCCTCGGTGAGCTGACCGGCCTCCTCGTACCCGACGTAGCCCGGGGGCGCTCCGACCAGCCGGCTGACCGTGTGCTGCTCCTGGAACTCGCTCATGTCGAAGCGGATCATGCTGGACTCGTCGCCGAAGAGCGCCGCGGCGAGGGCTCTGGCCAGTTCAGTCTTGCCGACGCCGGTGGGTCCGAGGAAGAGGAACGACCCGTCGGGTCGCTGGGGGTCACTCAGCCCGGAACGCGATCGGCGTACGGCGGCCGCCACAGCCCGTACGGCCTCGTGCTGGCCGACCACGCGCTCGTGCAGTTGCTCCTCGATGCGCCTCAGCCTCTGCTTCTCCACCTCCGTGAGCTGGGTGACGGGAACACCGGTACGGCGGCTGACCACCTCGGCGATGTCGCTCATGCGCACCTCGGGCACCGGAGGCGTGCCCTCCTGCGCCGCCGCCAGGTCCCGCTCGGCCGCACCGATCTCGGCTTTCAGCGCACCCGCGCGCTGATAATCCTCGTTCGCCACCGCGCTGTCCTTCTCCCGGCGCAGCTGGGACAGCCGCTTCTCGATCTCCTTCTTGTCCGGAGCGGGGGTGCGGGAACGCAGCCGGACCCGGGCCCCCGCCTGGTCGAGCAGGTCGATGGCCTTGTCCGGCAGAAACCGGTCGGTGATGTAGCGGTGGGACAGTTCAGCGGCGGCGTCCAGCGCTTCGTCCGTGTAGCGCACCTGATGGTGCGCCTCGTACCGGTCACGTATGCCCTTGAGGATCGCGACGGTGTCCTCCACGCTCGGCTCCGATACCAGGATCGGCTGGAACCGGCGCTCCAGCGCGGGATCCTTCTCGATGTAGCGACGGTACTCGTTCAGTGTCGTCGCACCGACCACGTGCAGTTCGCCGCGGGCCAGGGCGGGCTTGAGCATGTTGCCGGCATCCATCGCCCCCTCGCCACCGCCGCCCGCGCCGACCACGGTGTGCAGTTCGTCGATGAAGAGGATCAGCCCGTCCTCGCCCGACGTCACCTCCTGGATCACGTTCTTCAGGCGCTCTTCGAACTCACCGCGGTACTTGGTGCCCGCCACCATCCCGGACAGGTCGAGTGCGACCACACGCCGGTTGGCCAGGGTTTCGGGCACCTCGTCGTTGACGATGCGCTGCGCGATGCCCTCGACGATGGCCGTCTTGCCGACGCCCGGCTCGCCGGTGAGCACCGGATTGTTCTTCGTACGCCGGGAGAGCACTTCGATCGTGTCGTCGATCTCGTCGTCACGGCCGACGACCGGATCGAGCCGACCGGCCCGGGCGTCCTCGGTGAGGTCCCGCCCGTACTGGTCGAGGGTGGGGGTGCTGCTGGCCCCGCGCCCGTCGGCACCGCCCGCCGGCGGCGTGGGCCCGGTGACGGCCCCACCGAGCGCCCGCAACGCCCGGCCCGCGGTCGTCTCCGGGTTCGCGGCGATGCCGAGCAGGAGGTGTTCGGGGCCGATGTACGTCGCGCCGGACCGTCGCGACTCGCGGTGCGCGTCGAGCAGGGCGCGCTTCGCCGCCGGCGCGAGCGGAGGGGTGTCCTCGCGTGGCCTGCCCTTGGGGACGGCCGACTCTATCTGGCGGGCCAGGTCGTCGGGGTCGGCGCCGCTCGCGCCGAGCATCCGGCGGGTGGGGTCGGCCTGGGTGGCGGCCCACAGCAGGTGCTCGACGTTGAGGTACGGACTGCCCCACTCCGTAGCCTGCTCGGCTGCCCGTTGCAGGAGTTGCCGCGACTCGGTGGAGAGCAGCTGGGACAGGTCGACCCGCTCCACCGGACGTCCCGCGAACGGATCCCCCCCGAAGAACCGACTCATCAGATCATCCAAGGAGCCGCCGGGGATGCGGAACGCGTCGAGCGACATCTCATACCCTTTCTGCCGGTGGGGTGGGTCCTCGGCACAGGCCCACCTGAACGCTACGCACCTTTCGCCCGTCAAGGCGGCTTTTGTGGGTTTGCGGGGAGGTCAGGGTTTGTACTCGCTGCGGGTGCGGGGGAGCCACTGCGGGTGGTTGTCGCGGATGTAGCCGATCAGGCCCTCGCGGAGGTCGCAGCGGAGGTCCCAGGCGCTGGCCCCGTCGGCGGCTGTGGCCTGCACCTCGATCACGACGCTCGCTGCGGTGGCATCGACCATCTGCAGAACCCACCGGCGCCGGTCCCACAGCGGTGAGGACTCGACCAGCCGTTGCGTCTCCGTGCGCAGGTCCTCGAGGTCGGCGGTGTGGTCCACGTGGATCTGGACCTTGCCGACCACCCGCGCCTCGTGCCGGGACCAGTTCTGAAACGGGCGCTCGGTGAAGTACATCGTCGGCAGGATGAGCACCCGGTCGTCCCACAGCCGGACGACCACGTTGGTCAGCTTGACCTCTTCGACCCGGCCCCACTCACCCTCGATGACCACCACGTCGCCGACGTGCAGACCGTCCGAGAAGGCGACCTGAATACCGGCGAACGCGTTGCCCAGCGCGGTCCGGGCGGACAGGCCGATGAGCGCGCCGACGACGCCGGCCGAGCCCAGGACGGAGATCCCGAACGCGCGGATGGGCGGGAACGTGGTCATGATCAGGCCGATGGCCACGATCGTGATCACTACCGCGGTGAACCGGACCGGGCCGAGGCGGTACGGCTGCGACGGGCGCGTGCGGGTATTCCGGACGAGGTCCGGCACCGGGAGAAGTGGCGCCTTGCTCTGGACATGCTCGACGAGATGCTCGAGCAGTGGGACTGGGTAAGGCATCGCAGGACGGCGATCGCCTCGTCGACGACCGCGGTGTTGAGTCCGGTGGCGGTATGCGCAGCGATACCGACCGACAGGGCATCGGCCTGGTCGGTTTTGCGGCCGTGTCCGGTCGACAACATCCGCACGCGGCGGGCCAGCTTCGCGGGCACGTCGACCACCCCGATGTCGTCGGCGGTCAGTCTGGCGGTCAGCGCGGCGCCGAGGCCGCCTGCGCCTTCGACTGCCCAGACGGCGTGCGGCCAGCGGCCGGCGAAGCGACGCAGTTGTCGATAGCCGTCGCGGTTGACCTCGACACGGATCGCGGCGACGGGTTGGAGTCGGCTGTCGACCGCCACAGCAGTCCATGACGCCTTGTGAGGATCGATCGCGATGACGACCGGTGCGGATGCTGAGGGCAGGGCCAGGGGCACGGGCTTCTCCTTGCGGAGCCGGATAGGGGAGTCCGGCGAGGAGGGCAGACCAACTTCGGGTTAAACAGACCTCTCTCGAGCCACTCTCGCCGGCGGTTGCGATCGGGGCGCAGGCCGTTAGGGGGCCAGCCCGAAGGCGGCAGGTGTTTCCCGAGCGACCCCGACCGCAACCTCGAAGATCATGGCTGCAGACCCTGATCTCCGCCACCAATCCAACAAGTTGGTGTTTCCGGCTTGACCCGCCGGGCGTAGTGCCTGGCGAGGAAGGTGCCGTGATGACCCCGTCGCAGGTAAATGGTCGGATCTGAGCCGGTGGCCGAACAGTTCGGCCGGTTTGGGGGATGAGGGGTCACCCGCTTGGTTATGCCTGCCGTGATGTGCGGACGGTGCGGGCGTGGGGGCGAAGCATCAGGTCAGGAAGCCACGAACCTGGAGGGAACAGGAATGACTGCTGCGACGATGACGCGAAGCGATGAGCAGATCCAGCGAGATGTGCTGGCTGAGTTGAAGTGGGATGCTCGCGTCCAGCCCAACGAGATCGGGGTGTCGGCCAAGGACGGGGTGGTGACCCTGACCGGGT
This sequence comes from Micromonospora inaquosa, assembly GCF_003857055.1. Classification (GTDB taxonomy): domain Bacteria; phylum Actinomycetota; class Actinomycetes; order Mycobacteriales; family Micromonosporaceae; genus Micromonospora; species Micromonospora inaquosa. Next base: position 38,582 of record NZ_QGSZ01000173.1, on the reverse strand, counting down.
GGGTCGACTCGTTCGTGAAGAAGTGGGCCGCTGAGCAGGCGGCACACCGCGTACGGGGGGTGAAGGCGGTCGCGAACGACATCGAGGTGCGGTTGCCGACCTCGACGGAGCGCACGGACGCGGATCTGGCGGCGGCGGCGGCCCGGGCCCTGGAGTGGGATGCGCTGGTGCCGAGCCAGAACATCCACGTAACCGTCACCAGGGGATGGGTGACGCTGAGCGGCGAGGTCGAATGGGAATACCAGCGACGGGCGGCGGAGCGGGCGGTGCGCCGGCTGTCCGGGGTGCGGGGAGTGACCAACCAGATCTCCCTGCGGCCGCGAACGAGGGTGGACCTGGCGGAGGCGCGGCGCCGGATCGAGGAGGCGCTGGTCCGTACCGTGGACACGCCCGGCGAGCGGCTCACCGTGACCATCGAGGGTGACAAGGTCATCTTGACCGGTGTGGTCCGGTCCTGGCGTGAGCGCGAAGAGGCAGCGCGGGTTGCCTGGTCGGCCCCAGGAGTGACGCAGGTGGAGAACCGCATCGTGGTCGTGCCCGAGGACTAGACGCGGGCCCCGGCCGTTGTCCTCCGGCGTCCGCTGGCTCCGGTCGGACGTTCGCGTGGCGATCCGTCAGAGAGGGCCGCCTGGCGTGGCCGCCTGCCGTCTCATATCGGCCCAGCCCTCTCTGACGACCACGCCGCACCTGCGGATCCCGCCTAGGAACGTCGCCGCACCCTCGGCAGGTGCATGCACACGTGCCGCCACTGGCAGCGGCGCGAGGCGAAGGCGGGGAGGAACCGACGCGGGCGACCGCGTTTCCATCGAGGAGTAAGGCGATGCGAAGTAGACAGGACGTCTGGTGGCAGGCCCTTCGGGGGGCCGCCGCGATCGTGTTCGGATTGCTCGCCCTGGCGTGGCCCTCGGTGACGGCGCTCGCGCTCGCTGTGCTGTTCGGCGTGTACGCGCTCACCAACGGAACGCTCAACCTGACTGGGGCTTTCAGCCGCGACAAAGCGGGCAAAGCTAGGCTGCTGCTTGTGCTGCGGGGTCTGCTCGGGATCGCGGCCGGCGCGGTGGCGCTGTTGTTGCCCGCGATCACGGCCCTGGCGTTGGCTGTGGTTATCGGGGTGTGGGCGGTCGCCACGGGCGTCCTGGAAATCGGGACGGCGGTGGTAGTGCGGCAGCACGGCCGAGGGCTGCTCGCCGTGGTCGGGGTCTTGTCGATTGTGGCCGGCGTCCTCTTGCTGCTCCGCCCCGACGTCGGCGCTGTGGCCATCGCTCAGGTGATCGGCGCCTACGCCATCGTGGTCGGCGCGCTGACACTGGCAGAGGCCTGGCGACGGCGCCGCTCCGCAGCCAAGACTGAACGCCACGCTGGCTAACACGAACGCCACCCCGACGAGACCGTGACTTGTAGGTGTACCGTCCCCGCCACCTCGGCGTACACCCGAACCGAGGCAGCCTTGGCGGCCACGTCCAAGATGCGTAAGCCGTCCAGGTGAGGAAACACCACGCGCAAGAGATCAGAGAGCTGACATAGCGGAAGAACATCGATCAACGAGTCTCGATCACCAAGTTGGTGCCAGAGGCAAATCTGATTGGCCGTTGACAGCACCAGCAGTTGTCCTCCTGGCAGCGCAGCCGGGGCTGGCTTTGCACGGAACCGCACGGCAGCACGGCTGAACCCCTTTACGAGCCCGACACCCTCGCCAACGGGGTCGTTCAAGGGCCCGACAGCGGCACCCCAGCCACCGCCGCGTCTCCAGCGCCTTGGCCTGCGACGCACAAAGCGACGCGCATACCCGGGTGCCGAGCAGCGCGGTCAGGGCCGGGCCGGTACGACATCCAGAGCAACGTGTGCGACGTTGATCGTGTCGAGTCAGACCTTGTATCGAGCTGCCAGTTCATCCGGTTGGTCGGCTGGAGGGATTTGCTCAAGCAGTGCTAGTCCTTCACGGCAGCGCGCTGGTAGATCGGCTCGTAGTCGCGGGCCATCCGCTGCGTGGAGAGGTTCTCCGCCACGTGGGCGACGCAGGCCGCCGGGTCGAGGGTGGTCGCCTCGTGCAGCGCCGCCGGCAGTTCCTCGTCTGCCTCGCAGACCAGGCCGGTCAGGCCGGGTCGGACGAGTTCCGGGACGGCGCCGCGGTTGAGCGCGACCACTGGGGTGCCGGTCGCCATGGCCTCCACCATGACCATGCCGAAGGGCTCCTCCCACTGGATGGGCATGATCAGGCAGCGGGCGTCGATCAGCAGCTGCAGCACGGCCTCCCGGTCGGCGTTGAACACCACCGTGATGTCGTCGTCGAGCAGTGGCCGGATGACTTCGTCGTAGTAGCGGCGTTCGATCGGCTCATTGCACTTGCCAACCAGCATCAGCGGCAGGCCGGCGGCCCGGCACGCCTGGATGGCAACGTCCGGTCCCTTGTCCCCCAGCGCCCGGACGGGTTCGTCCCTCTTCCTCGGGCCCACCGGCGTCGGTAAGACCGAGTTGGCCCGGGCACTCGCCGCAGCCGTGCGCTGACGCTGCTCAACGCCACCGGTCAGGTCCGCCGCGTCCTGGACCTCACGGGCGTCCTGCCGCTGCTCGGCCCCGATGACGCTGCCCCGGGGCCGCTGCCGGGCGACGCGTGACCGGGCACGACGCTCAACGCCAGCGGCGAGTCTGTACGCGTCAGCGGCAGGAGTCGCTGGCGGCGAGCCTCGGCTGGCAGGTGCGGGCCGAACGGGTGGGCGGCTCGGCGTGATCGGGGATGGCGCGCTCCTCGCGGGCAGGCCAGGGCGGTGCGGTGGAACTGAACGAGATCCGTCGGTGACACCCGCTGCGCGCAGGCGGCTGGACGATGCCGTCTCCGGAGAGTTTTCACCTGGTCAGAGCGGGGTAGCGATGGTCGCTGTCAGGACGGGAGCCTCGGGAGACAGGATCACGGCCGTGAGCGAGTTGACCACGCACCTCGACCTTCCTGTCGGTGTCGACGCTCTCGCCGCCGCCCGCCAGGTCACCAAGGCCGCCCTGACCGCATGGGGGCTCGGTGACCCGCAGTGGGTGGACGACGCCGTGATGATCGCCGACGAGCTGGTGGCCAACGCGGTGCGCCACGGCGGCGGCTGCCTGCGCCTGCAGATCCGCGCTACAGACGGCAGGGTGACGATCGCGGCCGTCGACGGCTCCGCCGTCGTTCCCCGCCGCCGTGAGCCAGACGGCGACGGTGGCCGCGGTCTAGCGATCATTGAAGCGCTGTGCGACGAGTGGGGCGTCACTGACCTCGACGATGGTCACAAGTGCGTGTGGGTCCGACTGGCGCCACCGCCGTCGTGACCCGCGACGAGCTGCTCGATCGAGTTCCGGGGCCTGCGGAAACGGTCATCAGTGACGAGTGGTGCTGGTAGCGTCAGCGGCGCCGGGAGCGGCGGGCGCAGCCAGGCGGCTGGCTTCCTCATAAAGCGCCCGCCGCTCCCACCTGATCCACCGCAGGGACCGCCCGCGGCAGTGCGCACCGCGCGGTTCCGAGGCTGGTTCGCCTCGACGAACTCCCCCTCCGAGACCAGAGGGCGAGGGCAGGTGGTGAGCGTTTACGGCCGCCGCTGCCGTGAGGCCGTCGGAGGTCGATGGCTGCAGCGGATCCTCCCGGCCAACAGGGTCGCATGGCTGGCGACGGATGTCCCATTCGCTAGCGTTTAGCTGGCCTGGGGACCGGCAGTGGGTACCAGGTGGGGCAGACGAACGGCGAGAGCGAGGCGCTGGGGCTGCCGGACACCTTGACCTCGAGTTCGCGGGTGACGGTGAAGTTAGCGGGGCGGCTCGGCCTGAGCGCTCCTGTGGCGCCGGTGGTGAGTCTTGATCCTCTGTGGCTCGGCTGGGCCGTCTGCCCTTGTGTCCGTGCGTGTTGACCACAGCCTGCTGTGCGGGTTGTGGCGACGCCTGCCGCCCTGGTGCCTGCCCCTGCGCGGGGTCTGGCCTGTTCATTGGCTCGACCATAGTGACGTTTGTCGTCCCCCGCACCTGCGAGGCGTCCGCCCAGCCGGGCGTCAACGGCAGGTCGCGCCTGCCCGGACACCGACCGGGAGCCGGGCAGGCGCGGCCCGGGACGGACCTGAGCCACCTGAAGTCGAGCCGAGACCGGACGCTCGGCGGCGGTGCTGTCGGCCGTCACCACCGCCCGTCCGCGCGCAGCACGCGCTCGCCGGAGACGTAGAGGTCGTCCGGGGCGAGCAGGAGCAGCCGGACCACCTCGGCGGCGACCTGCTCCGGCAGCGCGGAGACCTCGTCCAGAAACTCGTCGCCGACCCGTTCCTGCAGCCGGGTCGGCATCGGCCCGGGATGCACCAGCATCACCTTGATCTGGTTGCTGTGCTGCACCTCGGCCAGCGACTCGACCAGGCTGCTGCCGTAGCTCTTGGTGGCCCGGTAGACCGGGATGCCGGGCCTGGGCTTCGCCACCGCCATCGCGCCGATGTACACGACGTTCCCCCGGCCCTGCCGCCGCATCTGGTGCAGCGCCTCCTTGATCACAAAGGTGGTGCCGAGCACGTTCACATCCACGGCCCGCCGGATGCGCTCCGGGGACAGGTCCGCCAGGTCGCCGCCCGCCCACATCGAGGCGCAGGCCGCCACCCCGTCGATCTCGCCGTACCGGTCGGCCACCTCGGCGAACGCCTGCCGAACCTGCTCGTAGGAGGAGACATCGCAGACGGCGCCCGCGCAGCCCAGGTCATCGGTCACCGCGGCAACCTCGTCCGGCGCGTCGCCGACGACGGCGACCCGGTGCCCGCCGACGAGCAGGCGAGCCACCGCCAGCCCGAGTCCGCTGGTCCCACCGACCACCACAAAGGTTCTGGCACCCATGTCCCTCCAGCCGTCGTAACCACGAGCCGTCATGCAACGGCTCGTGGCTTCCCGCTTTTGCCAGGTCCACACCCGGCCCACCGTCCCCCGGAGGCCGAATCGTTCGTGGACGGACGGCGAGGGCTGGTGACCGGCCCGTCAGCGACACTGCCGGCAAGACCGACCGGATAGCCAGGTGGCTGCCTGAACGCGCCAACGCCGCGGCCCGGGACGCCCGCCACGCGCGGGCCGCCGCCGAGGGCCGAACCGGCCTGGAAGCCGAGACCATCACGTTCGGCGAACTGCTGGAGGAGCACAACGAGGCTCTGTGGCAGGTTCATTGCGACGCGTGCAACCCGCACCGCACGAGCGGATGCGAAGGGTGCTACTGGTTCGCCGTCGAACGCTGCTCGACATGGGCTCAGCTTGTGAACTGGACGGCACATCTCCTCAGGAAGGACTGGGTCGCTGCGACCAACTGGCTCGACTTCATAGAGGCCGCGGCTGATGGTAGAACCATGACGGGCCTGGTCTGCCACCCAGCCGACAGGTACCGAGACGCGTAATCAGTGACCTGGAAGGGGCGACCGTTCGTCCGCCCCTCCCCAGGTCTGGCGACTTCGTCATGGGCTGCTGTCCGACGAGAGCTTCGTGCTAGCTGTTCATGTGGGCAATGCCCAGGTGCCGCTGATGACGACGGCGTCAGCGGCCAAATCGGGCCGTTCCCATGTTCGACGGGACCCGCCGGGGGCACCATCCAAGACCAGCACGAAGAGGCCCTTGACCAGGGGAAACCCGGTCAAGGGCCTTACTCGTGTGTCCGGCTGTGTCCGGCCGTCAGCGGCGCGTGGCGGGCGTCTGTGCCATATCCGTGCCAAAGTTCGGCCGCTCGGTCAGTCGTGGCCGAAATGCTCGGTCGACGCGTCGCCGGAGCGCAGCCTCACCGCCGTCTAGGCACTTGGCGTAGATGCTGAGCAGCACCCCCTCCACCGACTGCCCGGCCCAGCCGGCTACCTGGGTCGGCAAGACTCCCCCGTTGAACCAGGTCAACACGGCGCATGTATCGCCGGCCGTTAAGGGGCCAGCGTGGTTCGACTCGGCATGGCCGACCGTCACCTTCCGGCACGACGGATGAACGCCTACCTCGGGCGGCTGCTCGGCGAGGTAGGCGCGGCGCTGCTCAACATCGACGGCTCGGTGTGCGGCAGCTTCGCCGAATACCCGGCGCGCCGACACTTGGGAAGGTGTACTGAGATACCCACCACGATTGCCCGCTGGCCCACCTTTAAAAGAGTGAGGCTTAGATTAACCGACAGAAGTGGGCACGGGAGCGCCTTGCTACCTCCTCCCCAGTCCTTGACACATCAAAATACCGTTGATAGGATCTTGTTAACTTCCATATCTCGATATGCCGAGCTAATCAATGATGAAGGTCCAGAAGTACCGACAACTTCGCAGCATCTTCAGCTTGAGATCGCCGGAAAATCGAGCGCGGGCACAACGAACGGGGAGCGCATATGAGGATCATCCGAAAAGCCATTGCCGTTTTGGGCTTTATAGCGCTAGGCATGGCCGTCGCGCCACCCGTAGCCGCTCAAGCCGCCACCGCGCAGCCGGCAGCAGCCCTGGCAGCTTGGGATTGCCCCTCCGGAAACCTCTGCGTCTGGGACGGCACGGGTGGAACGGGCGCGCGCTGCCTTTGGAGTGACGCCGACCCCGACTGGCGCAGCGGTATCACTTGCTCCTGGTCTCTCAATTGGCCAGTGCGCTCGGCCTACAACCGCGGGACCAGCTCGGCCTACCGTGGCGTCACAATCTACCAAGGCGCGAATTATGTGACTGCTCAACATTATATTGCGCAAGGCGTGAAAAGCAGCGACGTTTACTACTACGCACGGTCACACCGTTGGCAATGATCCCTACCTGACGGCTGGCAACTCACAAGGTGGTACTGGACGACGCGTCCAACCGCGCGTCGTCCAGTCACCTCAGCAATCAGGGTGGACGGATGGACCCGCCCGAATCGAGTACCAGTAGGCGGCTCTCGGCTTGTTAGCATCGGCTATACGTCGCGCAATCGCCCGCACGCAAGCGGCCGGCCATCGCAGTCCTGAGTGCCGAAGTTCGGCACGGGTCAGCCGTGGCCGAACGCTCGTTCGACGCGTTGCCGGAGAGCAGCCTCACCGCCGTCTAGGCACTTGGCGTAGATCCTGAGCAGCACCTCCACTGACTGTCCGGCCCAGTCGGCTACCTGGGTCGGCGGCACTCCCCCGTTTAGCTGTGTCGACACGGCGGCGTGCCGCAGGTCGTACGGGGTGCGTGCCAGCGGGGAGGCGTAGACCTCGGGCGTTAACACGGCGGCGCGTGCCCACCGCCAGACGCGGTTGATCGTGCCCTTGGGTAATTCCTCCTTGTTGCGCTCTCCCACGAACAGCCGACCGTCTGGGCCGTAGCCGAATAGCGCGATGTGGGCATTAATGATTGCGGTTAGTTCGGGTGGGCAGGGAACCGTTCGTGTCTCCCCTCGGGCGCGCTGCTTGAGTTGGCGGCTGTCCCGATTCTTCCCACTGTCGGTCCATTCCCGACCCGCGTGTGGGTTAGCTCCGTCGAGCGTGAATTCTCCCCAGCCCTTCTCCGGTAGGTGAAGGTTCGGCTTTGCGAGGCGAACGGCTTCCTCCGGCCGCATCGCGGCGTAGTAGAGGCAGGCGTAGAAGGCGACCATACGTGGCCCGATTCGCCCTTGCTCCCGCACCCCGTTGAGCAGCGTTCGCAGCTGTACCGGGTTGGCCACCGATCGCCTGTCGATCGTCGTAACTGTTTTCGGCGGCTTCCACTTCAATTGCGGCAGCGGATTTGCTGGAAGTGCCCGCCGTTCCACCGCGTATTCGATTGCGGTGTTGAAAATCTTGCGACGGCGGCTGATGACGCTTGGCGCGGCCGGCGCTCCGTCGAGTCGTACCGTGAGGCCGTTCAGCACCGGCCGTAGCACTTCCGGACGGCTAAGGCTTGCCACGTTGCGGGTGTTGCGCTTCACCCAACCGAGCGCCTTCACTACCTCTTCGGGCACACCCTCGGCGTTGCGGCGCGTGGTGTTGAAGGCCCAGCGGCCCAACGCGTGGCGAAGCAGCTTGGCGTCCGGTCGCCCCTTGCCATTGGTCAACATGAGAACGGTAATCGCTGTTAGCGCTTCGGCGTGGGTACGCCTAGTCGTGGCAGCCACATGCGGCCACTTCATGTCGGGGAAGGAACATGCCAGTTCGTACCACGACATGGTGACTGCCTCGCGCCGCATCGTGATCGGAAGTCCCGAATCGACATCGAATGCTTCACCCTTTCGGGAAGCCGTTACCAGTTCAGAACGGAAACTCTCCGCGAGCGCTTTTGTCTTGAATACCTCTGGAGCACTATCGCCCTCGGGTTGATCAGCGTTACCTGCGGAGCCCTCATGGTCAGCACCGCACAGCGTCAACGACCGCCGGTCGGGTGAGCGTCGACCGTCAGGCGCCGACGTACGCCGCCAAGTGCTCGCCGGTGAGGGTGGAGCGGGCGGCGACGAGGTCGGCGGGTGTGCCCTCGAAGACGATCCGGCCACCGTCGTGGCCGGCGCCGGGGCCGAGGTCGATGATCCAGTCGGCGTGCGCCATGACCGCCTGGTGATGCTCGATGACGATCACCGACTTGCCGGTGTCGACGAGGCGGTCGAGCAGGCCGAGTAGTTGCTCGACGTCGGCGAGGTGCAGACCGGTGGTCGGCTCGTCGAGGACGTAGACGCCGCCCTTTTCGGCCATGTGGGTGGCCAGTTTGAGTCGTTGCCGCTCCCCGCCGGAGAGGGTGGTGAGCGGCTGGCCGAGGCTCAGGTAGCCGAGCCCGACGTCGGCGAGCCGGTCGAGGATGGTGTGCGCTGCGGGCGTACGCGCCTCGCCGGCGCCGAAGAACTTCTCGGCTTCGGTCACCGACATCGCGAGGACCTCGCTGATGTCGCGACCGCCGAAGTGGTATTCCAGCACCGACGCCTGGAACCGCTTGCCCTCGCAGTCCTCGCATGCGGCGGCGACGCCCGCCATCATCCCCAGGTCGGTGTAGATGACGCCGGCACCGTTGCAGCTCGGGCAGGCACCCTCGGAGTTGGCGCTGAACAGCGCCGGCTTCACCCCGTTGGCCTTCGCGAACGCCTTGCGGATCGGGTCGAGCAGCCCGGTGTACGTGGCTGGGTTGCTGCGCCGGGAGCCGCGGATCGCCCCCTGGTCGATCGAGACGACACCCGCGCCGGCCGGGATCGAGGAGTGCACGAGCGAACTCTTGCCGGAGCCGGCGACGCCGGTCACGACGACGAGCATCCCGAGGGGTACGTCGACGTTCACGTCCTGGAGGTTGTTGGCAGTGGCGCCGCGGATCTCCAGCTTGCCGGTGGGCGTCCGCACCGTCTCCTTGAGGGCCGCCCGGTCGTCGAGGTGGCGGCCGGTGATGGTGCCGCTGGCCCGCAGGCCCTGCACTGTGCCCTCGTAACAGACGGTTCCGCCGTCGGTGCCGGCGCCGGGGCCGAGGTCGACGACGTGGTCGGCGATGGCGATGGCCTCCGGCTTGTGCTCCACGACCAGCACGGTGTTGCCCTTGTCGCGCAGTTGGAGCAGCAGCTCGTTCATCCGTTGGATGTCGTGTGGGTGCAGCCCGATCGTCGGCTCGTCGAAGACGTAGGTGACGTCGGTGAGCGAGGAGCCGAGGTGGCGGATCATCTTGGTGCGCTGCGCCTCGCCGCCGGAGAGGGTGCCCGCGGGCCGGTCGAGCGACAGGTAGCCCAGCCCGATCTCCTCGAACGAGTCGAGGAGGTGTTGCAGGCTGGCCAGCAACGGGGCGACCGACGGTTCCTCGATCTCGCGCATCCAGGCGGCCAGGTCACTGATCTGCATCGCGCAGGCGTCGGCGATGTTCTTTCCTTTGATCTTCGACGAGCGGGCCTCCTTGCTGAGCCGGGTGCCGGCACACTCGGGGCAGGTCGTGAAGGTCACCGCGCGCTCCACGAAGGCGCGGATGTGCGGCTGCAACGCGTCGATGTCCTTGGCGAGGAAGGACTTCTGGATCGACGGGATCAGGCCCGCGTACGTCAGGTTGATCCCATCGATTTTGATCTTGGTGGGCTCCCGGTGGAGCAGGTCGTGCAGCTCCCGCTTGCTGAACTTGGCGATCGGCTTGTCGGGGTCGAAGTAGCCGCAGCCCCGGAAGATCCGGCCGTACCAGCCCTCCATGCTGTAGCCCGGGATGGTGATCGCGCCCTCGTTGAGCGAGAGGTTGTCGTCGTAGAGCGCCGACAGGTCGATGTCGGTCACCGCGCCCATGCCCTCGCACCGCGGGCACATGCCGCCGAGACGGTTGAAGGTCGCCTTCTCGGTCTTCGTCTTGCCGGCACCGCGCTCGACGGTGATCGCGCCGGTCGCCTTCACCGAAGGAACATTGAAGGAGTACGCGTTGGGCGGGCCGATGTGTGGCTGCCCGAGCCGGCTGAACAGGATGCGCAGCATCGCGTTGGCGTCGGTGGCGGTGCCGACCGTGGATCGGGAGTTGGCGCCCATCCGCTCCTGGTCCACGATGATCGCCGTGGTCAGGCCATCCAGCAGGTCGACCTCGGGTCGCGCCAGCGTCGGCATGAAGCCCTGCACGAAGGCGCTGTAGGTCTCGTTGATCATCCGCTGCGACTCGGCGGCGATGGTGCCGAACACCAGCGAGCTCTTGCCGGAACCGGAGACCCCGGTGAACACCGTCAGCCGCCGCTTCGGGATCTCGACGCTGACGTCCTTGAGGTTGTTCACCCGCGCGCCCTGCACCCGGATCAGATCGTGACTGTCGGCGACGTGCGGCGCGGACGGCTGTCGGGCCGTGCTCATCGTGACTCCATCTGTCGGGGGCGCAGGACTCAACGCACCTGCTGGATGCGAACCATATTGCCGGCCGGGTCCCGGAACGCACAGTCGCGCACGCCGTACGGCTGCTCGGTCGGCTCCTGGACCACCTCGGCGTCGCTGGCCTCCAGCTTGGCGAAGGTGGCGTCGAGGTCGGTGGTGGCCAGGTTGACGCCGAAGTAGCTGCCCTTGGCCATCAGCTCAATGATGGTCTGCCGCTCATCGTCGGTGATGCCCGGGTTGGCGGCCGGTGGGTGCAGGACAATGGCGGTGCTGGGCTGACCGACCGGCCCGACCGTGATCCACCGCATCCCCTCGTAGCCGACGTCGAGGCGGACCTCGAAGCCGAGGATGTCGCGGTAGAAGACCAGCGAGGCCTCCGGGTCGATGTGCGGAAGGAAACTGGAGTGAATGGTGATGTCCATGCTGGTCACGCTAGTTGCGGCTCGGCCACCGGCGCTTCTCGATTCCTGACCGGTCTGGTCACCTGCTTGGCCACGCACGACGGCAGCCCCGCCGTCGCCTGCGCCGCCTGCCGCCGGTAAACGCTGGGCGGCACGCCGACCAACTCGGTGAAGCGGGTGCTGAAGGTGCCCAGCGACGAGCAACCGACAGCGAAACAGACATCGGTGACGCTCAGGTCGCCACGGCGCAACAGGGCCATCGCCCGCTCGATCCGTCGGGTCATCAGGTAGCTGTATGGAGATTCGCCATAGGCGAGGCGGAACTCGCGGCTGAGGTGCCCGGCCGACATGTGCGCGCCAAGGGCGAGCGCCTCCACGTTCAGCGGCTGCGCGTACTCCCGGTCGATCCGGTCACGGACCCGGCGCAGCCGCGTCAGATCGGCGAGGCGCTGCGTCGCATCGGATTTGCTACTCACCTGCGAAATCGTGCCACAACCCTCCGACAATCGGCCGCTGTCCGGGCGCGGGCGTGCCCGACGAGCCGGTCAGGGGGCCTCGCGGCGGGCGCGGGCCCGGCGCTTACCCTCGTGCATGGCCTGCACACGGGCCACCGGGATGGTCCGGCCCTCGGCGACCAGGTCGGCGGGGAGCGGTTGCGGGGCCGGCATCAGCGCGGCCCACCGGTCGCCGTCGGCGAGCAGCGCCGGCGCGGTCCGGATGGTGAAGTCGGTAGCGGTCACGTCCGGCAGGTCGGCCCAGTCGACCGGGAACGAGACCGGCATCCCGGGGCGCAGCCGGGGGCTGTACGCGGCGGCCACAGTCGCCCCGCCCGCCCGGGTGGCGTCCACGAAGACCCGCCCACCCCGGTCCTCCTTGATGTACGCGGTGGTGGCCAGCGCCGGATCGAGCCGCTCGGCGCGGACGGCGAGTGCCCGGGTGGCGGCGGCCAACTCCTCGGCCGTGGGCTCGTCGGTCACCGGCACGAAGACGTGCACGCCCTTGGCGCCGCTGGTCTTGACGGCGCCGGCCAGACCGGCGTCGGCGAGCGCCTGACGGACCAGCAGGGCCGCGTCGACCGCCGCCCGGAACCCGTCGCCATCCGGCGGGTCGAGGTCGAGGACCAGGTGGGTCGGGCGGTGCAGATCCGCGGCGGTGGCCAGCGTCGGGTGGTACTCGACAGCCCTCTGGTTGGCGAACCAGAGCAGGGTGCGGCGGTCGTCGCAGAGAGCGTACGAGATCTCCCGGTGCGACGCCTCCGCCCAGACCGGTGCCCGGCGGACCCAGTCCGGGGTGTACCGGGGCAGGTTCTTCTGCATGAACGGCGGCTGGCCGGGGCGGACCCTGATCACCGACAGCGGCCGGCCCCGCAGGTGCGGGAGGATCCGATCCCCTACCGCGTCGAGGTAGTCGACCAGGTCACGCTTTGTCGCGTCATCGCGGTCGGACAGCGGCTGGTCCAGGTTGGTCAGGGCCACGCCGTCCCGGGTCTCGTCAGCCTCACTCACCCGACCACCCTCCCGGCCTGGCTGCCGTCGGTCAACCGGACGCGGCGCTTCGGTACGGATCGATTCCGATATCCACCCCGGTCAGGTCCGACGGATCGGCGGCCGACGACGGCAGGGCCGGACGTCGGGGCAGGGCGGCCAGCGCCACACGCTCCATGAAACCCCTCCTTGGTGCACGGTTTGTTACCGAGGTCATGGTCTGTGACCATGAACCGGAGCGGAAGGAGGCACCGTGATGTCCCACCGGAACAGCGATGTGTCCTCGGAGGTCGAGGGCGAGTTCACCTGCGCGGACGGCGGCGTGCCGTTCACCCCGGGGCAGGATCGGGCGTGCACCGTCCGCGAGGTGCTCGACCGGGTCGGCGGCAAGTGGAGCATCGGCATCCTGGTGGCCGCCTCGAACGGGCCGGTGCGTTTCACCGAACTGGAGCGGCACATCGAGGGCATCAGCCGCCGGATGCTCACCCTGACGTTGCGCAACCTGGAACGGGACGGCCTGCTGCACCGCACTGTCTACCCGACCGTCCCACCCAAGGTCGAGTACACCGCCACCCCGATGGCGCTGGAGCTCTACGAGTCGCTGGTCGCGCTGACCAGTTGGGCCGAGCGGCACCGCCGGACCATCGCCGAGGCGCGGACCAGGTACGACGCCCAGCACGCCGGATAAACCCGGCGGGGATGTGGGGAACGCCACCGCCTCAGTCTGACCGATCGGTCAGGGTCTGACCGATCGGTCAGGCATGCTGGTTTGCGGGAGGTGGACCACGCATGGTCAGAGCGGTACCAGACACGCACGGCGAGATCCTCGCCGCAGCGGCGCGACAGTTCACGGTGACCGGCTACCGGGGCACCTCCCTGCAGGACATCGCCCGCGAGGTCGGCTGCTCCAAGGCCACGGTGCTCTACCACTTCGCCAACAAGGAAGCCCTGCTCGCCGAGCTGATGGCCCCCGCGATCGACGTGCTCCGCAGCCTCGACGACCAGCTCAACGGCCTGACCGGAGCGGCCGCCCAGGAGGTCGCCGCACAGGGCTTCGTCGACCTCGCGGTCCGGTTCCGGCGGGAAATCGCGGTACTTCGCGGCGAGTTCCCGGAGCTGCTGTGCCAGCCGGCCTTCGCGCACATCCAGCAGATCTCCGATCGGCTGCGCGACGCGTTGGCCGGGCACTCCGACCGGCCGGGCGCCCGGATCGCCGCGCTGGTGCTGCTCGCCGGCATCTCCGAGGCGTGCGCCGAGTTCGTCGACATCCCCGACGACGAACTGCGCCCCGCCCTGCGCACCCTCGCCCGGCGGGCCGTCGAACCCGTCGACGCACCACTGGCCCATCCACCCACGACCGAGGACAAGGACTCCTGATGGCCACCCTGCTCTACCGGCTCGGCCGGGGCGCGTTGCGCCGGCGACGGCTCGTCGTCGCGCTCTGGCTCGTCGTACTCGTCGTCGCCGGCCTGGCCGCGGCGACCCTGCGCGGCACGACGGCGAGCAACTTCACCATGCCCGGCACCGAGAGCCAGCGCGCACTGGACCTGCTCGCCGACCAGTTCCCCGCGGCCAGCGGCGCCACCGGCACCATCACGGTCAAGGCGCCCGCCGACGGCGACCTGGCCACCCCGCAGGGCCAGGCCGTGGTGCAGGAACTGGTGCAGCAGGCGTCCGCACTGCCCGGCGTGGTCGGCGCGGTCAACCCGTTGCAGGTCGGCGCGGTCTCACCCAACGGCCGGTACGCGCTGGTCCAGGTCCAGTTCGCCACCGGCGGCGACGAGGTGACCGACGCGCAGCGCACCGCGTACGAGGAGGTTGGCGCAGCGGCCGAGGCACAGGGTTGGCAGGTCGCCCCCGGCGGCGAGGTGCTCGGCGGTGAGCCGGAGATCGGCTCCACCGAAGCGCTCGGCGTACTGGTCGCCGCGATCGTCCTGATCATCACGTTCGGCTCCCTGGTCGCCGCCGGCATGACCATGCTCAACGCGCTGATCGGCGTGGGCGCCGGGATGGCCGGCCTGTTCGCGCTGAGCGGCGTCGTCCAGCTCACCAGCACCGCACCGATCCTGGCGCTGATGCTCGGTCTCGCTGTCGGCATCGACTACTCACTCTTCATCACCTCCCGGCACCGGCAGAATCTGCTCGACGGCCTGTCCCCGGAGGAGGCAGTCGGCCGGGCCGTCGGCACCGCCGGCTCGGCAGTGGTCTTCGCTGGTGCCACCGTGGTCATCGCCCTGGCCGGGCTTGCCGTGGTGGACATTCCCTTCCTCACCGTGATGGGTCTGGCCGCCGCCGGCACGGTCACCGTCGCCGTACTCGTCGCCATCACCCTCCAGCCGGCGCTGCTCGGCTTCGCCGGCCGCCGGGTGCTCCCCCGCCGGCTGCGTGCCGTTCCCACCGTCGACGCGGACGAGGACGACACGGACGTCACCGACCGGCCGGCCGCGACGACGACGACCACGACCGAGGACCGCACCCGGTTCGGCTTCCGCTGGGCGCGACTGATCACCCGGTTCCGGGTACCGGTCATCCTGGTCGGCCTGCTCGGCCTGGGGCTGCTCGCGTTGCCCACGCCGGACATGCGGCTGGCCCTGCCGGGCGCCGCGACGGCCGCCGTCGGCTCACCCGCCCGGGTGGCTAACGACCTGACCGTCGAGGGCTTCGGAGCGGGCTTCACCGGCCGGCTCGCGGTGGTGGTCGCCGGTGACACCCCGCAGGCCACCTCGGCCGCCGTGCCGCAGGTGACCGCCCTGCTCCAGCGCACCGAGAACGTCCTCGCGGTGGCGCCGGCCCAGGTCAGCCCGGACGGCCGGACCGCGCTGCTCGGCGTGGTGCCGAAGACCGGCCCGACCGACGAGGCCACCGAGACCCTGGTCCACGACATCCGTGGCGAGGTGGGCGGGATCCGTGACGCGGACGTGCTGCTCACCGGCGTCACCGCCATCGGCATCGACGTCTCAGAGAAGCTCTCCGACGCGCTTCCGATCTACCTGTTGCTGGTGGTCGGGCTCTCGGTGCTGCTGCTGATGCTGGTGTTCCGCTCGCTGCTGGTGCCGATCAAGGCGGCGCTGGGCTTCCTGCTCACCGTCGCCGCCACGTTCGGCATCACGGTGGCCGTCTTCCAGCAGGGACACCTCGCCGACCTGGTCGGCCTGGACACGCCCGGTCCGCTGATCAGCTTCCTGCCGATCCTGCTCATCGGCATCCTGTTCGGGCTCGCCATGGACTACGAGGTGTTCCTGGTGTCCCGGATGCGGGAGGATTTCGTCCACGGTGAGACCGCCCGACAGGCCACCATCAGCGGTATGGGGCACGGCGCACGGGTGGTCACCGCCGCCGCGCTGATCATGATCTCGGTCTTCGGGGGCTTCGTCTTCCTGGAGGACCCGGTGATCAAGTCGATGGGCTTCGCGCTCGCCGTCGGCGTCGCCATCGACGCGTTCGTGGTCCGGATGACCATCGTCCCGGCGGTGATGTCGCTCCTCGGCGACCGCGCCTGGTGGCTGCCCCGCTGGCTCAACCGCGCCCTGCCGAACGTGGACATCGAGGGTGAGGGCCTACGCGCGCACCTCGAAGACCGCACCCCGACGCACGTCTGACCGATCGATGGTGCAGGTGTGGCACCCACCGGGCGCCACACCTGCACTGCGTCAGACGCCCGCCGGATAGGTCTCCATCTCACCGGGGGCCGCTGGCACCGGCAGCGGGTGCAGAGCTGTGGTGTCGTCGCACCAGATGAAGGCGTCGTAGCGTTCGCCGATCCGGGTCGGCACGTAGTTGCCCCAGGACTCGAACGACGGGTCGTAGACCACCCCGATCGCCCGGTGGTCCACGGTGTCGGTGACCCAGCCCGGCTGGTCGTCGCCGCCGAAGATCAGCACGGCCCGCTCCGGCATCAGCTCGTGCAGCCGCCGCTCGATCGACCCCTCCCGAGCCGGCGGCACCACCATCGCCTCGGGCGGCGAACCCCAGCGGGGTGCCGCGATCGCCGTACCCCGGTAACTGCCGAAGCCGATCAGGGCCACCGCGTCCTCGCCGTGCCGCTCCCGAGCCAACTGACCGATGTTCACCATCCCGTCGGCGGCCATGTCGGTGGCCCGTGCGTCCCCGACGTGCGTGTTGTGCGCCCAGACGATGCCCCGGGCGTCCGGGCCGTACCGGTCCAGCAGCCGGTCCAGGGTGTCCTGCATGTGGGTGTCGCGGATGTTCCACGAGTCCGGCCCGCCGGCCACCATTGCCCGGTAGTAGCGCTCCGCACCGGCCACCACCTCCGCGTTCTGCCAGGCCGAGAAGCTGTCCGGGCCGTCGGAGAGGGCGTGTTCGCGGGTCCGGGCGAGCAACCGGACGACCTCCTCCTCGCAGCGCGCGGAGACGAACCGGCTGGCTGCGCCGTACTCCTCGACCCGCTTGCCGTACGGCTCGAAACACCGGTACGCGTCCTGCGCCGCCTCCAGCGACTTCGGGTCCTCCTCCCCCAGGTAGTCGAAGATCGCCTGCATCGACTCCCAGAGGCTGTACACGTCGAGCCCGTGGAACCCGGCCCGTTGCTCCTCGGGCCGCTCGACGTTCCAGGCTCGCAGCCAGCTGGCGAACCGGGCCACCTCGGCATTGGCCCACATCCAGGTCGGCCATCGCTCGAACTCAGCGAGCGCGAGCTGCGGTTCGAGCGCGCCACCCGGCGCGGCCGTCACCGACCGGTGCACCCGGTCACAGTCGGGCCAGTCACCCTCCACGGCGACGAAGGAGAAGCCACACTCCGCGATCAGGCGGCGGGTGAGCTGCTCACGCAACCGGTAGTAGTCGTAACTGCCGTGGGTGGATTCACCGATCATCACCACCCGCGCGTTCCGGACGCGCTCCAGCAACGGGTCGAAATCGCTCGGCGCGCCGAGCCGCTGAACCAGCATGCCAGCGGCTACCCGGCCGCCACTGCGGCAAACCGTCGGCGCGTCGCGGGCCGACACGCCGGCCGCCGGGCCGTCGTGGGTGCCGACCAGGCCGGTGTACGGCCACCACGAGCGGGTAGCCGGCCGACATGACCGTCACCGGGGTGCAGTTGCAGGAGTACCTGGCCGGGCTCGACTACCCGGTCTCGCGGGAGGACCTGATCCGCTGGGGTCAGGAGAACGGGGCCAGCACGGCGATGTTGCAGATGTTGCAGGCGTTGCCGGCGGAGCAGTTCGACTCACCGGACGAGCTGAGCGCCGCCCTGTCCACCCGCACCTGACCCACCCCAGACAGAGTGGTTAGGGAATGGTGATGGTGCGGGCTTCGCTGCGGGCGGTTTCGGCGGCGGCGAGGATGCCGACCACCTCACGGCCGAACCGGACGTCGCAGCGGTGGTCCCGGGTGCCGGCCCGCACCTGCTCGACGAGCTGGTCGATGGCGACACCGAACGCGGTGGCGGGGTCGTTCTCACCGGACGGGACGTTCTCGACGCCGTTCTCGCCGTAGAACACGAACTCCCGGGCCATCGACTCGGTCGGGGCGTCCAGGGAGAGCGAGGCGCTGCTGGTGGCACCACCCTCGTGGGTGAGCAGCAGGTGCACCATCCCGCTCGGTCCGTCCATCGCCGCCACCTGCGTCACCCGTCCCAGCACCGGCAGGAGGATCGAGAGGGCGTGCGGGGCGATGTCCCAGAGCGCCCCGTGCTCCCGACGCCACAACGAGCCGCCGTAGGGGCTGCCGTCCTGGAAGATCGAGGCGAACGCGGTGGTCCGGCCGTGCTGCCAGCCCCCGACGGCGGCGGTCGCGGCGAGGAACGCTGTCACGTTCGGCTGGAACCGCTGGGTGAAGAAGACGACCGAGGCGACCCCGGACTCCTCGGCGGCGGCCACGACACGGTCGGCGTCGGCCACGCTGAGCGCCAGCGGCTTGTCCAGCAGCAGGTGCCGACCGGCGCGGGCCGCCCGGACCGCGATGTCGGCCTGGATGTCCGGCGGCAGGGCGACGGCGATCGCCTCGCACTGCTCGATCAGCGCGTCGACGTCGGCGTAGGCGGGCACCCCGTACCGCTCGGCCAGCGCGGAGGCCCGCTCCGGGTTGCGGCCCCACACCCCGACCAACTCCGCGTCGGGATGTGCGTGCAGCGCCTTCCCGTGCGTCTCGATCGCCCAGTGACCGGTGCCGAACAAACCGAACCGCAGCACGTGTACCTCCGCTGTTTCCCCGCACCGCGGCAACGCCACGGACGTGATCCACGCTAGTCGCCCCGGCGGCCCTGACGGCGGCGGGTTCCACCAATCGAAGCAGCTCACCCTCGTTTCCGGGTCGCGGTCGAGCCACCGACGGCACACGTCGGTGTGCTCCGGTCCGCTCGCGGCCTTCCGGCGTCGCTCCCGCCAACGTCGGGTCCGATTGCCGCCAGACACCCCCGCGTGCGGCGCGGCAGTCTCGACCACATGCGAACAACGAATCCAGCGATGGCCAGCGGCGCCGTGACGTTTGAACACTGGTACGACTTCGCCGAGGGCGGCCCCGTTCACCGCGCCCTGCTGCCGTTTCCGTCGACGGCGCCCGCGCCGTTCGAGGTCGCTCGCTGGTCGGTGGCTCCGAACACGTCAAACGACCTCGATGTCCATCGGTCCCGCGAGGTGTGGATCATCGTTTCCGGAACCGGAAGCTTGATGTTCGCCGACCAGACGGCGGTGCTGGGGGCCGGGGACGTGGCGGCGTTCGAGAGCAGGGTGCCGCACCAGATTCGCAACGACGGACCAGACCCGCTCCTGGCCATCTCCGTCTACTGGCTGCCAGTGGACGACTGACGCCCACCTCGACAGGCGCGCGTCACACGCGGAGAGGCAGAACACCCGCTTACTACGACGGTTAGTAGGCTGTGCCGGTGACCGAGGCAACGACCGGGTGTGCCCGGTGAGCAGCGTGGGCACCGACTCGCCGGTGGACGGGATCGTCGCGACCGTACCGATCGTGCTGTCGCTGCTCGTCGCGGCGTGGGCGCTGGTGGCGGCGGTACGCCACCGGCCGCCGGACCGGGTGCAGTTCGTCGGTCTGGCCGTACTCGAAGTGGCGTTGCTGGTGTTGAGCGTGCTGGCGCTCGTCGCGGTCGGCGGCGGGGATCGGCCCGGCGAGCCCGGTGCCTTCTTCGGCTACCTGGTCACGCTGGTGTGCCTGCCGCCACTGGCCTGGGTGCTGGCCCGGATGGAACCAACCCGCTGGGGCTCGGCGATCGTGTGCGCGGTCTGCCTGGTGACCCCGGTGGTGGTGGTCCGGTTGCAGCAGACCTGGGAGGTGCTCGGTGGTTGAGGCGGGGCCGGCCCCACGACGTACGAACTCCGGCCCGGGTCGGCTGCTGATCGCGGTCTACCTGCTCTTCGCCATCGCGGCGACGAGCCGGGCGGGGCTTCAGATCGCCACCAAGTTCGACGAGGCACCGGTGGCGTACCTGCTCTCCGGGGTGGCCGCGCTCATCTACATCGTGGCGGCGGTGGGGTTGGCCCGCGCCGGGCACACCGGCCGACGGGTCGCGCTGGCGTGCTGCTCCGTGGAGCTGGTCGGGGTGGTCGCCGTCGGCGTCCTGAGCCTGGTCGACAAGGAGCTGTTCCCGGACGAGACGGTCTGGTCGGGGTTCGGTAGCGGGTACGGCTACATCCCGCTGGTGTTGCCGGTGCTCGGGCTGATCTGGCTCTGGCGCACCCGCCGCGCACCCGCCTGACCCGCCGCACGCCCCGCCCGACCGCCGCGCGCCCACCGCACTCGGCGCAGACCCGGCGACGAGGGCGTCCCGGCCAGCAGTGCGCCCTCGTCGCCGAGTACGGGTCAGTCCCTGGGGCCGCCCGCGACGTAGATGACCTGACCGGAGACGAAGCCGGCACCCTCGCTCGCCAGGAACGAGATGGTGTGCGCGACGTCCTCCGGCCGGCCTGGGCGACGGACCGGGATCTCGGCGGCGGCGTGCTTCTGGAAGTCGTCGAAGTCGACCTTCATCCGGGCGGCGGTGGCGGCCGTCATGTCGGTGACGATGAAGCCGGGTGCGACCGCGTTCACTGTCACTCCGAACGGACCCAGCTCGATGGCGAGGGTCTTGGTGAAGCCCTGCAAACCGGCCTTGGCGGCGGCGTAGTTCGCCTGGCCCCGGTTGCCCAGCGCGGAGGTGCTGGAGAGGTTGACGATCCGCCCCCACTTGCGGTCCACCATGTGCTTCTGGGCGGCCTGGCTGAACAGGAACGCGCCGCGCAGGTGCACCCCCATGACCGTGTCCCAGTCGGCGTTGGTCATCTTGAACAGCAGGTTGTCGCGGAGCACGCCGGCGTTGTTGACCAGCACGGTGGGCGCGCCCAGCTCGGCGGCGACCCGGCTCACCGCCGCCTCGACCTGGTCCCGGTCGGACACGTCGGCGCCCACTCCGAGCGCCCGGCCGCCGGCGGCGGCGATGGCGTCCACAGTCTCCTTGGTGGCCGTCTCCTCGATGTCGACCACGGCGACTGCCATTCCGTCGGCGGCCAGCCGCCGGGCGGTGGCCGCGCCGATGCCGCGTGCGGCTCCGGTGACGATGGCGACGCGGAGCTCCTCCGACATGATTACCTCCGGGTAACTTGGGGTCGATCGAAGGAGCTTAACCTTCCACTGCTAGTTATCGGTGATGACCATGGCCAAATCCACAGGGTATGTACTAGATGATCTTCCGCGCGTAGCGTCGCGACCGCTGTCACCCGACAGTGGACAGACGAGGCAAGGAACGACATCACGTGACATTCTCGCGTACCCGTGGAGCCTGGCTCGCCGCCGTGGTCTCCGCGGCCCTCGCGGCGACCGGTGGATCACCCGCCCTGGCCGCCGCCCCGGGAGCCCCGGCCGATCCCGGTGCCACCGCCGCCCCCGCGACCAGCCTTCCCACAGCACCCGGCACCCACTCGGTCACCCTGATCACCGGTGACACTGTCACCACCCGCCAGAGCGGCAACGGCGGCACCCTCGACGTACGGCGTCCCGACGGCTCCTCGACACCGGTACGGGTGGTCGAGGCCGGCGACGACCTCTACGTCTACCCGCAGTCGGTGCTCCCCTACGTGGCCGCGAAAACCCTGGACAAGCGACTGTTCAACGTCAACCGGTTGATCGCCGACGGGTATGACGACGAGCGGGTGGACCACCTTCCGCTCATCGTGTCGTACGACCCAGGGGCAGCCGGCCTACGGGCCGGCGCCGCACCCACCGGCGCGACCCGCACCCGTACGTTGAGCAGCATCTCGGGTGTCGCGCTGAGCGAGGACCGCGACCGGGCCGGCGAGTTCTGGGCCGCGATCACGGCCGCCTCCACCGCCAAGGCGACCGCCGCGACCGGCGGCAAGGGACGCTTCTCCGGCGGGATCGCCAAGATCTGGCTGGACGGGCGGGTACACGCCGACCTGGCCGACACCACAGCGCAGATCGGCGCTCCCGCGGTCTGGGCCGGCGGCGACACCGGCGCGGGTGTGCGGGTTGCCGTGCTGGACACCGGCATCGACGCGGCCCACCCGGACCTGACCAACCAGATCAGCGCGTCCGCCGTGTTCGTGCCGGGCGAGGAGATCACCGACCGGGTCGGGCACGGCACCCACGTTGCCTCCACCATCGCCGGCACCGGCGCCGCCTCCGGCGGCCGCGAGAAGGGCGTCGCCCCCGATGCCCAGCTCGCCGTTGGCAAGGTGCTCAGCGACGACGGATACGGAATGGACTCCTGGATCCTCGCTGGCATGGAGTGGGCGGCCCGGGAGGCCGACGCCAGCGTCGTCAACATGAGCCTGGGCTCCAACCAGCCCAGCGACGGAACCGACCCGTTGAGCCAGGCGGTCAACACGCTCAGTGCGGAGACCGGCGCGCTGTTCGTCATCTCCGCCGGCAACGCCGGCCTGCCGGGCAGCGTCAGTGCGCCGGGCGCGGCGGACGCGGCGTTGACAGTCGGTGCGGTCGACGGTGACGACCAGCTCGCCGCGTTCTCCAGCCGGGGCCCCAGGATCAGCGACGAGGCCATCAAGCCGGAGCTGACCGCGCCCGGCGTCGGGGTGCTCGCGGCCCGCTCCCAGTACGCGCCCGGCGAGGGCTCGTACCAGAGCATGGACGGCACCTCGATGGCCGCGCCGCACGTGGCCGGCGCTGCCGCCCTGCTCGCCGCGAAACACCCGGACTGGACGGGTCAGCAACTCAAGGACGCCCTGGTCAGCACGACCAAGGCCACCGGGCAGTACGACGCCTTCCAGGCCGGCACCGGCCGGGTCGACGTCGCGGCCGCGGTCCGCGCCCCGGTCATCGCCACCGGCACCATCTCCACCAGCGTGGGTTCCGACACCGCGAAGGCGGGCGGCAGCACGCACCCGGTGACGTACACCAACACCACCGGTCAGCCCATCACGCTGGGCCTGGCGGTGGACGCGCCGAGCGCGCCAGCCGGACTGTTCAGCGTGTCCGCGCCGCAGCTGACAGTGCCCGCGAACGGCACCGCCACTGTCACGTTGACCACGGACACCACCCGGGCCGGCGCCGGCAGCCGGTACACCGGTCAGGTCATCGCCACCGGCGGGCCGGATCGGGCCGTGCTGGCCCGCACCGCCATCGGGGTTGGCACGTTCAGCCCGTACCACCACCTTCGCCTGGAGATGACCGACCGGGCCGGCAAGCCCGCCGGCGGCATCATCGAGCTGGGCCAGCCGGGCAGTTACGACCTCAGCTTCGTCGAGACCGACGCGGACGGCACAGCGCAGCTCTACCTGCCCGAAGGCGTCTACTCGGCGATGAGCTTCCTGAACGTCACCGGCAGCCACGGCCCGAACTCACTCGGCCTGGCGCTGCTCGGCAACCCCGACATCGACCTGCGCCAGGACACCACGGTTCGGCTGGACGGAAAGGCGGCCCGCCGGGTCGAGTCGACGGTGCCGCAGCAGACCGCCGACACCTTCACCCGGCTGGACTACTACCGGTCCCAGGGCGAGGGCCGCTGGCGCTCGTTCATCGCCGGCGGCGTGTTCTACGACAGCTTCTGGGCGCAGCCCACCAGCAGGGACGTGCGGCACGGCGACTTCTACCTCGGCGCCCGGTGGCGCAAGGAGCAGCCGGTGCTGAGCGTCGGCACCAAGAAGGTGAACTTCGACGACGTGGTCCGCCAGCAGGGCACCACCCAGCTGCCGAAGGGCCGCTCGACGCTGCCGGCGGTCTACGCGGGCGACGGTGCGCCGGGCGACTACGCCAAGCTGAACGCCCGGGGCAAGGCCGTCGTGGTCCGGCACAACCTGGATGTCGGTGACGCCGAGCAGGCCGCCGCGGCGACCGCCGCCGGGGCGAAGCTGATGCTGGTGGTCAACGACTTCCCGTGGCGCGAGGTGCGCGACTACTCGATCGACTTCTTCACACCCACCCCGATCGAGGTGGCGATGCTCAGCACCGACGAGGGCGAGGCGTTGATCCAGCAGATTCAGCGCGGGTCCACCGAGGTCGAGGTGGTCTCACAGCCGATCGCCGACTACGTGTACGACCTGGTCCAGGCGTACCACAACCGGATCCCGCAGGGCCTGAGCCGGGCCGAGACTCCGAGGACGCTGGCCCGGGTAGACGTCGGCTTCAATGTCCCGACGCCGCAGACCCGGGGCGGCGAGTTCCGGTACGACTGGCCGTCGTACAACAACTGGGGCATCGGCCAGACCAGCAACCGGCCGCTCGCCGCGGTCCGTACCGACTGGGTGTCCACCGGCGACCTGTACACCTGGGGTCAGGAGGCGTACCTCGACGGCGGCACCTACCAGATCGACCCCCGGACCAGCTACCGCGCCGGCAGCAAGAACGAGGAGCAGTTCTTCGAGCCGATCGAACGGCCGCACCTGAACAACAACTTCACGCTGCCCACCCGCTCCGGCGACACCCTCAAGCTGGACGTGCCCGGTTGGGGCGCGGCCGACCACGTCGGCATGGCCATGAACGGCGCCGGGCAGACCAACAAGCTCTACCAGGGCCGGACGCTGCTCGCCGAAAGCACCAGCACGTGGATCAGCGGCACCGCGCCGAACGCCGGCGACCTGCCGTACCGGTTGGTGGTGGGGACCACCCAGGACCCGACCGGCGGCCCGTACTCCACCAGTACCACCACCGAGTGGACGTTCCGGTCGAAGGCGCCGGCCGCCGGGGTGGAGTCCGCGGTGCTCCCGCTGCTCCAGCTCGACTACGCGGTCGACACCGACGCCGCCGGCACCGCGAAGGCACACACCGACCTGACCGTGTCCGCCGACCACCTGCCCGGCGCCACCGGGTGCGGCACCATCCGGCCGGTCACTCTGGAGATCTCGTACGACGACGGCGCGCACTGGCAGAAGCAGTCGCTGAGCCGTTCGAAGGACGGTTCGTGGACGACGAAGCTGGGCGCGCCGAAGGGCGCCACGTTCGTGTCGCTGCGCGCCAGCGCCACGGACAGCTCAGGCAACTCGATCAACCAGACCGTGCTGCGCGCGTTCGGCGTGCGCTGATCGTCCTGCCCTGATCGCGTGACGTCCGGCCGGCACCGACCGGCCGGACGTCACGCGTGATCGGGGAACCGCCGTGCCTCAGAAGCCCCGGTCCCGGCAGAGTCGAATCCACCGGTATCCGTGGCCGGAGACCTTCACCGCGCCGAGCTTGCCCAACTCGCCGTAGCCACGGTCGGCGAGCACGTCGATCGGCAGGTCGGCCTCCGGCTCAAGACTGCTGAGGTCCACCTCGACGTCGTCGGTGCCCAGGTTGTGCACGAAGACCATCGTCCCCGTTGGCCCGTCGGCCCGGTGCGCGAGCACTCCGGGCGGCACCGCCACGTCGATGTGGGTCGTCGAGCCGGAGCCGATCTCCGGAGCCTCCCGCAGCGTACGGATCATGCGCTCGAACCAGCCGAGCAGCGACTTCGGTTCGCCCCGCTGGGCGGTGACGTTGACGTTCTGGTAGCCGAAGTCACCCTTGTCGATCACCGGACGGACCAGCTTCTCCGGGTCCGCCGTGGAGAAGCCGGAATTCGGCTGGTACGACCACTGCATCGGGGTACGGATCGCCTCCCGACCGGGCAGCGACAGGTCCTCGCCCATCCCGATCTCCTCGCCGTAGCGCAGCACCGGCGTGCCGCGCATCGAGAACTGCAGGGCGTACGCCAGCTCGATGCGCCGCCGGTCGTTGCCGAGCATCGGGGCGAGCCGGCGACGGATGCCCCGGTCGTAGATGCGCATGTTCTCGTCCGGGCCGAACTGCGCGTACACCTGGTTGCGCTGTTCGGTGGTCAGCCGGGACAGGTCGATCTCGTCGTGGTTGCGCAGGAAGGTGGCCCACTGCCCGCCGACCGGCAGCTTCGGGGTGTCGTGCAACGCGTCGATCAGCGGTTCCGGGTCCTCGCGGGCCAGGGCGAGCATGAGTCGCCCGTTGAGCATGAAGTCGAAGAGCATGTGGATCCGGTTGCCGGATCCGCTGGCGTCGCCGAAGAACGTCGGTAGCTGGTCCGGTTCGACGTTCGCCTCGGCCAGCAGGACGGCGTCGCCGCGTCGCCACTGCACGTGCTGACGCATCTCGGTGAGGAACTCGAAGTCCTTCGGGGAGTTCGGGTTGCCCGGCTCGGTCAGCTCGATGATGAACGGCACGGCATCCATCCGGAAACCGGAGACGCCGAGCTGGAGCCAGAACGACATGATCTTCTTGACCTCGGCCCGGACCTGCGGGTTGGCGAAGTTGAGATCCGGCTGGAACTTGTAGAACCGGTGGTAGAACCACGCCTTGGCGGTGCGGTCGTAGCTCCAGGTCTCCCTCTGCTCACCGGGGAAGACCATGCCCTGGTACCGGTCGTCCGGTTCGTTGTCGGACCAGACGAACCAGTCCCGGTACGGCGAGTCCGGCGAGGAGCGGGCGGACTGGAACCACGGGTGCTCGTCGGACGTGTGGTTGACCACCAGGTCGATGATCACGCGGATGCCCCGGTTCTGCGCCTGGTGCAGCAGCTCGGCGAAGTCGCCGAGGGTGCCGAAGCGCGGGTCCACGTTGTAGAAGTCGGTGGCGTCGTAGCCGTCGTCGCGGTTGGGCGACGGGTGGATCGGGTGCAACCACAGGCAGGTCACCCCGAGCCGGGCCAGGTAATCCAGCCTCCCGATCAACCCACGGATGTCACCGACCCCGTCGCCGTCCGAGTCGGCGTACGTGTCGATGTCGAGGCAGTAGACGACGGCTTCGGAATACCAACGGTCACCCATGCCGGAGGAACATCTCCGATCGATCACCGCCGCAAACCCGTCCGGCGACCCTCGGGTGGCGTTGGTTACCGTGCCGGTCATGGAGAAAGACCTCGTACCGCCGAGCGAACCGTTGGACTGGTCCCGGGGCGCCTGGCTGCACCCGCCGGTACGCGTCGAGGAGGGCCCGGCCGGCGAGTTGGTCGTCGAACCGGCGGCGGACAGCGACTTCTGGCGGAAGACCAGCTACGGCTTCGTCCACGACGACGGCCCGGCCCTGCTGGCACCGCTGCCGGTGGGCGCCGCCATGGAGGTGAGCTTCCGGCTCGACTTCTCGGCGCAGTTCGACCAGGCCGGTGTGTTCGTCCGCGTCGACGAACGGACCTGGACCAAGGCCGGCGTCGAGATCAGCGACGGCGAGGTGCAGCTCGGCGCGGTGGTGACCCGGGACTTCTCCGACTGGTCGGTGGGGCCGGTGCCGGAGTGGGCGGGTCGGGAGGTGACCGTCCGGGTCAGCCGGGCCGGCGACGCGCTGACCGTCCGCGCCCGGGTCGACGACGAGCCGTGGCGACTGGTCCGGCTCGCCCCGCTGGACCCGGCGGCCGACGCCCAGGCCGGCCCGTTCTGCTGCGCGCCGTCCCGCGCCGGGCTGAGCGTGGTGTTCACCGGCTGGCGGCAGGGGCCGGCGGACCCCGCACTGCACCCGGAGCACTGAGCCCAGGTGTAGTTCGGGCCCCGGTGGGTATGACCCTCCGATCCCCAACGGCCCACGCGGAAGGACGACCCATGGCTTACGCCGAGGCTGGCGACCCGTCCGAGTTCACCGGGTTGACCGGCTGGGTGGCCTCGGTGATCGAGGTGATGGGCCCGGTCGGCGTGGCGCTGCTGGTGGCACTGGAGAGCATCGTTCCGCCGATCCCCAGCGAGATCGTGCTGGCGCTCGCCGGTTTCCTTGCCCACGAGGGCGAGTTCAACGTCGTCCTGGTGGTGCTGGCCGCGACTGTCGGCTCGCTGGTCGGTGCGCTGGTGCTCTACTGGCTGGGCGCGGCGCTCGGCGAGGAACGGCTCAAGCGCTGGTTGGATCACATCCCGCTGGTGGACAGCGACGACCTGGAGAAGGCCGACAGGTGGTTCGAGCGGCACGGTCGGCGGGCGGTGCTGATCGGCCGGGTGGTGCCGGTGGTCCGCAGCCTGGTCTCCGTGCCGGCCGGGGCCAACCGGATGCCGCTGGGCGAGTTCATCCTGCTCACCACCATCGGCAGCGGGGTGTGGAACGGTCTCATCGTGGGTGCCGGTTACGCGCTGGGCAGCCGCTGGCAGGACGTGGAGCGTTACAGCGACTGGTTCAACTACGCGATCGTCGCGGTCTTCGTGGTGATGGTGGCCAGTTGGGTGATCCGTAAGGTCCGCAAGCGCCGGGAGCGCGACGGCCGGCGGTCGGTGACCGCCGGCCGCTGATCCGCGTTAGCGCCCAGCCGGCGACGAAACCGCCTGCGGTCGGCGGAGCACCACCTGCTCAAGCGCGGACCACACGCTCGTGGTCACCAGGTAGATCACCGCAGCGAGTGGCAGCACCAGCGCCACCAGCACAGTCGTGAACGGCAGCAGGGGCAGCAACCGGCCGAGCGTGGCCGCTCCCGGCCCCTCGGTCGGCGTACCGGCCACCGTGCCCACCGCCGCCGACGCCCGGCGGGCCCGTCGCGACGACCACCAGGCCACCGCCAGCAACACCACCAGCAGTACGCCGAAGAGCGGTCCGGCCGCACCGGCCAACCCGTCGCTGAGGTGGTGCCCCAGCGGCACCCCGACCAACCGCTCGTCCAGCAACCCGGTGCCGCCCTCGCTGGTGCTGAACAACCGGTACAGCACCAGCAGGAACGGCGCCTGGAGAAGCAACGGCAGGCAGCCGGCGATCGGGTTCGCGCCGGCCTCGCGGTACAACGTGAACACCTCGCGTTGAAGCGTCGCCGGGTCGTCGGCGTACCGCTGCTGAAGGTCCCGCACCTGCGGGGCGAGCGCTGCGCGGCGCCGCTCGCCGCGGACCTGCGCGACGGTCAGCGGCGAGATCAGCAACCGGACGGCGATGGTGAAGAGCACGATGGCGGCGGCGGTCGCCGCACCGCCGGCCAGTGGTTCGAGCAGCTCGGTGAGCCAGGACAGCGCGCTGCCGGCAGCGCTGACGGTGTCGTGCAGTGGTGCGAAGGCAAGCATGGGAAACCCCTCGGTCCGATTCCGGTGAGGCCCTCCCCCGGGCGGAATCCGCTCAGCAAAGGGGGGCCGGTGACGGCGGGATCGGCCGCGCGGCGGCGAGGCGCTACGCGGCCGAGGGGTGCCCCGGGGCACGGGGACGGGGGCGACCGGCCGCGTCCGGGTCGATCTGGCGGGGCATTCGGCGACTTCGGGAGCGGGCCCGCAGACCGGCCCTCCGCGGCCCGGCACCTGGCGAGCCCGCCCGGTCGCGCACCCGGGCCGCCAGCACCACCGCGAGCAGCACCAGGGCGGTCAACGCAGCGCCCGCGAGCAGGTCGACCGGCCGGCCTGCGAGCACTGTGAGCTGGGCGAACGCGGACACCCACGCGACCCCGACATAGCCCAGCAGCACCGGCACGGGCCCAGCATAGGACCCGCTGTCACATCACCCGGTCGAATCCGGCGGGCCACCCCGAGGACGACGTGCCGACGCCACGTTTCCCGGCGTCGCCACGTTGGGTAACCAACGACGGACCAACGCGGACGGACCGCGAACGGTAGGAACGGACGGGTGATGTCAATGACCGGTCAGGTGGCGGAGGCGCCCAGCGACATGGCTGCGGCGACCGGATTGCTCACCGTGGGTGTCGAAGAGGAGTTCCTGCTCGTCGACCCGCACACCGGGGCTGCGGTTCCGGCCGTAGACCTGGTCATGGAGCAGGTCCCGGCCGAACTGCACGGACAGGTGGAACGGGAGTTCCAGACCAGTCAGATCGAGATCGGCAGCCCACCCGGCCTGGAGCTCTCATCGATCCGGCACTCCCTCGGCGTACTGCGTCGGGCGCTCTCCGACGCCGCCGAGCGGGCCGGCGTACGCCTGCTCGCCATCGGCACCGGCCCGGTGGACGGCCCGGTGCCACCGGTGGTGGACAAGCCCCGCTTCGACCGGATGATCGAGCGGTTCCGGCTGCTCGTTCCCGGCCCCGGCAACAACGGGATGCACGTGCACGTGGGGGTGCCCGACCCGGACACCGGCGTGCAGGTACTCAACCACGTACGGCCGTGGCTGCCGATGCTCCAGGCGGTGACCACCAACTCGCCGTTCGCCCGTGGCGAGGACACCGGCTACGCCAGTTGGCGCTCGGTCGAGTGGGAGCGCTGGCCGTCGGTGGCGCCGACGCCGTTTCTGGAGTCGCACGAGCACTACCAGCGGCTGATCCGCCAGTTGATCTCCAGCGGGGTGATGCTCGACGAGGGGATGCTCTACTGGTACGCCCGGCTGTCCGCGAAGTACCCGACGGTGGAGCTGCGGATCGGCGACGTCTGCCCGTCGGTGGACGACGCGGTGCTGGTCGCCGCGCTGGTCCGGGCGTTGGTGGCCACCGCCATGGCGGATGTCGAGGCCGGCCGGCCGGCGTTGCGGACCGACCACCACCTGCTGGTCGGCGCGCACTGGCGGGCCGCCCACGACGGCCTGGAAGGCGAGGCCGTCGACGTCACCAACGGTGAGCTGCGCCCGGCCTGGGAGCTGTTGGACCGGTTCGTGGAGCGGATGCGCCCGGCGCTGGAGGAGCACGACGACTGGGCCGAGGTGACCGACCTGCTGGGTGGGCTGCGTCGACACGGCAGCGGCGCGGCACGGCAGCGCGCCGTGTTCGAGCGTACCGGCCGACTCACCGACGTGGTGCAGGACGTCGCGCGGCAGACCCGCGGCTGATCGACGCGTGACAGGATGAACCCGTGGCGCAACGGCTGATCGTCATCGGCGGGGACGCCGCCGGAATGTCGGCGGCGTCCCAGGCCCGACGCCGACGCGCCCGAGCCGACCTGGAGATCGTGGTCTTCGAACGGGGCCACTTCACCTCCTACTCGGCCTGCGGCATCCCGTACTGGATCAGCGGGCTGGTGTCCGGCCCCGAGGCGTTGATCGCCCGGGACCCGGAGATCTTCCGCACCGAGCACGCGATGGACGTCCGGATGCGCCACGAGGTCACGACCATCGACCTGGAACGCCGCGAGGTGGTGGCCCGCGACCTGGAGTACGGCGGCGAGGTCCGCGAACGCTTCGACGACCTGATGTACGCCACCGGCGCGGTGCCGGTGAAGCCGTCGTGGGCGGTTACCGACGCGCACGGCGTGTTCGGCATGCAGACCCTCGACGACGGTGCGGCGCTGCGCGACTGGCTGGACGCCGACCCGCAGCCGCGCCGGGCGGTGGTGGTCGGCGGCGGGTACATCGGCGTCGAGATCGCCGAGGCCATGATCCAACGCGGCCTCTCGGTGACCCTGATGGAAGCGGGCGAGCAGCCCATGTCGACGGTGGACGCCGAAATGGGCGAGTTGGTCGCCGACGCGATGCGCGGCTTCGGCATCACGATCCGCACCGGCCTGCCGGTGACCGGCCTTGAGGAGCGGGACGGCCGGGTGTCCGCCGTGGTCACCGCCGAGGGGTCGATCCCGGCCGACGTCGTGGTCCTGGGTCTCGGCGTACGCCCCAACACCGCGCTCGCCGAGGCGGCCGGGATGCCCCTCGGCCCGACCGGCGCGATCCGGGTCGACCGCCGGATGCGGGTGCCCGGGCTCACCGGGGTCTGGGCGGCCGGCGACTGCGTGGAGACCCTGCACCGGGTCAGCGGGCTGCCGGTGCACGTGCCGCTCGGCACGCACGCCAACAAGCAGGGCCGGGTCGCCGGGATCAACATCGGCGGCGGGTACGCCACCTTCACCGGTGTGATCGGCACGGCGGTGACCAAGGTCTGCGACCTGGAGGTCGGTCGGACGGGTCTGCGCGAGCGCGACGCCACAGCCGCCGGCTTCGAGTTCGTCTCCGTGATCGCCGAGTCGACCAACCGGGCCGGCTACTACCCGGGTTCCCGGTCGATGACGGTCAAGCTGATCGCCGAGCGCCCCAGCGGCCGGTTGCTCGGCGCGCAGATCGTCGGTTGGTCCGAGGCGGCCAAACGGATCGACACGCTGGCCGTGGCCCTGTGGAACGGCATGACGGTGGACGATATGACGCAGTTGGACCTGGGCTACGCTCCGCCGTACGCACCGGTGTGGGATCCGGTGCTCATCGCCGCCCGAAAAGCGGTCGACGCGCTCGCCGCGCTCGACCGTTGACCCGCGCCCGCCGTGGAGGACCACCCCGTGACCCAGACTCCGACCCGGCCGACCGTGCGTCGGCGCCCCACGATGGTCGACGTGGCCCGACGGGCCGACGTCAGCCTGAAGACGGTCTCCCGGGTCGTCAACGACGAGCCGGTAGGGCAGGAGTTGGTCGGCCGGGTGCTGGCCGCGATCGCCGAGCTGGGCTTCCGACGCAACGACATCGCTCGTAACCTGCGCTCCCGGCAGCTCAACGCCACCGTCGGGCTGCTGATCGAGGAGATCGCCAACCCGTTCTACGCGACCATCGCCAGCGTCGCCGCCGAGATCGCCGCCGCCCACGGCACGATGCTGATCACCGCGTCCTCGGAGGAGGACCCGGAGCGGGAACGCGCCCTGCTCCAGGATTTCACCCAGCGCCGGGTCGACGGGCTGCTGGTGGTGCCGGCGGGCCTCGACCACTCGTTCCTGCGTCGTGAGGTCGAGCTGGGCATGCCGGTGGTGTTCCTGGACCGGCCGCCGCAGGGGCTGCAAGCCGACGCCGTGCTGTTGGACAACCGGGGCGGCAGCCACGCCGGGGTCACCGCGCTGCTCGACGAGGGGCACCGGCGGGTGGGGCTGCTGCTCGGCGCACCGAGCGTACCCACGATGCGTGAGCGGCTGGCCGGGGCACGGGCGGCGCTGGACGCCGCCGGAGTCGAGCCGGACGATTCGCTGGTCCGCGAGCGGCTCATCGCCCCCGAGGAGGCCGGGCGGGCGGTCGCCGCGCTCCTCGACCTCCCGGAGCCGCCCACCGCGTTCTTCTGCGCCAACAACCGGCTCACCGTCGGCGCGCTCCAGGAGCTGCACCGGCGGGGCAGTGACGCCGCGTTGGTCGGCTTCGACGACTTCGAGCTGGCCCACCTGATGCCCCGACCGCTGACCGTCGTCGCGTACGACACCCGGGAGCTGGCGAGGGTCGCCACCGAGCGCCTCTTCGAACGAGTAGCCGGCGACGACACTCCGCCCTCAACCACGGTGCTGCCCACCAGGCTGCTGAAGCGGGGCCTGGCCTAGGCGGTCTTGAGCAGGGCTTCGACCTCGGCGCGGCTCGGCGGGTCGGCGCCTCGGCGACCACAGGTCAACGCGGCCACAGTGGCGGCCTGCCGAAGCACCACACCCCACTGCGGCCCGGTCACCGCGGCCAGCCGGTCGGCCGGCCGGTCACCGAGCGCGTCGAGGTCGGCCAGCGCGGCCAGCAGCCCACCGGTGAACGAGTCGCCGGCACCGACGGTGTCGACCACCGTGGTCCGGACCGCCGGCTCCTCGTGCAGTGAGCCGTCGGGAGCGAGCAGCCAGGCGCCCTCCCCGCCCCGGGTCACCACGGCGCAGGACACGCCGGCCGCCCGCCACTCGGTCATCACGTCGGCCAGCGAACGCTCCGGGTAGAGCCAGGCCAGGTCCTGGTCACTGGCCTTGACCAGGTGCGCGAGGCGAACCTGTCGGCGTACCCGCTCCTGCTCCGCCGCCCGGTCCGTGACGATGCTCGGCCGCAGGTTGAGGTCGATGGAGACGGTGAGCCCGTCCCGTTGGCGTTCCCGGGCGAGCAGGCCCTCCAGCACCTCCGCGCCGGGGGCCAACGCGAGTGCGAGGGACCCGGTGTGCAGCGCGATCGCCGGTGATCCGGCCAGCTCGGGCAGTTCCCGCGGCGTCCACTGCCAGTCCGCCGCACCGGCCAGCCGGAATTCGTAGCTGGCCTGACCGGCGGCGTTCAGGGTGGCCACCGCCACCGATGTGGGCTCGTCGGCGTGGACCGCCCACGCCAGGTCCACCCGGTTGGCGCTCAGATGCTCGACGAGTTGCCGACCGTACTCGTCGCTGGCGAGCCGGGCCAGCAGCCGTACCGGCTGGTCGAGCCGGGCCAGGGTGACCGCGACGTTCGCCGGGGAGCCACCCGGCACCGCCCGCTGCCCCTCGGCGGTGACGACCAGGTCGATCAGTGCCTCACCCGCGACGACGATCACGCGGTCACCTCCCCCGGTGCGAGCGGGCCGGGGCCACCGAGCCCGACGGCAGCGCGGGACAGGAGCACCGCCTGGTACGCGTGGTAGACGTCCGGTCGGCCGTGCCACACCGTGTCGGCGGGCAGGTTCTGTGCGTCCAACTCGTGCCGCCATCCGGTCTGGTCGATGAGACAGCGGCGGGCGTACGCCCAGAAGACCTGGTACCAGTCGAGGTAGACCGCGTCCCCGGTGCGTCGGTGCAGGGTGATCGCCGCACCGATGGCCTCGGCGAGGACCCAGTGCATACGGGAGCGCACCACCGGCCGGTCGTCCCAGTCGATGGTGTAGACGAAGCCGTCCGCGCCGTCGACCGCCCAGCCGCGCCGCACGGCGGCGGCGAACAGGGCGCGGGCGTCGGCGAGCAGCCAGCGGGGTGGCTGCGGCAGCACCGCCTCCAGTTCCAGCAGCAGCCGGGCCCATTCCAGCCAGTGCCCGATGGTGGAGCCGTACGGCCGGAACGGGTCGGCGGGCTGGTCCCGGTTGTAGTCGGGCAGCGGCGTCCAGTCGGTGGTGAAGTGCTCGGGCAGCCGCCAGTCGTGCCGGGCCGCCTCACCGTGCACGAGGTGGGTGGCGATTCGCAGGGCCCGGTCGGCCCAGCTCGTGTCGCCGGTGGCGGCGGTCGCGGCGAGGAACGCCTCGACCATGTGCATGCTGCTGTTGGCGCCGCGGTAGTCCTCGGTGACCGTCCAGTCGCGGTTCCACGATTCGCGGACCGCGCCGGCGTCGTCGTCCCAGAACCGGTCCCGTACGACGGCCAGCACGTCGGCGAGCAGTCGGTCCGCGCCGGGCCGTCCGGCGCGCGCGGCGCTGGAGGCGGCGAGCAGCACGAACGCGTGGTCGTAGCCGGCCTTGCGATCGTTGACGGGTGTTCCCTGCTGGTCCACCGCGCCGAACCAGCCGCCGTACCGGTCGTCGCGCAGCAGCGTGCTGAGCGCGGCGACGCCGTGGTCGACCAGGGCGGCGGCGTCCGGGTCGCCGTTGCGGTGGGCGAGGGAGGCCACGTGGGTCATCCGGCAGGTGATCCAGGTGTGGATCGGTTCGCCGCGATCCGGGGTGCGGTCGTCGGTCAACCACCAGAAGCCGCCCTCGGGCCGCACCGAGCGGCGGGCGGTGTCGAGCAGCGTCCGGGTCTGGTCGACGAGGAAGTCGTCCAGATCGGGCAGGTCTGGCGACCGCGCCGGAGCGGGGGTCGTTGCGGCGTCGGATCGGGGCACGTCGGTCATCTCAGCTGGTCACCGTCGGGTAGGAAAGGGACATACGGCCAGGATCGGCGGACAGACCGGGTCCGCGCCGGGAAACCGTCAACGGGATACCGCGAACCGGGCGCGGCCGGGAGAGGATCATGCACACAATCCCTTCCCTTTTGTCCGTTGACATCGTTGTCACCGCTCAACCCTGCTCCGGCAGCCGGCCGACTGTCAATTCCGGCTACGTCACACCACCGCGGGACAGCTTCGGTCAGTAGTAGTCGTCGATCGGCCGACGTGCCTCCTCGAACAGCGCCGGCCCCTCGTACCGGACCGGGGGCAGCGCCGGGGTGGCCGGCTTGACCTCCTCGAACTGCTCGCTGGACAGCGCGTACACCACCCGTCCGAGGCCGGACCGGTCGATCACGGTCGCGCACATCGGGCAGGGCTGGCAACTGGTGAACATGGTGGTGGCGGCGGCCACGTCGGGGTCGAGTTCCCGAGCGGCCCAGCGGGCCAGTTTCAGTTCCGGGTGGGCGGTGATGTCCGAGTCAGAGACCACGGTGTTGTGGTCCTCGATCAGGACGGTGCCGTCCGCGCCGACCAGCAACGAGCCGAAGGGCCGTTCGCCGGAGGCCCCTGCCTCGCTGGCGAGTTCCACGGCGCGGCGGAGAAACTTCTCGTCGTCGGGGGTCATCGGTCCTCCTGGGATTTGTGGTGAGCGGCCACGGCCGCAAGTGTCCGCCAGGCGCGTTCGGGCTGGCGGATCTCGGTCAGGTCGCCGTTGAACGGGTCGAGCACGACCGTCTCCGCGCCGAGCAGACGGATCTGGTCAAGGTCGGCGATGATCTGGTCGATGGTGCCGACACCGGCGAGCCGGTCCGGGGCGGTGATCGGTTCAGGAACCTCCCGCAGTGCGATGCGCGGCATCAACGCGGGCACCGGGCGACCCAGTTCGTCGGCGATGGCCTTCAGCCGTCCGGCTGCCTCGGCCAGCCATCCGGGCGTGACCCGCAGCGGGTGCCAGGCGTCACCGAGCAGAACCGCGCGCCGCATGCCGGCTTCGCTGTTGCCGCCGACCCAGATCGGGATCGCATCCGTGTCGTAGTCGTCGGCGTTCTGCCAGGCGTCACGCATGGTGCGCAGGTAATCATCGGTCAGCGCGCCGCGCCGCCGGAACGGCACGCCGAGCGCCTCGAACTCCTGCTGGGCCCAGCCGACGCCGACGCCGAGGACGAGCCGGCCGCCGCTGAGACGGTTGAGGTTCGCCGCCATCCGGGCGGTGAGCAGCGGGTGCCGGTACGGGACGATGAGCACCGTGGTGCCCAACCGGACCCGGGAGGTCACCCCGGCCAGCCAGGACAGCGTGGTGAACGGCTCGTAGAACGGCGCCGGGTACTTCTTGGCGACGTCGGGGGTCACCGCGATGTGGTCGGAGACCATCAGCAGGTCGAAGCCGAGACCCTCGACCGTCTGCGCCCACTGTCGCAGCACGTCGGGGTCGGTACCCGGGGCGAAGTTCGGTACGTTCACGCCAATTTGCACGGGTTATACGCTAGTCAGCGTGGAGCGGCGCGGGAACACCTTGATCCCTGCCTTCGCTGGCCTTTGCCGTGAATCCGCCGGTAGATTGGCCGGATGGCCGAGAATCTTGATGATCTCGATTGGTCGATCCTGATCGAGTTGCAGGGCGACGGCCGCCTGCCGATCACCGAGCTCAGCCGCCGGGTCAAGCTGAGCGCGTCGGCCACCAGCGAGCGGGTGAGGCGACTGGAGGCGACCGGTGTGATCAGCGGCTACCGCGCCGAGGTCGACCTGTCCAAGGCGGGCTTCGCCGTGCTCGCGGTGATCCGACTGAAATACCCCGGCAGTCGGCACGAACCGCTGCACCGGCTACTGGATCAACGGTCGGAGATTCTGGAGTGCCTGCGCACCACAGGGGACGACTGTTACGTGCTGAAGGTGGCCGCGACGTCGATGGCCCACCTCGAACAGGTCGTCAACGATCTCGCCGGGTTCGGCAGCACCACCACCAATGTGGTCTACAGCGCCACCCTGCCCTATCGCGGCCCGCGCCTGACGCCGCCCCGCTCCTGACCCAGACCCACCAGAACGCGGTGGATGCTCCAGGATGGCCGGATGGATCTACCAGAGGGACTTGACTGGGTACGTGCGTCACCGGCGGGCCGGGCCTGGCTCGCCACACTCCCGACGTGGCTGGCGGAGTGCACCGAGCGGTGGTCGCTACGACTCGGCCCGCCCTTCCGGTACGCCTACGCCTCCCTGGCGCTCCCGGCAGATCTGCCCGACGGCACGGCGGCGGTGCTCAAGCTCCAGTACCCCGACGAGGAGAGTCGGCACGAGGCCGACGCGCTGGCCCACTGGGACGGCGACGGGGCGATCCGGCTGCTCGCACACGACCCAGAACGGCGCGCCCTGCTGGTGGAACGCTGCCAACCCGGCACTCCGCTGCACGAGCTGCCCGTGGACCGCGCGCTGGACGCGGTGACCGTGCTGCTGCCCCGACTCTGGCGGCCGGCGGGCGCGCCGTTCACCCCGCTGGCCGAGGAGGCCGCCGGCTGGATCGACCGGATGCCCCGCACCTGGGAACGAGCCGGCCGGCCGTACGAGCGGCGGCTACTCGACGCGGCGCTCACCCTGCTCACCGATCTGGCGTCGAGCCAGGGCGAGCAGGTGCTGGTCAACCAGGACCTGCACGCCGGCAACGTGCTCGCCGCCGAGGCGCTCCCCGGTGACCGAGGGCCGTGGCTGGCGATCGACCCGAAGCCGCTGACCGGCGAGCGGGAGTTCTCGATCGTGCCGATGGTGCGCGGCCGGGAGCTCGGCCACTCGCCGGCCGCCGTCCGGCACCGGCTGGACCGGCTCAGCACCGAGCTGGGGCTGGACCGGGAGCGGGCCCGGGGCTGGACGATCGGGCACACGCTGGCCTGGAGCGTCGCCGACGGCGGCGTCTTCCCTGAGAAGATCGACGTGGTCCGCTGGCTGCTCGACTCCAACTGAGGCCCGACAGCGCCGCGGTTCGCCCGCCCCCGACGCATGACCACGCTTGGTCCTTGTCAACGCCGTTGCGTTTACCGCAACGGCCGCCCGTCAACCGCTGCCACCTCGTCGATCATGGAGTTGTGGTGGGTGACAAAAAACCCGAAAAACCCCAAGACGGGCACCGCAACTCCATGATCGACGAGCCCGACCTGACCCCGCTCCGCGATCTTGCACTTTCTGTCCCGACTTAAGGTGCATATCCACGCATGCCGACAACAGAAACTGCAAGATCGCGGAGCGGGGTCAGGTCG
>NZ_QGSZ01000160.1 GCF_003857055.1 Micromonospora inaquosa | reverse complement strand
CGCCACCGACGACCCCGCCACCCACGACCCCGCCGCAGACCGGCCTGGTCGGCTGGGCCACCCAGAACGGCGGCACCACCGGCGGCGGCAACGCCGGCACGACCACAGTCAGCAACGCCTCCGGCCTGACCAGCGCACTGAACGCCACCGGCGCCGCGGTGATCCGGGTGACCGGGACCATCACCTGCTCGGGCATGCTGCGGGTCCGGTCCAACAAGACCATCCTCGGCAACTACGGGGCGACGATCGTCGGCTGCGGGTTCAACATCAGCGGTGACCGCAACGTGATCATCCGCAACCTGACCTTCCGCAACTGGAACGACGACGCGATCAACGTGCAGGAGTCGGCCACCAACATCTGGATCGACCACAACAGCTTCAGCAACGGGTACGACGGCGCCGTCGACATCAAACGCGGCTCGGACTTCGTCACCGTCTCCTGGAACCGGGTCTTCAGCCACGACAAGACCATGCTGCTCGGCCACAGCGACGACAACGCCGGCCAGGACGTCGGTCACCTGCGGGTCAGCTACCACCACAACTGGTTCGACGGCAGCAACCAGCGCAACCCCCGGGTGCGCTTCGGCAACCCGGTGCACGTGTACAACAACTACTACCGGGCCAACGGCGGCTACGGCGTCGCGTCCACGGAGAACGCCGGGGTGCTCGTCGAGGGCAACTACTTCGAGAACGTCGACGACCCGTACCACCTCGGTGAGGGGGACTCGGGGCCCGGCAGCCTGGTCGCCCGCAACAACCACTTCGTCAACTCGCCCACCGGGCAGGCCGGCGGCAGCGTGGCCAGCATCCCGTACTCCTACCAGCTGGACACCGCGAGCAACGTCAAGTCGATCGTGACGGCCGGCGCCGGCGCCGGCAAGATCACCGTCTGAACCCGGCGGCCCCTTGTCGTCGCGCGACGACAAGGGGCCCTCAGGCAGCTCAGTGGGTGGCGCAGCCAGCGGCGGGGGCCGGCACGACCGGCGGTGCGCCGATCGTCGGCAGACCGAGCAGAACCCCAGGGGTACGCGGGGAGCGACCCGCCTCGGCCGCGTCACCGGCCCGGGTGCGCCGGTGCGCCACCGGCGCTCCGTCGGCGTTCAGGTGATGCGGCGCGGCGTACGTGATCGTGGTGTGCACGATGTCCCCCGGCCGGATCTGACCGGCCAGCGACTCCCCACCGGGCGTCCCCGTGGCGAAGTGCACCAGTCGGCCGTCACGGGCCCGCCCGGACATCCGGCCGGTCCGCTCGTCCTTGCGGCCCTCGCCGACCGCGACCAGCACCTCGACGGTCTCACCGACGAGGCGCTTGTTCTCCGCCCAGGTGATCTCCTCGACGCAGGCGACCAGCCGCTCGTAACGCTCCTGCACGACCTGCTTGGGCAGCTGACCGTCCATGGTCGCGGCCGGGGTGCCGGGCCGCTTCGAGTACTGGAAGGTGAAGGCCGAGGAGAACCGGGCCTCCCGGACCACGTCCAGGGTGCGCTGGAAGTCGGCCTCGGTCTCACCGGGGAAGCCGACGATGATGTCGGTGGTGATCGCCGCGTCCGGCATCGCCGCCCGGACCTTCTCGATGATCCCCAGGTACCGCTCGGAACGGTAGGAGCGGCGCATCGCCCGCAGCACGTCGTCGGAGCCGGACTGCAACGGCATGTGCAACGAGTGGCAGACGTTCGGCGTCTCGGCCATCGCGGCGATCACGTCGTCGGTGAAGTCCTTCGGGTGCGGGCTGGTGAACCGGACCCGCTCCAACCCGTCGATGTCACCGCAGGCGCGCAGCAACTTGCCGAACGCGTACCTGTCGCCGAACTCCACGCCGTACGAGTTGACGTTCTGCCCGAGCAGGGTCACCTCCAGCACGCCCTCGTCGACCAGGGCGCGCACCTCGGAGAGGATGTCGCCGGGGCGCCGGTCCTTCTCCTTGCCGCGCAGCGCCGGCACGATGCAGAACGTGCAGGTGTTGTTGCACCCCACCGAGATCGACACCCAGCCGGCGTAGGTGGACTCGCGGCGGGTGGGCAGCGTGGACGGGAAGACGTCGAGGGACTCCAGGATCTCCACCTCGGCGGCGGCGTTGTGCCGGGCCCGCTCCAACAGCACCGGCAGCGCGCCGATGTTGTGGGTGCCGAAGACCACGTCCACCCAGGGCGCCTTGCGGACGATGTCGCCCCGGTCCTTCTGGGCCAGGCAGCCGCCGACCGCGATCTGCATCCCGGGGTGCTTGTCCTTCACCGGGCGCAGCCGACCGAGGTTGCCGTAGAGCCGGTTGTCCGCGTTCTCCCGCACCGCGCAGGTGTTGAAGACCACGATGTCAGGGGTGTCGTCGCCAGCGGGTGCACGCTCGTATCCCGCCTGCTCCAGCAGGCCGGAGATGCGCTCGGAGTCGTGCACGTTCATCTGGCAGCCGTACGTCACGACGTTGTAGGTCCTAGCCACCCTCTTGGTGCCCCTTCCCCTCGGGCTACCAGGGTAGCGGCCCGTTCGGGTGCCCCAACCCACCGGCATTGACCCGCTGGCCCATAGCGGGCATCCACGACGGGCAGTACGCTGCACAACAAGGATGTGTTCTGGGCGATTTCGGGGGCTTTGCACTCGGCGCCGACGATGCGCGGCTCCGTTCACGGGGGAGCACATGACGACCCGCGGGAGGCCAACCGTGACGCGACAAGAGGCGACACAGCGCACCGTCACGACCCCGGACGGCCGGCACCTCGCGGTGGAGACCTCGGGCGCATCAGACGGGCCGGCGGTCTTCCTGCTGCACGGCACCCCGGGCAGCCGCAGCGGCCCCCGAC
This sequence comes from Micromonospora inaquosa, assembly GCF_003857055.1. Taxonomy (GTDB): domain Bacteria; phylum Actinomycetota; class Actinomycetes; order Mycobacteriales; family Micromonosporaceae; genus Micromonospora; species Micromonospora inaquosa. The sequence continues at coordinate 10,010 of NZ_QGSZ01000160.1, read as the reverse complement.
CCCGCGGCATCGTCGTCTACCGCCTCGGCGTGCACCTCGTCTGCTACGACCGACCCGGCTACGGCGACTCCGACCGCCACGAGGGTCGGCGGGTGGCCGACGCGGCGGCCGACGTGGCGGCGATCGCCGACGACCTCGGCATCGACCAGTTCGCGGTGGTGGGCCGATCCGGTGGCGGGCCACATGCCCTGGCCTGCGCCGCGCTGCTACCGGACCGGGTCACCCGGGCCGCCGTGCTGGTGGGGCTCGCCCCGGCCGGCGCACCCGACCTGGACTGGTACGCGGGCATGGCGGAATCGAACGTGGAGGACTACGGCCGGGCCGACGAGGACCTGGCCGAGCTGACGCTCAACCTGAAGGTTCGCGCGGACGAAGCCCGCCGGGACCCGATGACGCTGCTGGACTTCCTCCGCCCGCAACTGCCCGACGAGGACATCCGGGTCGTCGACGACGTCGCGATCCGCCGACTGCTGACCGACATGTACGCCGAGGCGCTGCGACACGGCCCGGAGGGTTGGATCGACGACGTACTGGCGATCCGGCGCGGCTGGGGGTTCGACCTGGGCGCCATCCGGGCGGAGGTCCGGCTCTGGCACGGCGAGCAGGACCGCTTCTCCCCGGTGGAGCACTCCCACTGGCTCGCCTCGCAGATCCCGCGCGCCGAGGTGCAGGTGCAGTCCGGCGCCGCGCACTTCGGGGCGGTGGAGATCCTCCCGCAGACCCTGGCCTGGCTGGCCACGCCGGACCTCGCGACCAGCCCGCACCTCTGAGCGTCCGGCCCGGCGGGCCGGCCCGGACACCGGACCCGCCCGCCGAACGACCCGGTCAGATGGTGTGTGGGTCGATCACCCGGACCACGAACCGCCGCTCGCGCAGGGTCTGCACGGTCGGATGCTCCACACCGATCACGTCGGCCAGCCGGTCCGCCACCACGGCGACGTCCTCCGTGGCCGGGCCGTCGCCGGCCCGCCTCGCCACCAGGGCGAGATCGCCGAGACAGCGCAGCGTGTCGGGGTGGTCCGCACCGATCACCGTGGCCAGCCGGCCGGCGGTCTCCCGCAGCCGGTCCCGCGCCGACTCCCAGTCACCCTCCTCGGCGAGGCACACCGCCTGGTTGACCTCCGCCGCGAGGGTGTGCGGGTGGTCCGGCCCGAGCACCTTGCGCAACTCGCCAACCGCCCGGGCCGCCGACGCGAGCGCGTCCGACCTGCGTCCCAGCGCGCGCTCCGCCGCCGAGATGTTGCTCACCGTCGCCAGCACGTGCGGGTGCTCCGGGCCGAGCCGGAGTTGCTCCTCGAACGCCAGCCGCACCGCGTTCATCTCGGCCAACGCGCGAGCCGCGTCACCGACGGCCAACAGGTTCGCCGCGCGACTCGACCGGCACGCCACCGTGTCCGGGTTGTCCGGACCGAAGCGCTCGTCGAGTTCGCGGTAGGCCGTCTCGAACATCGGCGCGGCCTCGCTGCCCCGACCGGAGCTGCGCAACGACACCGCCAGGTTGACCTGAGCGGCGAGACTCTGGCCGTCATCCGGCCCGAGCACCTCGCAGTACGTGTCGTAGACCGTGCGCAGCAGGGTGGCCGACCTCTCGTACTCGCCGGCTTCGCGCAGGTCACTGCCCAATCGCAAGGCGGAGACGAGAGTGTATGGATGGGTGGGGCCGAGCACCAGACGCCGCCGCTGGTGCACCTCGTCGTCCCAGCGACGGGCCGACCGGTAGTCGCCGACCAGCCGGTACGAGACGGCGAGGTTGTTGGCCGCGCTCAACGTCCGGGGGTGGTCCTCGCCGAACACCTGGAGCCAGGAGGCGTAGGTGGACCGGTCCCGTTCCAGGGCCTCGGCGTAGCGGCCGAGCGCCCGCAGGTCACCGCCGAGGCTGCCGGCGGTCATCAGGCTGTGCGGGTGCAGCGGGCCCAACAACCGGCGTTGCTCGGCCAGCACCGCCTCGTCCAGATCCCGGGCCTCGCCGAACCGGCCCAGGCTGCGCAGGATGTTCGCCCGGTTGAACCGCAGGTGCAGCACCTGTCGGCGCAGCGCCGACTCCTCCACCTCGTCCTGCGCGTCGCCGAGCCGGGCGCTCCAGGTGTCGTCCACCTCCTGGCTGAACGCGTCGGCCTGGTCCAGACCACCGCGCTGCCACAGATAACGAACCCGGTCGATCAGCAGCTGACACACCGACTCGTCGGGGCAGGTCAACGCCTCGGAAACCTCCAGGTGCGGCCAGAGCATGCGCAGCCGGGCCCAGGTGGTCGGGTCGTCCACGTCGCCCCGGGGCCGCGACGCGGCCAGCACCAGGTGCGCCTGGTGTCGGGCGGCGGTGATCTCGTCGTCGGTCATCCGGTCGCGGACCACCGCCTGCAACAGCCGGTGCACCTGGACCCGACCACCCTGGACGTCGAGTTTGAGCAGTGCCAGGCGGTTGATCTGCTGGACCAGGGCGCCACGCACGAGCCGCTCCGACACCGACGGGTCGAACGGCACGAGGGCCGCGGCCATCTCGTCGCTGTAGATGAGTTCGAGAGCGATCTCCGGGGCCAGCACCGAACAGAGCTGCAACAGCCGGTACGCGGCGGGCGCCTGCTCGAGCAGCCGGTTCAGCGACAGGTCCCAGGTCGCCTCCACGGAGAGGGCGCTGGGGCCGTGCCGCTCGATCTGCCGCAGGTAGTCGGCGACCGACGTGCCCGTGTCGGCGAGCCAGGCGCCGGCCGCGGCCACCGCGATCGGCAGGTCGCCGAGCGCCTCGGCGACCCGGTCAGCCTCCTCGGCGCTGATCGTGGGCACCCGCTGGGCGAGGTGCGCCACGCTCTCCGTGCGGTCGAAGACGTCCACCTGGATCGGGTTCGCCCGGTCACCCCAGGCGCGGTTGCGGGAGGTCAGCAGGACATGCCCGGGGCCCTGCGGCAGGAAGGGCTCGATCTGGTCGAGTTCCTCGGCATTGTCCAGCACGACGAGCCACCGCTCGTACGGCTCACCACGGCCGAGCACCTGGAGCACCGAGCGGACCGTGTCGGGCAGGGTGGGACCGACGAGGATGCCTAGGCGACCGGCGAGGTCGGCGAGGGCGGTGTCGACGAACTGCGGCGGGTCCGCCACGATCCACCAGACCACGTCGTACGCGGCCTTGAACCGGTGCACGTACTCCAGGGCCACCTGCGTCTTACCGACGCCGCCCATGCCCTGCAGGGCGACCGGCAGCACCACCGCGCTGCCCCCGCTCTGCAACTGCGCGCGCAGCCGCGCCAGGTCGTCCTCCCGGCCGGTGAACCGGGCGTTCCGGTTGGGGGCGTTGAAGATCAACGGCTCGGTGCCGGGAAAACGGGTGGCCCCGCCCGCCGGCCCGTCCGCCGACGACGGCACCGGCCGGCCGACCAGCCGCAACACCCGTTCCACGGCGGTCGCGGCGCTGACGTTGACCAGGTTGGTGGAGCTCTGCGACGGGAACTCCGCCAGCGGCCGCAGGTCGGCGACGTACACGGCCAGGGCAGTGGAACCGGTGCTGGTGTCGCGGTCGGGCAGACCGCCCGACGGCGTCGCCACGTAGGCCGGCGAGACCACGGTCAGCGTGCGCGGGGCCGGCGTACCGGCGGACCCGACGGCGGCAGTGGGCTCCACCACCCGCAGCCCGGCCGAACTGAGCACCCGCTCCAGCCACTCCGCCCAGATCGCGTCCTCCGGCGCGTACCGGAGCACGATCTGGTCGTCGATCGCCTCGGTGCGTCGGCGGAACCGGGCCTTGCCCCGCTCCCGCACCGACTCGTCCATCAACGGCAGCGCGGTCACCGCCCCGTCGGTGAGGATCCCGGTCAACGTCTCGAACGCGGCCAGCAGCGACGTCGGTGAACCCGGCGCATCGCCGAACGTGGCCAGCGTCTCCTCATACGCGTAGAACGGTCGGTACGGGACCTCCACCGCAGCCCAGTAGCGCCGCCGTTCCGCCTCGGTCATGCCGGCCGGCAGCCCGGCGAACCGGCGCATGGCCAGCAGGCGACCCGCCTCGGCCCGCTCCTTCTCCGCCTGGTCGACCCGCATCGGCACCGGCAGAACCCGGATGTCCCGCCGCCGGTAGCGGTCCCGAACCGAGTGCGCCACCCGGGCCGCGCCGTCGATGCCCTGGTCGCTGAGGGTGAAGCAGTCGACCAGGGTGTCCGGCAGGTGCAGGGTGCAGATGTCGGCGACGTCGCTCAACCCCGTCCGGCTGTCGATCAGGGTGAAGTCGTACTGACGCTTCATATCCGCCCGCAGCGCCTCGAAGAACTGCGCCCCGCCCAACCGGTTGTAGAAGTTGTCCCAGTCCAGGCCGCTCACCGAGACGGCGTAGTCGCTGTTCTGCCGACCGGCGGAGAGGAAGTCGAGGCCACCGCCGTCGGGGAAGGTCCAGCGCAGCGAGAACGCGTGCCGCCCGACCCGCGCGTACTGCTCCATCCAACGGTCCGGCCGGTCGTCGACCCGGGTGGTCTCCCACTCGTAGTCGCGGATCATGTCGATCACGCCGCTGGTGCCCTGGATCGCGTCAGCGTCGAGGAACGGGTGGAAGAAGCGGTGCAGACCGGGTGACTCGAGGTCCCAGTCGGCGACGAGCACCCGCCGGCCGCTGGCCGCCAGGATCCAGGCCACGTTGGCCAACGCCATCGTCCGGCCCGTCCCACCCTTGAACGAGTAGAAGGTGACGACCTGGCCTTCGCGATCGTTGTTCATCGGTCTTCTCCGTGGGGACGCGGTGGGGCCGGATCATCAGGCGGGGACGCGGGGTCGGTGGAGACGGTCGAGCCGGCGGCGGGCAGGCCGTCACGCAGACGCGGCACCGGCTCCGGCGGCGGTTCGAAGGGGACGACCGGGCCGTGCTTGAGGAACTGCCGGCGCGCCTCGGTGACCAACGCCGGCATCAGGTCGACGAACTCCGGCATGCTGCACGCCCGCTTCACCTGGGGCAGACCGGCGTCCTGCAGAAGCTGGGTCACCTCGGTGGCCCAGCGGGTGGCGTCCTGGGTGTCGTCGTCGTCGGTGACCACCAGCGGAACGACCCACTCCCGCAGGCCGTGCACCATCCGGGCGAGGACCTTGGCCGCGTCCGGTGCCGCCGCGATCCACGGGTCGACCAACAGCACCGCCGGCCGCCGATCGAGCAGCGCGGAGGCCTGCGCGAAGTCCTCCGTACGGGCCGACAGCCCGAGCCGCTCGGCGGTGCTGACCGCGTACTCGGCGGCGGGCAGTTGCTGACTGCGCCCGTACGGCCGCCAGAGCCGGCCGCTGGCGGCGTAGCCGGCGGGGTCGCGATCGGCCGGCAGCCGATCCCGGGTCGGGGCCAGGACGGCGACGACGAAGTCCGGTTCGGTCGGCGCCGGGCGGACCACCTCGTCCAGGCCGGGCGCCCGGGACGGGCCCATCGGTCGCCGCTCGGCGGTGTGCACGATCCGGCTCGCCAGGCGACTCAGCAGCAGCTCGTACTGGGTCCGGTAGGAGGCCAGCATGCAGAACGCGCGCAGGCCGTCGGCGGCGTACTCCGGGACGTCCCGGCCCAGGTCCAGGGCGCCGTCCAGCTCCGGGTGGGCCTCCCACGGGGGAAACGGGATCCACAGCACCGGGGTGAGGTGACCGGCGGTGACCCGGGCCGGCCCGGCGGCGTCCAGCCGGGCCCGGAAGGACTCCTGCTCCCCCAGTGCCCAGGGGCGGCTGAAGTAGCCGGGTGAGTAGAGCGGAACGAAGACCTCGGCATCACCGAGCGCCTCGGCGAGAGCGGCCTTCCAGTCGGCGCCCAACGGGATGTGCTGGTCGAAGAAGCCGATCCGCATCCCGGCGACCGGTCGCGCCTGGCGCCGCACCTCGTCGGTCAGATCGGCGAAGAACTGAGCGACCCAGACGTCGGCGTCGGCGCGGGCGCCCGGCGGCGGGGCCGAGTGGGCGTAGCTCAGGAAGAAGTACGTCCCGCGCGCCCCCGACCGGGGTCGGCTCGTCGGCGGACTCACTTCGACTCCTCGGCGAACCGGTTGCACAGCTCGTCCACGCTCTCCGGCACCCAGGGTTCGACCAGGTACGACCGGTGGATGGCCACGATCCGCTGCGCGAGCCGCCAGACCACCCCCCGGTAGGCGTTCTCCAACTGCATGGTCAGCAAGCCGTAGACCCCGTCCCGCTGGTAGTGCACCGCGATGTCGGGATCCGGCATCGCGGTCGGGGAGAAGCGCTGGATGTCGCGGAGCACCCGGGGCAGCGCCGTGCCGTTCGTCGGCGACCAGGTGATCGGCACGATCGCCGTCTCGTTCACCGAGGCGGAGCTGTGTCGTGGCGTGATCCGTCGACGGGAGAACGCGTCCCACTCCCGACCACACCACTCGCTGCCGAGCAGCGCGCTGGACACCAGCGGAACGAAGACCTGGCAGGTGCCGGCGGCCTGGAGAAGCTCCGGGCTCCAGCGTTCGCCACCGGCGATGGAGGTGTCCAGGAAGCCGGCGTCCACTCCGGTCACCGGACCGACCAGCTCACTGACGTGGACGGAGAGGTCCTCGAAGAAACGGGAGACGTACTCGGCGGGTTTGCCGGCGGCCCGGCCGGCCGGCGCCCGCGAATAGCTGATGAAGAAGAGCGGGGCGCGTGCTCTGGAGGGTGCGTCCACTGTGCTCACCGCTGCCCCTCCGCCCTCCCCACGCGGCCGGAACATCAGCGTAGTCCCCGCGTCAACGCCGCGCCGCCAACCGGTTCGCGGCGAACCAGGCAGTCGCGAAGTCGACAGCGGCTCGCGCCGGCAGCAGGCGGGCGTTGGCCCGCCCCACCCGACCGTGCCGCACCAACGGCGTCTCGTCGAGCGCGGCACCCACCTTCGGGAAGTCCCGGTCGTCCAGGTCGAGAGCCCGGAAGTCGAGGCGGACCCGCCGCCCGTCGAAGAGGCGGAAGCAGTGGTAGTCGCGCTCGGGCGGTGGAACCGGCAGCCGGTACTCGGCCAGGTGCAGGGCGCTGCACGCCTCGTAGCCGAGGCCGAGCAGCAGGATCTGCCCGTCCGCCGCGTAGAGGCCGCCAATGGGTGAGCGTTCCCCCAGGTGGCAGCTGAGGTCATGGCCGTCGGTGAGCTGCCGGGCCCGGGGTCCGAGCGCGGCGAACGAGGTCTGCGGATGGTCGCTGCGCACGGCACCGGGGGTGCACCGGACGTACTCGGCGAGCGCACCCATCCGCTGCGAGGGGGTGCTCCGGCGGTCCCAGCCCGGCAGCGCCGACTCGTACCGTTCGCGCTGCGCCCGGTCCATGCCCGCGGTGGCCGCCAGGTGGGCCCGGGAGGTGGTCGAGTTGCCGTCGGTGTGGGTGGGCACCAGCAGCGTGCCGACCGGGCCGAGGACGTCACGCAGCGCGCCGGCGAGGGTCGCCGGGCCGTGCTCCAGCAGGCCCACCCGACGCAGGCCACAGTGCACCAGCAGGCACACCCCCGGGCGTACGCCCAGCGCCCGCAGGTCGTCGGCGAGGCGGGGACGGCCCAGCCCGGGCGGTGGGTGCTCATCGGGACCCGACATGGGTCTCCTCCAGCGCGTGGCGCAGCTGGCTGACGAACCGCTCACCCGCCGCGGTCAGCGACCGACTGGCCAGCAGCGCGTCGACGCCGTCCCGCGTCCACGCCAGGAAGTGGGCCGCGTGCGCCGACGCGTCCGGATGGTCGGTGGCCGCCCGGGACCGCCAGACCTGGGTGACGGCGAGGTGGGCGTACACGCCCTGCAGGACGCCCTCCGGCGGTCGCGGGTCGGGGCGCCAGGGCACCCGGATCCGGGTGCCCTGGCCGGGTTCGACAAGGTCGTACAGGTCGAGCACCGCACCCAACTTCGCGTGCTGCCACTCGTGCACGAGCAGCACCGCCATCGTCTCCGGGTCGGGATGGGGGGTGACGGCGACGGCGCCGAACGCGTGCCGGGCGGTCGCGCTGCGCAGGGGTCGCGCCGGGTCGGGCGCCAACGCGACCACGGCACGCAGGCCGCCGTCGAGCGCCGCCGCGTGCGCCGGCACGTCCCGCCGCACGACCCGCCAGGCGTCGGTCAGGGTACGGCCCAACGCCCGTGCCGCCGGAACCTCCAGGCGGGGTTCCACCGGCTGGCCGTAGCAGTCGCGGTACGGGTCGCCGTCCTCCAGGAGCAACCGGCCACCGGGCACCGACACGTCGCGGGTCGGCAGCCAGCCGGTCGACGGCGGCGCCAACGGGTCGAGGAGCACCGTCTGCTCGACCGACCCAGACCGGACCTGGACCTCGCCGGGCCGGACGGTCACCTCGGCGCGCTCCCCCAGGCCGGGCAGCACCAGGTTGCCGAGCGTGGGCAGCGTGATCGCTCCGGCCCGCACCGGGACCCGCAACGCGGCCGGGACGCCGGCCCGCAGGGCCGCGGCGATGGCGAGGGCCGGCAGTGGGTCGACCGCCGCGCCGAGGCCGGGCAGGGCCGACGAGTCGAGGCGATGCACCAGCCCGGGCCGGACGAAGGGGTGCTCCAGGACCGCCAGGACCGCGTCCGGCGCCGCCTGGTCGAGGTGGACGAGCAGTTCCCAGGCGGCCGTGCTGCCGAACCGGTCCCGGCAGGCCGCCAGCAGCGCCCGGGTGATGGAGAACTGGGTGGCGGCGAGCAACGCGAGCGTCGACGTCGACCCGGGCCCGGTCGCCAGATCGTCGAGCAGCTCGTCGACGGGCGAGGTGGCGGACCATTCGCGCGGCATGGACCCGGCGGCGGTCCGTTGGCGCGGCGCGGGTGGGGTGGGCGGCGGGTAGGCGTCCACGGTGTCGATCAGGCGGAGCAGGTCGGCGCAGTACACCGAGGGGTTGTCGAAGTCGGAGCCGGTGCGCCAGCGGTGCGCGTACAGGCCGCCACCGCACCGGTCGACCACCGGGCAGGCCCGGCAGGTCGCGCAGAGCCCGTCCACGCCGTCCTGCCGGACGGCGACCCCGGGGTGCCGCGCGACCTCGTCCACCGAGTGGTCGAAGACGTCGAACCCGGTGCCGGCCGCGCCGTGGTACGCGGTCTTCAGCGAGTCGACCTGCTCCCAGGCGCCGTCCGCCTCGATGACCAGCACGTCGGCCGGTGCGAGGCCGAACGCCTCGGTGCCGCCGCCACCCGGGCGCAACGCCTCGAACATCCGGATCGACATGGGGCGCCCGTCGTCCACCCACCGCCGGTGCAGCCGCCCCAGCCAGTGCGCGTACGGGGTGGGCTCGGGCCCGGGTCGCTGCGGGGGGTGGTCCCAGGTGGCGTGCGGCAGCAGCAGGTCGACTCGGGGCGGGTTCTCGGCCAGCAGCGCCTCGTACACCCGGTCGGGATCGTTGCGGACGTCGATGGTGCACAGGATGCCGGCGTAGCTGGTGCGGTATTCCGGTCGCCGGAGCAGGGCCAGCGCCCGCCGGACGTGGTCGTGGCTGCTGCCGCCGTGGGCGAAGACCCGGTGCCGGTCGTTGGCGACACGGTCACCGTCGAAGGACACCCCGACCCGCACGTCGTACTCGACGAAGAGCCGGCACAGCTCGTCGTCGAGGAGTACGCCGTTGGTCTGCATCCGCAGGTCGAGCCGCGCCCAGGGGGTGATCGTCGTGCGCAGCTCGGCCAGCGCCTCGCGCAACCCGGCGGCACCCAGCAAGAGCGGCTCACCCCCGTGCAGCACCACGTGCACGACCGGCAACCCGTGCTCGCGCGCGTGCTCGGCGATGCGCCGTGCGGCGCCCTGGACAGTGGCCGGCGGCATCCGCGCCGGACGGCCACGCCAGGTCTGGTCGGCGTGCTGGTAGACGTAGCAGTGGTCGCAGCTGAGATCACACCGGCTGTGCACCTTCAGCACGAACTGGCTGATCCGCCGGCAGGGTCCGTCCACTCCGGGTGGACCGCACCGGCAGATCATCACTCAGATGGACGAATTGAAGGCGGCGACGGCCACGACGCCGGAGGGCACGCGGTCGGTCGTGACGACGCGCCTGCGTACCGCCTCGATCAGATCGGCGTGCTCGACGGCGATCCGTTCCAGCGGGGTGTGCAGGCTACGGGTGAGATCGTCTAGGTCGGGAC
>NZ_QGSZ01000383.1 GCF_003857055.1 Micromonospora inaquosa | reverse complement strand
GGGTTAGGCGTCGTCGTCGTCGGGGTCGTCCAGGCGGGCCAGGTAGGTGGCCAGGCGTTCGATGGGGGTTTCGAAGTCGGGGTTGAGGTCGACGAAGTCGCGCAGACGCTCCCCGAGCCACTCCAGGGTCACCTGCTCTTCGCCCCGGCGCTCGACCAGCTCCTCGATGCCACGGTCGGTGAAGTACATGGGTACGTCCTCGTGCTCGGCCCGGTTCGGACCGGGCAGGTGGGTGGGTGGTCAACCGACCGGCGGGAACGAGAGCCGGGGCAGGGCCGTGGTGAAACGGCCCTGCCCCGGCTGCCGTGCTCAGGTCAGGTCACGGGCGGGGGAGAGCCGCCTCGATCAGCGCGTTCTGCTCGACCTCGTGGGTCTTGGCCGAGCCGACCGCCGGGGCGGCCGCGGCCGGGCGGGAGATCCGCCGCAGCCGCACGTCCGTGAGGTGCTCCAGCAGGTTGAGCGCGACGAACGACCAGCCACCCTGGTTGGCCGGCTCCTCCTGCACCCAGGCGAAGTCCTCAGCGTTCGGGAACTGCGCCAGGGCGGCCCGGATCTCCTCCACCGGCAGCGGGTACAGCTGCTCAAGCCGGAGGATGGCGGTGTCGGTGACGCCGCGCTCCTGCCGGGCCTGGAACAGGTCGTAGTAGACCTTGCCGGAGCAGAGCAGCACCCGCTTCACCGCCTCCGGCGCCGGGGCGGCCGTGTCGCGCAGCACCGGCTGGAAGGTGCCGGTGGTGAAGTCCTCCACCGGCGAGACGCAGAGCTTGTGCCGCAGCAGCGACTTCGGCGTGAACACCACCAGCGGCTTGCGCTTGGGCGACAGGGCCTGGCGGCGCAGCAGGTGGAAGTAGTTCGCCGGGGTGGTCGGGATGGATACCCGCATGTTGTCCTCGGCGCACATCTGCAGGAACCGCTCCGGCCGGCCGGAGGTGTGGTCCGGGCCCTGACCCTCGTGGCCGTGCGGTAGCAGCAGGGTGATGGCGGAGCGCTGGCCCCACTTCACCTCACCGGACGAGATGAACTCGTCGATCACCGACTGGGCGCCGTTGACGAAGTCGCCGAACTGGGCCTCCCAGGCGACGAGGGCGTTGATGTTCTCCACCGAGTAGCCGTACTCGAAGCCCATCGCCGCGTATTCGCTGAGCAGCGAGTCGTGCACGAAGAACCGGGAGCGGTCGCCGTCGCCGGTGAGCGACTTCAGCGGCAGGTAGTCGTCGCCGGTGCGGGCGTCGACCACCGAGGCGTGCCGCTGGACGAAGGTGCCTCGACGCGAGTCCTGCCCGGCGAGCCGGACGGTGACCCCGTCGTGCAGCAGCGCCCCGAGCGCGATGATCTCGCCGAAGCCCCAGTCGATGTTGCCCTCGACGGACATCTTGGCCCGCCGGTCCAGCAGTTGCTGGATCCGCTTGTGCGGGGTGAAGCCCTCCGGCAGGTTGATGTGCGCCTCGCCGATGGCCTTGACCACGGACACGTCGGTGGCGGTGTCGACCTGCGGCTCCGGCTCCTCCTCGCGCCGCGGCCGGTTGAGCTGGCGCGGTGCCGCGGCGGCGTCCCGGGTGGCCTTGAAGACCTTCTCCAGCTGCGCCTGGTAGTCGCGCAGCAGCTCCTCCGCGTCCTCCACGGTGATGTCGCCGCGACCGATCAGCTCCTCGGTGTAGAGCTTGCGGACCGAGCGCTTCGAGTCAATGATCTTGTACATCTGTGGGTTGGACATCGACGGGTCGTCGCCCTCGTTGTGCCCACGCCGGCGGTAGCAGACCATGTCGATCACGACGTCCTTGTTGAACGTCTGCCGGTATTCGAAGGCCAGCCGGGCCACCCGGACCACGGCCTCCGGGTCGTCGCCGTTGACGTGGAAGATCGGCGCCTGGATCATCCGGGCCACGTCGGTGCTGTAGAGGCTGGACCGGCTGTACTCCGGGGCGGTGGTGAAGCCAACCTGGTTGTTCACCACCACGTGCACGGTGCCGCCGGTGCGGTAGCCGCGCAGCTGCGACAGGTTGAGCGTCTCGGCGACCACGCCCTGCCCGGCGAACGCGGCGTCACCGTGCACCGCCAGCGGCAGCACGGTGTAGCCCTCCAGCTTGAGGTCTATCCGGTCCTGCTTGGCCCGGACGATGCCCTCCAGCACCGGGTCGACGGCCTCCAGGTGCGACGGGTTGGCCACCACCGACACCTTGACCGCGTGCTCGCCGTCGGGAGTGGTGAACTTGCCGTTCTGGCCCAGGTGGTACTTCACGTCGCCGGAGCCCTGCGTCGAGCGCGGGTCCAGGTGGCCCTCGAACTCGGAGAAGATCTTCTCGTACGGCTTGCCGACGATGTTGGCCAGCACGTTGAGCCGACCCCGGTGGGCCATGCCGATGACGACCTCGTCCAGCCCGTTCTCGGCGGACGACTCCAGCACCTCGCCGAGCAGCGGGATCAGCGACTCGCCGCCCTCCAGCGAGAAGCGCTTCTGGCCGACGTACTTCGTCTGGAGGAAGGTCTCGAACGCCTCGGCGGCGTTGAGCCGGTTGAGCACGTGCTTCTGCTCGTCGGCGGACGGCTTCTCGTACTTGCGCTCGATCCGTTCCTGGACCCAGCGCCGCTCCTCGGGGTCCTGGATGTGCATGTACTCGATGCCGACCCGACGGCAGTACGAGTCGCGCAGCACGCCGAGGATCTCGCGCAGCTTCATCCGCTGCCGGCCGGCGAAGCCGTTGACCGGGAACTCGCGGTCGAGGTCCCACAGGGTGAGCCCGTGCTGGAGGACGTCCAGGTCGGGGTGCTTGCGGATCTTGAATTCCAGCGGGTCGGTGTCGGCCATCAGGTGACCGCGCACCCGGTACGCGTGGATCAGCTCGTGCACCCGGGCGGTCTTGTTGATCTGACCCTCGGAGTTGACCGCCACGTCGCGCATCCACCGCACCGGCTCGTACGGGATGCGCAGCGAGGTGAAGATCTCGTCGTAGAAGTCGTGCTCGCCCAGGATCAGCTCGTGCATCACCTTGAGGAACTCGCCGGACTGTGCGCCCTGGATGATCCGGTGGTCGTACGTGCTGGTCAGCGTGATGATCTTGCTGACCGCCAGCTCGGCCAGGGTGGCCTCGGACATCCCCTGGTACGGGGCCGGGTATTCCATCGCGCCGACGCCGATGATCGCGCTCTGCCCCTGCATGAGCCGCGGCATCGAGTGCACGGTGCCGATGCCGCCCGGGTTGGTCAGCGAGATCGTGGTGCCGGAGTAGTCCTCCATGGTCAGCTCATTGCGCCGCGCCCGCCGGACCACGTCCTCGTACGCCTGCCAGAACTGCCGGAAGTCCATCTGCTCGCAGCCCTTGATGGAGGGGACCACCAGGTTGCGGCTGCCGTCCGGCTTGGCCAGGTCGATCGCGATGCCGAGGTTGACGTGCGCCGGGCGGACCACCGCCGGCTTGCCATTGGCCTCGGCGAAGGAGTTGTTCATCTCGGGGTGCTTGACCAGCGCGCGCACCATCGCGTAGCCGACCAGGTGGGTGAAACTGACCTTGCCGCCCCGCCCACGGGCGAGGTGGTTGTTGATCACGATGCGGTTGTCCACCAGCAGCTTGGCCGGGACCGCGCGCACGCTGGTCGCGGTGGGCACGCTCAGCGAGGCGTCCATGTTCTGGACGATCTTCGCCGCGACGCCCCGCAACGGCGTGGTCTGCGGGCCGTCAGCGCTCGGCTCGGTGGCCTTGGCGGCCGGCTTGGCCGGGGCGGCCTTCTCCGGCGCGGCCGGAGCGGCGGGCTTGGCCGGTGCCGGCTGGGCGGCGGCCGGCTTGCTCGCGGTCGCCGGCTTGCTCGCGGTTGCCGGCTTGGCCGGGGCGCTCGACTGGGCGACGGTGGCGGCGGGCTCCGGCTGGCCGTCCGGCTCGGGAGCGGCGGCCGGCTTGTCCGACGATTCGGCACCGCCCGGGGTGCCCGCGCCTGGTGCCGGTCGGTAGTCGGCGAAGAAGTCGTGCCAGGCCGAATCGACGCTCGATGGGTCGGCGAGGTAACGCTGATACATCTCCTCGACGATCCACTCATTCGGGCCGAAACCCGCCAGTGGGTTCTCCTGCGAAGTCTGCTGGGTCGACACGGCCGGTAATCGCCTCTTTCACGCGGGTTGTGTGGCACGCGGTGTGTCCCGCCGCGCCCGATTAGGAGCACGGACTGGACGGCTCCCAGGCTACGCCGTACCGATCCCGCAGGCATTTCCGCCTCGGTCCCGTGGCCGGTTTCACAGAAGATGCCAGAAGTTCAGCAACGCCTGCGCGTACTGCGACGAACTGGTAACCCGTCGCCGGCCCGTGGCCCCCGGACCCCGGAGCGGCTGGCTCGTCGCCGCCCCGGGGTCACGGACGCTGTCAGGCGATGTCGCGCCGCCGGGTGAGCAGGACTCCGACAACTCCGCTGACCAGCGCGTAGCCGATCAGCACCAGGGCACCGACCCACCAGGACGGAGTGAACTCCGAGGTACCCTCCGCGATCATGACCTGGGAGGCCACCGCGGGCCAGATCACCTGCCACTTGAGCACCGCCTCGCTGTCGAGCACGTTCGACAGGAGCAGGAACAGCAGCCCCACCACCTGGGTGCCGATCAGATAGAGCACCGCAGCCGTGATCACCGCTCCGAGCTGGTTGGTGATCAGCGTGCCGATGCCCACCCCGAGGACCGTCCAGATGGCGTAGGCCAGCAGGTTGAACAGCAGTGCCCGCTGCACCGGCCACTCACCGAGCTGGGTGCCGTAGTCGTTCAGGGACAGGAAGATCGTCCCGGCGGCCAGGTCGATCAGCGTGGTCACCAGCCAGAAGAAGAAGCCGAGCAGGCTGGCGGCGACGAGCTTGCCGACGATCACCGAGGTCCGCCGCGGGGTCGTCAGGAACGTCGTGGTCGCCGTCTGGTGGAAGAACTCGTTGGTGACCATCAGGATGCCGATGAGCATCACGAACATCAGGCCGAGGTACTGGCCCGAGGTGTAGATGTTCGCCGCCTGCGCCGCCGGCGTCGACTGCTGTGCGCTGGCGCCGAACTCCGCGCCGTCGCCGCCGAGGACGGTGACGGCGTACCAGGCGTTGAACGCGAACGCCAGGGCGATCGACACGAACGCGCCGAGGGCCAGCCACCACCAGGTGCTGGTGGTACGGATCTTGAGTAGCTCGGATCGGACGAGGTTCATCGGATGCCCGCCTTTCCGGCCGTCAGTTCCAGGAAGACCCGTTCGAGATCGGGCCGTTCGGTGGTCAGTTCGTGCAGCTCCACCCCGGCGGCGAGGGCGGACCGGCCGACCGTCGGGGCGTCCACCCCGGCGACCAGCAGCACGCCGTGCTCGTCGACGTCCACTGTCGCCGACTGCGCCTTCAGGGCGGCGGTCAGCGCCTCGGCCTGCGGGGTGCGGACCCGGACCCGGGCACCCTGAGCCATCGACCCGAGCACCTGGTCGACCGGCCCCTGCCGGACCAGTTGCCCCGCCGCGATGATCACCACGTCGTCGGCGAGCAGCTGCATCTCCGACAGCAGGTGGCTGGAGACCAGCACCGTACGGCCCTCGTGGGCGAGGTTCTTGAGGAACCCGCGCATCCACCGGATGCCCTCCGGGTCGAGCCCGTTGGCTGGCTCGTCGAGGATCAGCACCCGGGGGTCACCGAGCATCGCGGCGGCGATGCCGAGCCGCTGCTTCATGCCCAGCGAGTAACCCTTGAACTTGCGCTTGGCCGCCGGGCTCAGCCCGACCAGGGCCAGCGCCTCGTCGGCCCGCTGCTTGGGCAGCCCGGCCGCCGCGCAGATGACCCGGAGGTGGTTGATGCCGGTGCGGCCCTTGTGCGCGCTGGACGCCTCCAGCACCGCGCCGACGTGCCGCAGCGGGTCGGAGAGGTTGGCGTACCGCTGACCGCTGATGGTGGCCGTGCCGGCGGTCGGCGTGACCAGGTTCAGCAGCATGCGTAGCGTGGTGGTCTTACCCGCGCCGTTCGGGCCGAGGAAGCCGGTCACCCGCCCCGGTGCCACGGTGAAGGACAGGTTGTTCACCGCCCGGACGTTCTTGTACTGCTTCGTCAGACCGGACACCACGATCTGACCGTCGCTGGTGGGGCTTCGCTGCCCGTCAGTCATCGTTCTCCTCCCGTGTGTGGCGTCGAGGTACGCCGTGGCACAGCGTGACCGCCCGTGGCAACAAGGTCAATCAGGCGCGGTCAGTACATTCGCCTCCGTCGCGGGGTGGAGGCGACTCCTCCCTGCGGACTACGGCCGGGTTCAGCGGGCGATCCAGGTGGCCCGCGCCGAGCCGAGCAACCCGCCGTCCGGGCCGTACAGGCTGGTGTGCACGAGCGCCTTTCGCCCATCGACGCGCAGCAACGCCCCGGTCACCACGCACTCGTCGCCGGGCTGGGGCAGTGCCGTGACCACGGCGGCGATCCGGCCCAGCAGGTACGGGCGGCCCGGCGCGAGCACCGCCCAACCGCCCGGGCAGTCCAGCGCCGCCCAGAGGGTGGCCTGGCTGACCTGCGCGGGTGCGCGGAACGGCGCGGCGGTCCGCCCGTCCGGCAGCAGGCCGGGGAAGATCCGCAGCCCGTCGGCCCGCTGCGGCCCGCACACGTAACAGCTGGGGAACGGATGCTCGACCAGGCCGGGGAAGTGGGCCGAGGCGGCCACCGCCGTCGCCAGGTCGACCGGGGGTACGACGGCATCGACAACCCCGACCGGGCGCACCTCGGCCACCAACCCGCCGGTCGGGTCCCGGACCTCGCCGTCGACCACTGTCAGGTCGGTCTCCAGCGGTGGTGGCCGGCGCAGCGTCACCTCGACCGGCCCGCCACCGCCCGCCTCGGCGGCGAAGATCCCCGCGCTCCAGCCGCCGTTGCCGGAACCGGCGGGCCCGTTGTACCGGGATTCGATGCGCATCGTCGACCTCCGATGGTGCGGGCGGCGCCTTCGCCAGCCTGCTCCGGCAGCCTCGCACGGTCTGCGCCGGGCGTCGCCAGCGGTCTCGCCGGCCGGCGTTCATCCGATCGACACCAGTGGTCCCCGTGGATGGCAACCCGGGCACCTACACAGATCCCATGGCCGTTCTGCATGCCGCTGGAGCACCTCTGACGACCAGCGGATACACCCTGCTGATCGCCGACGACCCCACCCAGGTCGCGGCCGCGCAACGCCTGCGCCACGAGGTGTTCGCCACCGAACTAGGCGCCACCCTCCTTCCCGGCGAGGCCGGGCTGGACGTGGACCCCTTCGACGTGTACTGCGACCATCTGATCGTCCGCGAGGACAGCACCGGCGAGGTGGTCGGCACGTACCGGCTGCTGCCGCCGGGCCGCACCGGCCGGCGGTACGCCGAGGACGAGTTCGACCTCACCGCGCTCGACCCGCTCCACGACGACCTGGTCGAGACGGGCCGGTCCTGTGTGCACCCCGACCATCGTTCCGGCGCCGTGATCAACCTGATGTGGGCTGGCCTCACCCGCTACCTGCACCTGCGCGGTTCCCGCTGGCTCGGCGGCTGCGCGTCGGTGCCGGTGGCCGACGGCGGGAGGACGGTCGCGGAGGTGTGGGCCCAGGCCCAGGCCCGGCACCTGTCGCCGCCGCCGCTGCGGGTCCGCCCGTTGCGGCCCTGGTTCACCGAGGCCGCGTCCACCGTCGGGCCGGTCCCCGCCGCGCCGACCGGGCGGGTGGCGGTTCCGCCGCTGCTGCGTGGCTACCTCCGGCTCGGCGCGTGGATCTGCGGGGAGCCGGCGTACGACAGCGACTTCGGGTGCGCGGACTTCTACGTCCTCTTCTCCCTGGATCGGATGAACCCGCGCTATCTGCGGCACTTCCTGGGCGGGGAGCAGCGGTGACCGCCGCGCCGCGCGACCTGTGGCGGCCCGCCTCGGGCTGCGACGAACAGTGCCTGCCGACGGCCGGCGAGGTGCCCCGGGTGCCGGCGGCTCGTCGGGTGCTCCGGCTGGTCGCCGCGCTCGGAATGCTGCTGGCCGGGATCCCGGTGGCGCTGCTGGTGCCCGTGCTCCCCACCCGGGAACGGCAGGCGCTGCTCAGCGGCTGGGCCCGGGCCACCTTGCGCGCTTTCGGCGTCCGCCTCGTGGTCAGGGGGCGGCTGCCGCGGCGGCGCGCGCTGCTGGTCGCCAACCACGTCTCCTGGCTGGACATCCTGGCGGTGCTGGCGGTCGCGCCCACCCGGATGGTCGCGAAGCGGGAGGTCCGCTCCTGGCCGGTGGTCGGTCTGCTGGCCGCGGCGGCGGGAACGGTTTTCGTGGACCGCTCCCGGCCGCTGGCGCTGCCGATCACCGTCGGTCGGGTCGCTGAGGCGTTGCGCGCCGGGCAGTCGGTGGCGGTCTTTCCGGAGGGTACGACGTGGTGTGCCGGAAACGGCGCCACCGACTGCCGCCCCGGCGGTGGCTTCCGGCCTGCGACGTTCCAGGCGGCCATCGACACGGGCAGTCCGGTGGTGCCGTTGCGGCTCACCTATCGCTGTGCGGCCACCGGGTCGGCCACCACGGCAGCCGCCTTCCTCGGTGCGGACACCCTGCTGCGCTCGGTGGCCCGGGTGGTCACGGCGCGGGAGTTGGTGGTCTCGGTGACGATCGCCGGTGCGCTGCACCCGGCCCGGGACGCCGACCGACGGTTGCTGGCCCGGGCCGCCGAGTCGGCCGTACACCTGTTGCCCACGGCGAAGGCCGTGGCGCGGGCCCGGCTGCGGCCGGTGCGGAGCGCGACCCCGGCTGTTCCCGTGTCGACGCCGGTTGTCGATCGGGAGTTGGATCTGGCGGCCTGACGGGAGCCTCACCGAACGCGGCGACCAACTCACGACCTGTCTTGTGGTGTCGCGATGTATCGCGTTACATTCTTCTCCTGTTCGGCGTGCGCCCGCGCGTCGTCGAGAGGGGGACGCCATGGCCGGATGGACGATCGAGAGCCCGCAGCGGCTCACCCTGGACGCTCCGGTCACCCGGTTGGACGTTCGACTGATCAGTGGACGGCTCAACGTGGTCGCCACCGACGGGCCGACCCGGATCGACGTGACCCAGGTCGGCCGTCGGCCGGTCCTGATCGACCACACCGACGGCCGGCTCAGCCTCCGCCAGGAGCGCGGTCGGGGCTGGTCGGACGTCCTGCGGTGGTTCCGGATGATCCACCGCTACCCCCGGGTGGACGTCTCCATCGCCGTGCCCGCCGACGTCCTCGCCGACCTGGACCTGGTCGCGGGCTCACTGGTCGCCTCCGGCCTGCGCCGGCAGACCACAGTCAACGTCGTCGCCGGCCAGATCACCCTGATGGGGTTGCGGGGCAGCACCTCCGCGAAGATCACCTCCGGCCCGGTGGAGGCGCTCGGCGTCCGCGGCGACCTCACCCTGGAGACGGTCTCCGGGGAGGTGATCCTCGCCGACAGCGCCGCCGACCGGGTGCGGGCGCAGACCGTCTCCGGCTCCATCACCTGCGATCTGGACAACCCTCGGCGCAGCGAGATCCGGTTGACCACCATCTCGGGCAGCATCACCGTCCGGGTCCGCGAGGACAGCGACCTCGCCGTCCGGCTCAACACCGCGTCCGGCCGCATCACCAGCGGCTTTCCGCAGCTGCACACCTCGACATTCCCACTGCCCAGCAGCGAGGGGGTGCTCGGCGCCGGCGAAGGTAAGCTCTGGGCTTCCGCGACCTCGGGGAGCATCGCCCTGCTCGCCCGAGCTGTCGACGACGATGGGGAGGAGCTGCCGTGACCGCCGTGTTCAGCCACGGGCGGCTCCGGCTCTACCTGCTCAAGCTCCTCGACGACGGCCCGAAGCACGGCTACGAGCTGATCCGCCTGCTGGAGGACCGGTTCCTCGGGCTGTACGCGCCCAGCGCCGGCACCATCTACCCCCGCCTGCAACGGCTGGAGGTCGAGGGTCTGGTCAGCCACACCGCGGCCGGTGGCCGCAAGACGTACGAGATCACCGACGCCGGGCGTGCCGAGCTGCGCCAGCGGGCCGGCGAACTGACCGCGCTGGAGGCGGACATCGCCGCCTCCGTGGCGGACCTCTCCAGCCTGGCCGGCGAGATCCGAAGCGAGGTACGCGGATCGGTACGCGACCTCAAACGGGAGCTGAGCGAGGCCACCCGGCAGACCCGGCGAGCCCGGTGGGAGGCACCCGCACCGCCGCCCCGGCCGACGTCGGCCACCGGACCGCAGGCCGAGCTGCTCGACGAACTCGACCAGCGGCTCACCGCTTTCACCGCCGAGGTGGGCCGGCTGGTGCGCGCCCGGCAGTTCAGCGACACCCAGCTGCGCACCGCGATCAGGCTGCTCGACGGCGCCCTCGACGGGCTACGTCGCCTGCTGCGCTGAACGACGCCGTCGAACGGCCGGCGACTCACAGCCTTTTTCCAGGAAGCGTCCAGCGCTGGCGCAGTGACGTCACCGATGATGGGCGCATGCCCGCTACCCAGACCGAGGCGCGACTGCTTGTCGTCGAGGACGACCCCAACATCCTCGAACTGCTCTCCGCGAGCCTGCGGTTCGCGGGCTTCGACGTGGCCACCGCGACAAGCGGGAGCGCGGCGCTCAACGCCGCCAAGGACCACCGGCCCGACCTGGTGGTGCTCGACGTGATGCTCCCCGACCTGGACGGCTTCGAGGTCATCCGGATGCTCCGCGAGGGCGGCACGCGTACCCCGGTGGTGTTCCTGACCGCCCGGGACGCCACCGACGACAAGATCCGCGGGCTGACCCTGGGCGGCGACGACTACGTCACGAAGCCGTTCAGCCTGGAGGAGTTGACCGCCCGGATCCGGGCCGTGCTGCGCCGCACCACGACCGGCGAGCAGGCCCCGTCCCGCCTCACCTTCGCCGACCTGGAGTTGGACGAGGAGACCCACGAGGTGCACCGGGCCGGCCAGCGGGTGCAGCTGTCGCCGACCGAGTTCAAGCTGCTGCGGTACCTGATGCTCAACGCCAACCGGGTGCTGTCCAAGGCGCAGATCCTCGACCACGTCTGGAACTACGACTTCCGGGGCGACGACAACATCGTCGAGTCCTACATCTCGTACCTGCGGCGCAAGGTCGACACCACCCAACCTCGGCTGATCCACACTCTCCGCGGCGTCGGGTACGTGCTGCGCAAGCCGGCGGCGTGAACGCGGTCCAGCAGGCGAAGGGGCGGGTGCGCAGCGTTCCACTGAGGATCAAGCTGGTCACCTCGGTGCTGGCGCTGGTCGCCGTCGCGCTCCTGGTGATCAGCTCGCTGACCGCGTATTTCCTGCGCAACTATCTGCAGGGTCAGGTGGACGGGCAGATCAGGTCGACCGCCCAGGGCCTCGGTCAGCTGCTGCCCAAGCTGCGCAGTGGGCAGGTCAACGCCATGCTGCCCAGCGACTACGTCGTGTCGGTGGCTGACGAGCAGCGGGTCTACCCGGCGATCTACGACGACATCAGTCTCGATCCCGTTCAGCTGCCCACCTTCCCCACCAGCCGCGAGGGCTTCGAGGACCTGGAGGGGGAGCCGCAGACCGTCGTGTCCCATGACGGCTTCACCAGATGGCGGGTCTACTACGCGGCCCAGCCGGACGGCTCGGTGCTCGCCGTCGGTCAGCCGCTGACCGAGGTGGACCGGGCGGTGAAGCAGCTCGTCTGGATAGACCTACTGGTCGGCGGTGCGGTGCTGATCATGCTGGCCTCGGTCGGCGCGGCGATCGTCCGGACCAGCCTCAAACCGCTGGTGGAGATTGAACGTACCGCCGCCGCGATCGCCGGCGGTGACCTGACCCGCCGGGTGCCCGACCCGGAGGAGGGCCAGGCCGAACCAACCTCGGAGCTGGGCCGGCTCTCCCGCGCGCTGAACGCGATGCTCACCCAGATCGAGGCGGCGTTCACCGCCCGAGCCGCCTCGGAGACCTCGGCCCGGTGGGCGGAGAGCGCCGCCCGGGATGCGGCCGCCGCCGCCCAGGCGTCCGAGGCGCGGGCCATCCGCTCCGAGGAACGGATGCGACAGTTCGTCGCCGACGCCTCCCACGAGCTGCGGACTCCGCTCACCACCATTCGTGGCTTCGCCGAGCTGTACCGGCAGGGCGCGGCCAGTGCGCCGGAGCAGACCGCCGGTCTGTTGCGCCGGATCGAGGACGAGGCGGCCCGGATGGGGCTGCTGGTGGAAGACCTGCTGCTGCTCGCCCGCCTGGACATGGAACGGCCGCTCTCGTTGACTCCCGTGGAGCTGCCGGTGCTCGCCTCCGACGCGGTGCAGGCCGCCCGGGCGATGGCACCGGACCGGCGGATCGAGTTGGAGATCGCGCCCCAATCGGGCCCGCTCGTCGTCTCCGCCGACGACGCGCGGCTACGGCAGGTGATCGGCAACCTGGTCACGAACGCGCTCACCCACACCCCGCCGGAGGCCGAGATCCGGGTACGGCTGCGCGCCGAGCCGGGTGGCTTCGCCGTCGTGGAGGTGGCCGACACCGGCCCCGGTCTCTCGGCGGAGCAGGCGGAACGGGTCTTCGAGCGGTTCTACCGGGCCGACGCGGCCCGTACCCGGCGGGCCGACGGCAACACCGGCACCGGCCTTGGCCTGGCCATCGTGGCGGCGCTGGTCGCGGCCCACCACGGCTCGGTCGAGGTGGCCGAGACGCCCGGCGGTGGAGCCACCTTCCGGGTTCGGCTGCCGCTGCTGCCGCAGGTCGACGGAGCGGGCGAGTGACTTTCAGCCAACTTCCAGGACCGTTCCAGGTTGGTTGCAGTGCTGGGGGAGAAGGTAGTGCCATGACCGAGTTCGAGTCCGACCCGCAGCGCCGGCCGGCCCCCACCGACGCCGAGCCGTCGCACCCCACCGCCGAGCTGCCGCGCGATGAGCGCGTGCAGTCCGACTCCCCGACCACCCCCGTCCCTGT
>NZ_QGSZ01000381.1 GCF_003857055.1 Micromonospora inaquosa | reverse complement strand
GTCCAGGTGTAACGACCGGGGGGCCGGGGTCATTCCGGGGGTGGCCCATCCGCCGGGCACCCTCATCAAGGTGCCGGGTCGGTCGGTCGTGGGGACTGCAACGACCGGGCCGCCGGGGTCATTCCGGGGGCGGCCCAATCCGTCCGGCACCCACATGGAGGCGGTGCCTGCGGTCGGTCGTGGGGACTGCAACGACCGGGCGGTGGCCGGCATTCCAACCTGCGCGACCAGCCTGCGGGCCGGGCGGCGGGTCGTGGTGCTGCGATCGTCAGGCTGTTCAACGACCCCGACCCGGCCATGATTCCAGCCCACGAGTGCGGCCGGTCACCGGTCAAACACCGCAAACCGTGCATAGCCTATGCGGCGCGCAAACGCCGAACGCCTCAGACCGGCCAAATCGGCGATCGATCCCCTGCTTGACCCTCGCGCCACGTAGTCGGGCTTGATCCACTCGACGTCATTGAAATCGCGGTGTCTGGCCGGGTGGGACGCCCCGACATCAAGGAACTCGTGTCGATCATGACCGTCGCAGTTGCTGGGTCGGTGGCGGCGGGTCTTGATGCCACGAAATTGTGAGGACCGTGCACGGCCGTGTGACGTCATGCATGGCGCACGGGAAACCGCTCACAACGCAAATCGCGCACTACGCCGAGGGATCGCCCAGAGGGCAGTGGAGTCGCACAGCACGCGAAACCGCGCCTCCAGGGCGGGGGCGCGGTTTCGCGGATGTCGGGGTCGGGTCGGGTCAGGCGACCTTGCGTTGAGCCGGGACGGTCGACTTGTGCGGGCGGCCCAGGCGGGCTTCCAGCCGCGCGACGTCGACCCGGGCGTGCCGGCGGTCTGCCAGATCCTCCCAGCCGACGGCGAGCAGCCGCAGGCGTTCCGACTCGCTGAAGCCGCCCCACACGCCGTACGGCTCGCGTACCGACAGGGCGTGGGCGGCGCATTCGGCGCGAACGGGGCAGGTGCGGCAGACGGCCTTGGCTGCGGACTCGCGACGCAGTCGGGAGGAGCCTCGCTCGCCGTCGGGGTGGAAGAACTGCGCGCTGTCGCGCCCTCGGCAGGCACCGAGTCGCTGCCAGTCCCAGAGATCGACGATGGGTCCGGGCAGTCTACGTACGTTCGACATCAGCACCCCTCCTCCCGCGCGGCACCGCGAGAATCCTTATGGCCGGCGTCCGGGCGGCGGGCCGCGCAGGCGCACCGTTCCGGCCTGGACCTCCCGGTACCCGGGCTGTCGTCAACTCACACGTCTGTGATCGAAAACCTCCGCGAAATTGCGGCTTTTGCCCTATCTGTCGGAAAAGTTCGAACGATTGCCGGGAACCACCTCCCCAGCCGACCGCGTCATGGTCTGCTCGTTGGCGGAGAGGAGACCACAGTGCGTACCGTTCTTGTGTGCGTTCGGACACCACTCGCGGCCCAGCACCTTACTTCTGCTGCCGCGCGGTTGGGGTTGTCCGCGATCGTTCGTACCGCCGTCTCTGATCCCGAGGTGATGCTGCGGCTAGCCGAGCGGCCGGCCGACGTGGTCCTCGCTGACACGGCCCTCACCCGGCCGGACAGCGCCGGCTTCGTCCGCCGGGTGTTGGCCCGGGCGCCGCAGGCGGCGGTGCTGCTGCTCGGCACCGAGGAGTCCGAGGCCGCGGCGGCCACCATCAGCGCCGGTGCCCGAGGCCTCATTCAGAATGTCGACCACGACCTGACCAGCGCGGTGGCGAAGGCGCTACTGCTGCTCACCGCACCCGGCCGTGCCTCCCGGCAGCGGCTCACCGATCCGGCCCGCGACGCTGCGGCGGTGGGTGGTTCCGGTCGCTCCGGGCCGTCGCCACGGGGCTCCGGTGAGCCCGGTTGGGCGGCCGCGGCAGCCGACGGGCCGGCCGGTCTGGCGTCGGTGCCGGTGCAGCGGGGCGACGACGAGGCGGAGGCCGGTACCGGCGAGTCGGCGGCGCCGACCGACCCGGCCCGTCCCGTTCCGAACGCCCGACCCAGTCGGGCGTCCATCGGCCTCACCGAGCGTGAGCTTCAGGTGCTGCTCGGCATGGCCGAAGGCAAGAGCAACGCGGAGATCGGCCGGGAGTTGTTCGTCTCGGAGGACACCGTCAAGACGCACGCCCGCCGGTTGTTCCGCAAGCTTGGTGCCCGGGACCGGGCGCACGCGGTGGCGGCGGGGTTCCGCGCCGGCCTGGTCGCCTGACGTAAGCGCCGCGCGGCAACGGGACACGCGCCGCCGGCAACGTCGTACCCGGCGCGCGGCTACTGGTGCAGGCCGCGCAGCGGTGTCACTTGGTGGCGGTCGGGGCGCCCGGCTCGTCCTCGGTGCCCTCGGACAGGGTGTCGTGCACCCCGTCGGCGTAACCCCGGGCGTAGTCCCAGGTCACATAGTGATCCGGGTCAGGGTCGTACGCGGGCTCGTGCACGCGGGGCCGA
This sequence comes from Micromonospora inaquosa, assembly GCF_003857055.1. Lineage (GTDB taxonomy): Bacteria > Actinomycetota > Actinomycetes > Mycobacteriales > Micromonosporaceae > Micromonospora > Micromonospora inaquosa. The sequence continues at coordinate 10,478 of NZ_QGSZ01000381.1, read as the reverse complement.
CCGGAGTTGAGCAGGTGCCGCAGGTTGCCGCGGAGCAGGTCCCAGTCGAAGTAGTGCGGCTCCCGGCAGTCCTCGCATTCGATCACCAGCCCGCGGACCCCGATCGGGGCCAGCAGAGCCTGGTAGATCTCCAGGTCGGCGAGGTCTTCCAGCACATCCTGCCGCTCGACGTCGGTCAGCGGATCCGGCGTCGCGTCGTCGCCCGGGTCATCCAGACCCGCGGTCGGATCGGCCGGGTCGCCATTGAACGGGTCGATGGGCTCGTCGTGCACCCCCTCACCGTAGACCCAACGCGGCGGGAACGTCCGCCCCCCGGCCTCCGCGCCGAGCCGGCCCGCCACGGACGGGTCGCCCAGCTCACTGGGTACGATGAGGCGACGTGCCAGCATCGTGGCGCGCTCCGGTGCCCGCCCGCGCCACCTCGCTGAAGCCCATCCGAGCAGCTCAGGGGAGCAATCGTGGAAAATTCGCCCAGCACCGATCTTCCGGCCGGCGTCGAGCACGCCGACCTGGGCGGCCACCTGCCTGAGCTGCCGGCCGGCTCCGCTCGGGTGGTTCCGCTCGGTCTGACCTTCGACGACGTGCTGCTTCAGCCGGGCGAGTCGGACGTGGTGCCCAGCCGGGTCAACACCCGGACGAAGCTCACCCGCAACATCGAGTTGTCCATTCCGCTGCTGTCCAGCGCGATGGACACGGTGACCGAGGCCCGGATGGCGATCGCCATGGCCCGCCAGGGCGGCATCGGTGTGTTGCACCGCAACCTCTCCCTGGAGGACCAGGCCCTCCAGGTCGACCTGGTCAAGCGCTCCGAGTCCGGCATGATCACCAACCCGGTGACCGCCAGCCCGAACGACACGCTGCGCGAGGTCGACGAGCTGTGCGGGCGTTACCGCATCTCCGGCGTTCCGGTGGTGGATGGCGACGGCCAGCTGGTCGGCATCGTGACGAACCGGGACATGCGTTTCGTCTCCGAGCCGAACACTCCGGTCCGCGAGATCATGACCCACACCCCGCTGATCACCGCGCGGGTCGGGGTGAGCAAGGACGACGCCCTGGCGCTGCTGCGTCAGCACAAGGTCGAGAAGCTGCCGATCGTCGACGGCTCGGGCCGGCTGCGTGGCCTGATCACGGTCAAGGACTTCACCAAGAGCGAGCAGTACCCGGACGCCAGCAAGGACGACGCTGGCCGCCTGCGGGTCGCCGCGGCCATCGGTGTGGGCGAGGACGCCTACAAGCGGGCCCGTGCCCTCGTCGACGCGGGCGTCGACGTGCTGATCGTGGACACCGCGCACGGTCACCAGCGGGCCGTGCTGGACATGGTCCGCCGGCTCAAGGCTGACGTGACGGTCGACATCATGGGCGGCAACGTGGCCACGTACGCCGGCGCGAAGGCGCTGGTCGACGCTGGCGCCGACGGCGTCAAGGTGGGCGTGGGGCCGGGCGCGATCTGCACCACCCGGATCGTCGCCGGGGTCGGCGTGCCGCAGGTGACCGCGATCATGGAGGCGGCCCGGGCCGCCCGGCCGGCCGGCGTGCCGGTGATCGGCGACGGTGGCATCCAGTATTCCGGTGACATCGCCAAGGCCCTGGTGGCCGGCGCCGACACGGTGATGCTCGGCAGCCTGCTGGCCGGCTGCGAGGAGAGCCCCGGCGAGCTGATCTTCGTCAACGGCAAGCAGTTCAAGACGTACCGCGGGATGGGGTCGCTCGGCGCGATGCAGTCCCGGGGGCAGGCCAAGTCGTACAGCAAGGACCGCTACTTCCAGCAGGACGTGCTCAGCGACGACAAGTTGGTCCCGGAGGGCGTGGAGGGTCAGGTGCCTTACCGGGGGCCGCTCTCCCGGGTGGCCCACCAGCTGGTCGGCGGTCTGCGACTGGCCATGGGGTACGCCGGTGCGGAGAACATCCCCGATCTGCACCGCCGGGGCCAGCTCATCCGGATCACCGCGGCTGGCCTGAAGGAGAGCCACCCGCACGACATCCAGATGACCGTCGAGGCGCCCAACTACCACACCCGCTGACCCACCACCCCCAACCATCTGGAGTCCCCCATGCGTGACGTGGTCGAGATCGGGCTGGGCAAGACCGCGCAGCGCGGCTACCACCTGGACGACATCGCCATCGTGCCGAGCCGCCGTACCCGGGACGTCGACGACGTCTCGACGTCCTGGCAGCTCGACGCGTACCCGTTCGGTATTCCGTGCGTCGGTCACCCCTCCGACGCCACCATGAGCCCGTCCTCGGCGGTGCGCCTCGGTCAGCTCGGCGGCCTCGGTGTGCTCAACGTCGAGGGGCTCTGGACCCGCTACGAGAACCCGACGAAGGTGCTGGACGAGCTGGCCGGCCTCGACGAGGAGGCCCGCGCCACCAAGCGGCTCCAGGAGGTGTACGCGGAGCCGATCCGTCCGGATCTGATCGCGGAGCGGGTCCGCGAGCTGCGTGCCGGCGGCGGCACGGTGGCGGTGCGGGTTTCCCCGCAGCACACCCTCGCGTTGGCGCCGGTGATCCTGGACGCCGGGGTGGACATCCTGGTCATCCAGGGCACGATCGTCTCGGCCGAGCACGTGTCGACCACCGACGAGCCGTTGAACCTCAAGGAGTTCATCGCCGACCTCGATCTGCCGGTGATCGTTGGTGGTTGCACCGACTACAAGACGGCGCTGCACCTGATGCGTACCGGTGCGGCCGGGGTGATCGTGGGCATCGGTGGCGACGAGTGGTCGACCACCGAGTCGGTGCTGGGCATCCGGGTGCCGATGGCCACCGCGATCGCCGACGCCGCGGCGGCCCGCCGGGACTACCTGGACGAGACCGGTGGCCGGTACGTGCACCTGATCGCCGACGGTGACATCCAGACCTCGGGCGACATCGCCAAGGCGCTGGGCTGTGGCGCGGACGCGGTGATGCTCGGTGAGCCGCTGTCGCTCTGCGACGAGGCCCCCGCCGGTGGCGCCTGGTGGCACTCGGCGGCGAGCCACCCGTCGCTGCCCCGGGGTGCCTTCGAGGTTTCGGGTGAGCCGCTCGGGTCGATGGAGCAGTTGCTCTTCGGGCCGGCCGATGAGGCCGACGGTCAGCTCAACCTGTTCGGCGGGTTGCGTCGGGCGATGGCCAAGTGTGGTTACCGCGACCTGAAGGAGTTCCAGAAGGTTGGTCTGGTCCTCGACCGCTGACCGATCCGTCAGACGTGTGAAGGCCGGCCCCGCACCAGTGCGGGGCCGGCCTTCGTCGCGTTCAGCGCGGAGTCACTTCTGCACGTAGATGGTCAGGTCGGACATGTTGCGGTAGCTGGTCGCCGCGAAGTCGAGCGACTGGCCCTTGTTGTCCGCGCCGCCGGGGGCGGTGTCCATCTCCCAGTTGGCGTGGTGGAAGTTGCGTTCGCCGATGGTCTGGAAGAACTGCTGGAAGTTGAGGTCGCCGTCGCCCAGCGGGGTCATCTGGTACCCGTTGGGGACGCTGGTGTCCCGGTCGCCGTCCTTGGCGTGGAACAGCGGGAACCGGGTGGTCCGGTCGGCCACCGTGAGGATCGGGTCGAACAGGTCGGTGACCTCCTGGCCGGCCGGGTTGACGTACTTCTGGTGCTTGTAGCGGGCCACGTAGGCCCAGTAGATGTCCAGCTCGAAGAAGACGTACCGCGGGTCGGTGATCTCGAAGAAGTACTCCAGTCGGCGGATGCCGGAGGACCGGGTCTGCCGGCCCTGCGCGTCGCGCGGGCCCCGGTCGATGAGGAAGTTGTACGCAGCGTCGTGGTTGTGCGTGTAGAGCCGCATGCCTCGGGCCTTGGCCTGCCGGCCCAGCTCGTTCCAGATGTCCGCGGCGGCGTCCCATTCGGCCTTGTACGCGCTGCTGGTCGGGTCGCTGCCGGTGCCGATGTTCTTCATGCCGAGTTCCTCGGCGATGTCGAGTTGTTGCTGGAAGGTGGACGGCTGGATCGTGGCGTGGGTGCCGTTGGCCACCAGGCCGTTGTCGTCGAGGATCTTGCGGATTTCGGCGGGGGTGATCTGCCGGCCCAGGATCTCGGTGCTCTGGGTGTAGCCGGCGAACTCGATCTCCTTGTAGCCGATTTCGGCGAGTCGGGCGAGGACGCGCTCGAAGCCGTACGGCACTCCGCTGTCGTCGGGCGCGGCGGTGATGCGGTCGCGGACGCTGTAGAGGATGATGCCGCGGTTCTTGGCCGGGATCAGCGGTTCGACCCGCAGTTTGCCCGCCTTGCCGGGGTTGGCGAGGGCGGGGGTGCCGGTGGCGAGGACGGGTAGGCCGGCCGCGCCGATCGCGGCGGCGGCGCCCGCGGAGGCGGCGAGCAGGGAACGACGGCTGAGCCGGTTGGTGGGGGTGGCGTCGGGGGCGGTGTGGTCAGGCATGGTTCCACCTTTCGCGACGGTGGTCGGAGCCCGACACTAACGTCGGTCTAAGTTGAAAGAAAGGTTCGATCGACAGCAGCTTTCGTTTGATTCGACGAAAGTAACTGATGATCGTCGATACCGGCCGGCGCGGCCGGCGATGCTGACTACGCTCGTCCTGACCGGAACGCCGCAGGAGACCGGAACGCCGTAGTAAACCTGCACGCCGCAGGAGGCCGGAGTACCGCAGGAGGGGTGGGCATGGTCCTGACCGGACGGAGACTGACCGTCGCCGCCGCGCTGACCTGCGTCCTCGGGCTGGTCACGACCGGTTGCACGGGCGACGACCGCAACGGCTTCCGGCCCGGCGCGGCCGACGTCGGCGACCCGTACGTGCCGGGGCACGGCAACGGTGGCTACGACGTCGCGCACTACGGCCTCGACGTCCGCTACGACCCGTCGGCCGACCGACTGACCGGTCGAGCCGTCATCACGGCCACCGCCACCCAGGACCTGTCCCGGTTCAATCTGGACCTGGTCGGCCTGGACGTCGGCGCTGTCAGCGTGGGCGACACGGCGGCCGACCACCGACGCGGCGACGGCGAGTTGGTGGTGACGCCCCGCGACGGCCTGCCGCGCGGTCGGCAGTTCACCGTGACCGTCGACTACGCGGGCGTGCCCACGGCCGTCGACGACGGGGTCCTGGGCAGCGGCGGTTTCCTGCACACCACCGACGGCGCGGTGGCGCTCGGCCAACCCGACTCGGCCGCCACCTGGTTCCCGGTCAACGACCACCCGTCGGACAAGGCCACCTACGACCTGGCGGTGACCGTCCCGGACGGCCTGGCCGCGCTGAGCAACGGCGTACCCGGGCCGAAGAGCAGCGCCGACGGCTGGACCACCTGGCGCTGGTCGGAGCGCACCCCGATGGCCAGCTACCTGAGCACCCTCGTGATCGGTGACTACCGGGTGGTGACCGGCACGCACGCCGGCCGGCCGATGGTCACGGCGGTGGCCGCGAGCCTGCCGGCAACCGGCGGGGCGGCCACCTCGCTGGCCCGCACCGGCGCGATCGTCGACTTCCTGGCCAGCCGCTTCGGCCCCTACCCGTTCGACTCGTACGGGGGGATCGTGATCGACGACGACCGGATCGGGTACGCCCTGGAGACCCAGTCCCGGCCGGTCTACGGGCCGGGCTTCTTCGCCGACGACCGGCCGAACCCGAGCGTCGTCGCACACGAGTTGGCGCACCAGTGGTTCGGCGACAGCGTGTCACTGACCAGGTGGGGTGACATCTGGCTCAACGAGGGCTTCGCCAGCTACGCGGAGTGGCTGTGGGAGGAACACGACGGCGGCCGGACCGCCCAGCGCAACTTCGAGATCCAGTACGCGGCCACCGACTGGGGGCAGCCGTCGGTCGAGCCGGGCCGGGAGCAGATGTTCGGCACGGCCGTCTACAAGCGCGGGGCGCTCGCCGTACACGCGCTGCGCCGGACCGTCGGTGACGACCTCTTCTTCCGCATCCTGCGCACCTGGACCACCGAGCGGGCGGGGGGCAACGCGACCACCGCGGACCTCGTCTCGCTGGCCGAGCGGGTCGCGCAGCGGCAACTGCGTCCGCTCTTCGACGCCTGGTTGGTGGGTGGAGCGGCCCCCACACTGCCGTGATCCGACCCGGTTGCCCGGTCGATATGCTGCCGCCGGTGAACGGCGGGTAGGTGCCCGTTCGCGCGGAGCGGCGAAGGCCGTGACCGGCCACCGTGCGGAGAGGGTGTGGGATGCGGGGGACGCGGCACAGAGTGCGCATGGGCGCCGGCCTGCTGGTGACCGGTGCGCTCGTACTGTCCGGATGCGGCTCGTCAGGCCCGGCCGCGGCACCGTCACCGAGCGCGTCCCCCACACCGGCGCGGACCTTCACCGCGGGTGCCGACGGGGTCGGCGACACGTACTTCCCGACCTACGGCAACGGCGGCTACGACGTCGGCCGCTACACGGTGAAGGTGCGCTACGACCCGGCCAAGGACCAGTTGACGGGTACGACCACAGTGCGGGCCAACGCGACCGCCGACCTGTCGACGTTCAACCTCGACCTGGCCGGTCTGACCGTCAGCGCGGTCACCGTGGACGGCGCACCGGCGACCCACAGCCGCAAGCGCAACGAGCTGGTGATCAAGCCGGCCTCCGGCCTGATCAACGGCAACGGCTTCGTCGCCGAGATCACCTACGCCGGCAAGCCGAAGCCGCTGAGGAACGAGACGCTCGGTGACGGCGGCTTCCTGCACACCGCCGACGGTGCCATCGCGCTGGGTCAGCCCGAATCGGCCAGCACCTGGTTCCCGGTCAACGACCACCCGTCGGACAAGGCGGCGTACGACTTCGAAGTCACCGTGCCGGACGGCCTGACCGCGATCAGCAACGGGGTTCCCGGCGGGAAGACCAGCTCGGGCGGTTGGACCACCTGGAAGTGGTCGGAGAAGTCGCCGATGGCCAGCTATCTGAGCACGCTGGTGATCGGCAAGTTCCGGATCACCACCGGCGAGCACAAGGGTCGCCCGGTCTACAACGCGGTCACCACCACCGAGGCCAGGGGGAACGCGGACGCGTCCATCGCGCGGACCGTTGAGGTCGCCGACTACCTGGAGAGCGTGTTCGGGCCGTACCCGTTCGACGCGTACGGCGGTGTGGTGGTCGCCGACCGCCGGATCTCCTACGCGCTGGAGACGCAGAGCCGACCGGTCTACGCGGCGAGCTTCTTCCGGCAGGGCGAGAACACCGAGGTCGTCGCGCACGAGCTGGCCCACCAGTGGTTCGGTGACAGCGTCGCGTTGGCCAAGTGGGAGGACATCTGGCTCAACGAGGGCTTCGCGACGTACGCGGAGTGGCTGTGGGCCGAGCACACCAAGGCGTACACCGCCAAGGAGGCGTTCGACAACCGGTACGCCACCATGTCCGCGCAGGTGTGGCAGACACCGCCGGGCAAGCCGGGTGTGGAGAAGCTGTTCAGTGAGTCGGTCTACCAGCGCGGCGGAATGGCCCTGCACGCCCTGCGGGTGGCCGTCGGCGACAAGGCGTTCTTCGAGATCATCAAGACCTGGGCGGCGGAGAAGCGCAACGGCACCGCTACCACCGCCGAGTTCGTGGCCCTGGCCGAGCGGGTCTCCGGCAAGCAGCTCGACGCGGTCTTCGACGCCTGGCTCTACGGCACCAAGAAACCCGCCCGGCCCAAGCGGCTCTGAGCGGCGGTCAGTTCTTGACGACCAGGGAGGGGTGGGCGGCCAGGTACGCGTCGGCGCGGCCGGCGCGCAGTTCGGTGAGGAACTTGCGGCCCTCGGTGGTCAGCTGTTCGCCCCGGTAGGCGCTGCCCTTGCCGACGCCGGAACCGGGCAGGCCGACCAGCGTGAACCGGTTCTCCGGCAGTCCACTGAGGGCGTACGCGATGTCGACGATCCGGCGCCCGCCGACGTAGACCAGGGTGTCGCCCAGCGCGGAGACCACCTGGTCGACGCGCTCCGGTTGCCGGGCCAGGCCCTCGTCCAGGATCTTGCGGGTCATCGCCCGGATCAGCTGCTGCTGGTGACGCTGCCGCGCGTAGTCACCGCCGGTGATGTAGCGCTGCCGCGCGTAGTCCAGCGCCTGCCAACCGTTGAGGTGCCGCTCGCCCTTCTCGTAGACCTGCTGCGGCCCGGTGTACCCGCCCGGCGCGCTCTCCCGGTACTTGCCGTCCGGTCGGCGGTGCAGCGAGGCGACCCGCTGGTCGACGTAGATGTCCACCCCGCCCAGCGCGTCGACCAACCGGTCGAACCCGTTGAACGTGAGCACCGCGCCCGCGTCGATGCGCAGCCCGGTGTAACCGCTGACAGTGCTGCGCAGCAGCTCGTACCCCTGGGCTGTGCTGGGTTGTTTGGGTTTGCCCGGCACCCGGCTGCCGAAGCTCATCGCGTGGGTGAGCTTGGTCTTGCCGCCCTTGTAACCGGCCTTCGGGAAGGCCGGGATGTCCACCAGCAGGTCGCGGGGGAGCGAGAAGAGGTACGCCCGGTCCAATCCCTTGGGTACGTGCAGCACCAGCACGGCGTCCGAGTGCGGCTCCCACCCGGGCACGCTGACCCGGGTGTCCACACCGACCAGTAGCAGGTTGAGCGGGCCGGTGATGTCCGCGCCCGGCGGGGGACCGCTGGGGCTCGGCGTCGGCGTGCCGACCGGCGACGGGGTCGGCGAGCCGGCCACCGGAGCGCCGCCGGGCTTGTTGTCCCCGGTCAGCCGGGTGATCACCACCGCGCTGGCCGCGATCAGCGCGACTACGGCGAGGGCCGTCAGCCCCAGCAGCAGCCACCGTCGGCGCGGTGCCATCGACCCGAGAACCATCTTGGCTTCCTTCCACCCGTCTGGTGAACAACGCTCCGACGGGTGCTCCGGGTTGCGGCCGGGAGGCGCCGGGTCGGTCGGCCGGAGCATGATCGCGCAAAAAGTGCCGCTGGCGCGAGCGCTACTCGCGAGTAATGATGCGTTCATGCGGTACGACGTGATAGTCATCGGCTCCGGCTTCGGTGGCAGCGTCACCGCGCTCCGACTGGCCGAGAAGGGTTACTCGGTAGCGGTCCTGGAAGCCGGCCGCCGCTTCGCCGACGACGAGTTCCCGCAAACGTCCTGGCGGGTCCGCCGGTTCCTCTGGGCACCGAAGCTGGGCTGCTACGGCATCCAACGGCTCACCCTGCTCCGACCGGCCGAGCGACGGTCCGGCGGTGGGGTGCTGGTGCTCTCCGGCGCCGGGGTGGGCGGCGGTTCGCTGGTCTACGCGAACACCCTCTACGAACCGCTGCCGGCCTTCTACAACGACCCGCAGTGGCGCGACATCACCGACTGGCGCGACGAGTTGGCCCACCACTACGACCAGGCGAAACGGATGCTCGGCGTCACCACGTACCCCGTGCACACCGGTGCGGACCGGGCCATGCGCGCGGTGGCCGAGCGGATGGGGGTGGGGCACACCTTCCACGCCACCCCGGTGGGCGTGCACATCGGCCGGCCCGGCCAGCGGGTCGCCGACCCGTACTTCGGCGGTGCCGGCCCGGAACGCACCGGCTGCCAGCACTGCGGGTCATGCATGACCGGCTGCCGACACGGGGCGAAGAACACGCTGGTCAAGAACTACCTCTGGCTCGCCGAGCGGCTCGGCGTAACGGTCCGTCCGTTGACCACGGTGACCGCTGTCCGACCCGCGGACGGCGGCGGGTACCAGGTGCACACCGAACGCACCGGCGCCTGGCTGCGCAAGGCTCGGCAGGTCATCCACGCCGACCAGGTGGTCTTCGCCGCCGGAGCGCTCGGCACCCAACGGCTGCTGCACGCGATGCGGGCCGACGCGGCGCTACCCGGGCTCTCGCCCCGACTCGGCGAGCTGACCCGGACCAACTCGGAGGCGATCCTCGGTGCCTCGGTGCCACGACAGAGGGCCCGATCCGAGCGGTTGGACTACACCGAGGGGGTGGCCATCACCAGCTCGTTCCACCCCGACCCGCACACGCACATCGAGCCGGTCCGCTACGGGCGCGGCTCCAACGCGATGGGGCTGCTCCAGTCACTGCTGGTCGACGGCGGTCCGCACCGGGTACGCCGCTGGCTGGGCAGCATCGTGCGGCAGCCCCGGTTGGCCGCCCGGATGCTGTCGGTCCGCGGCTGGTCGGAACGAACGGTGATCGCCCTGGTCATGCAGTCCGTGGACAACTCGCTGACCACCTGCTGGCGGCGTGGCCCGCTCGGCCGCCGACTGGTCACCGGCCCGGGCCACGGCACGCCCAGCCCGACCTGGATCCCGGCCGGCAACACGGCGGCCCGAATGCTCGCCGACGAGATCGGCGGCACCGCCGGCGGTTCGCTCACCGAACCCTTCGACATCCCGGTGACCGCGCACATCCTGGGCGGGGCGGTCATCGGGGCGACCCCGGCCGACGGAGTGATCGACCCCTGGCACCGCGTGTACGGTCACGCCGGGCTGCACGTGGTCGACGGCGCCGCCGTCTCGGCCAACCTGGGCGTGAACCCCTCCCTGACGATCACCGCCCAGGCGGAACGGGCGATGTCCTTCTGGCCCAACAAGGGCGACAAGGACCCCCGCCCGCCCCTCGCCTGCCCGTACCGTCGCCT
>NZ_QGSZ01000380.1 GCF_003857055.1 Micromonospora inaquosa | reverse complement strand
CAGTATCGGATCTGTGCATGTTGGTCCGGGCAGAAAGTGCAAGATCGCGAGGGTTTGGGGCGGCGAAGACGGGTATGCGGGCGCCCGGAGGTGTGGGGATATGGCTTCTGGTGGGGCTCGTAAGGGGATTTGGATCGCCATCGCGGTGGCGATCATCATCATCATCATTGTGCTGATCGCGATCGCGTCCGGCGGGGATGGGGGCGGTAACGGGTACTGATGTGAAGTAGCCGGTGTGCTGGGGCGTATCCGGCGGCGAGCATCGAACGGGTATATAACAGTCGGCATGGCCGAGCAGACCGGGAGCGCTCCGGGCGCCCAGCGGTTCATCCCGCCCGACGCCGACACCATCGACGACCTGCGCACCGCCGCGGGCGGCTGTCGGGGCTGTGAGCTGTACCGGGACGCCTCGCAGACGGTCTTCGGCCGGGGTGACGAGAGCGCCCGGGTGGTGCTGGTCGGCGAGCAGCCCGGCGACATGGAGGACCAGAAGGGGTTGCCCTTCGTCGGCCCGGCCGGCCGCCTGCTGCGCCGGGCGGTGGACGACGCCGGGTTGGACCCGGGTCACCTCTACCTGACAAATGCCGTAAAACACTTTCGTTTTGAACTGCGCGGCCGGCGGCGGATCCACCAGACCCCGGACCAGGCGCACATCACCGCCTGCCGCCCCTGGTTGGTCGCGGAGTTCGCCCGGCTGCGTCCGGAGTTCGTGGTGGTGCTCGGCGCGACCGCCGCCAAGGCGCTGCTCGGCCCGTCCTTCCGGGTCACCCGGCAGCGGGGCGAGCTGCTGCCCTGGCCGGAGTCGGCCCAACACCCCGCGGACTTCGAGCAGGTGCCGGTGGACAACGCCGGAAAGCGGGCCGACGCGCCGCCGGCTCGGCTGCTGGCGACCATCCACCCGTCCGCCGTGCTGCGCGCCGACGACCAGGACACGGCGTACCAGGGCCTGGTCGCCGACCTCACCGTCGTCACCCGCGCCCTGCCCGGATAGCCGGCGAGCGCGGCGGCCCCGACCCGACCTGAGCCGCCCGAAGCCGCCGGGCGGGTCTACCTCGCCGGGGACCGGCTCAGCCACGAGGTGGCCTGGCAGCACGGCCCGCCGGGCGGTGGCGTCGCCGCACCGGCCGCGGGTAGCACGGCTCGGTCGCCCGCCGTGATCTTGCCGGCGACGTCCTTGGCGGCGCGCTCCGGCGAAACCCACTGCCGCTGGTCGGCGCGGGTGCGCGAGGATGGGTCACCCCTTCCGACAGGAGTGCCGATGGCGACCGACCTGACCGCGGCGCACACCGCCACCGCGCCCGACGTCGCGTCGATCCAGCGGCGCACCCTGCGGCTGCTCTTCACCACCCAGATCATCGGCGGGATCGGCGTGACCATCGGCATCGCCGTGGGCGCGTTGCTCGCGGCCCGGATCGCCGGGACCGCGGTGGCCGGTGTCGCGCAGAGCGCCGGGGTGGTCGGTGCGGCGCTGCTCGCCGTCCCGGTCACCCGGATCATGGCGCGGCACGGTCGCCGGCCGGGTCTGGTGCTGGCGTACGCGGTCGGCGCCGTCGGCGGCGTGCTGGTGGTGCTGGCCGCGGCCACCCGCTGGGTGCCGTTGCTCTTCCTCGGCATGCTGCTCTTCGGCGGGGGCACCGCCGCGAACCTGCAGGCCCGCTACACGGCCGTGGATCTCGCCGAGCCGGCCCGACGGGGGCGGCAACTCTCCCTGATCGTCTGGGCCACCACCATCGGTGCGGTGGCCGCGCCGAACTTCGCCGCGCTGGCCGACCGGGTCACCACCGGCTGGGGGCTGCCACCGTTGGCTGGCCCGTTCGCGTTCAGCGCGGCCGCGTTCGTGCTGGCTGCCGTCGTACTCCTCGGGTTGCTCCGGCCCGACCCGTTGCTCACCGCGCGGCGGCTCGCGGCTACCGCTGCCGATCTGCCGTCGGCCGCCGACGCGACCGCGGTGGCGGCCGAGGCCCCGGCGGCGGGTGGTGCGGCGCCGGCCGCCGCGCCGGTCAAGGTGCGCGCGCCGCGCGTCGCCGGGATGCGTGCGGCCTGGTCGGTGGTACGCGGACAGCCCGCCGCCCGACTCGGCATCGCCGCCGTGGCGGTGGGTCACCTGGTGATGGTGGCGGTGATGGCGATGACGCCGGTCCGGCTCGGTGAGTCGCACGCCGACGCCGACGTGTTGCGGCTGGTCGGCATCGTGCTGAGCCTGCACATCGCCGGCATGTACGCGTTCTCCCCGGTGGTCGGTTGGCTCACCGACCGGCTCGGTCGACGGGCGGTGATCCTCGGTGGGGTCGGGCTGTTGCTGGCCGCCTGCGCGGTCGCCGGCACCGCCGGGCACCACACGCCTCGGCTCTCGGTGGGTCTGGTCCTGCTCGGGCTGGGCTGGTCGGGGACGATGGTGGCCGGCTCGACCCTGCTGTCCGAGTCGGTGTCGGCCGCGGTGCGGCCGAGCGTCCAGGGGTTGTCCGACCTGATCATGGGGCTGGCCGGGGCCGGGGCCGCCGTGGTCAGCGGGTTTGTCATGCAGTTCGCCGGATATCCCGTGCTCACCCTGCTCGCGGCGGTCGCGGCGGCGCCCCTGGTGGCGCTAGCGTTGCGCCCGGTGCCGACCGGGGCACCGGACGAGGAGGGCTGATAACTGTGCGGCTGACCGACTTCTGGACGCGGTTGGACGAGGCGTTCGGGCCCGGCTACGCGGCCAGCATCGCCCGCGATCAGGTGCTGTCCCAGCTCGGCGGACGGACCATCGAGCAGGCCCTGGCGGCGGGGGAGCAGACGCACGTGGTGTGGCGGGCGGTTTGTGCCGCCTACCCCGACCGGGTGCCCGCTCGACTACGCTGAGCAGCCTTTTCGACGGCTCCGCGTGTCGCTTGCCGAGTCGTACACCTGTTCGGCTATTGTCCACAGCGGGGTGCTCGTCCACAGCTCGCGGCCCGTCGGCTGGTTTTCTGTCGGACCTAGCGCCTAGCGTGTCCGCGTGACGCGAAGCTCAGCAAAGACGCCGGCGAAGGCAGGGGTGGCAACCATGGCAGCAGGGCCTGACCGGGAGAAGGCACTCGACCTTGCTCTCGCTCAGATTGACAAGCAATTCGGCAAGGGCTCGGTGATGCGGCTGGGTGACCGGCCGGTCATCCAGACCGCGATCATTCCGACCGGCTCCATCGCGCTCGACGTGGCCCTCGGCATTGGCGGCCTGCCCCGTGGCCGGGTGGTCGAGATCTACGGTCCCGAGTCCAGCGGTAAGACCACTGTGGCACTGCACGCGGTGGCCAACGCCCAGCGCAACGGCGGCATCGCCGCCTTCATCGACGCCGAGCACGCGCTCGACCCGGAGTACGCGAAGGCCCTCGGCGTCGACACCGACGCGATGCTGGTCTCCCAGCCGGACACCGGCGAGCAGGCGCTGGAGATCGCGGACATGCTGATCCGCTCCGGCGCTCTGGACATCATCGTGATCGACTCGGTGGCGGCCCTGGTGCCGCGTGCCGAGATCGAGGGCGAGATGGGCGACAGCCACGTGGGCCTCCAGGCCCGGCTGATGAGCCAGGCGCTCCGGAAGATCACCGGTGTGCTCAGCAACACCGGCACCACGGCGATCTTCATCAACCAGCTGCGGGAAAAGATCGGCGTCATGTTCGGCAGCCCGGAGACCACCACCGGTGGTCGGGCGCTGAAGTTCTACGCCTCGGTCCGGCTCGACGTGCGACGCATCGAGAGCCTCAAGGACGGCACCGACGTGGTCGGTAACCGCACTCGGGTCAAGGTCGTGAAGAACAAGGTCGCCGCGCCGTTCAAGCAGGCCGAGTTCGACATCATGTATGGCAAGGGCATCTCGCGTGAGGGCTCGCTGATCGACGTCGGCGTGGAGCAGGCGATCATCCGCAAGTCCGGAGCGTGGTACACGTACGACGGTGACCAGCTCGGTCAGGGCAAGGAGAAGGCCCGGGAGTTCCTGAAGGAAAACCCGGACGTGGCTGCCGAGATCGAGAAGAAGATCCTGGAGAAGCTCGGCGTCGGGGTCGGCGCGGGCGACGCCGCCGGTGGCCCGGAGCTGCCGCCGGTCGACTTCTGATCGGTCGCTGACCCATGGCAGGACGACGCGCTCGTACGGGGCGAGGCTGGGATGCCAGTCCGCCTCGTACGGGCGATGCCACCGATCCGCCCCGCCCTCGGCGGGGCCGCCGGGGTGGGTCCGGGGAGGCCGACGCCGTCGAGTCTCCGGGCCCTCCCCGGGACGAGTCCGAGGTGGCCCGCGAGATCTGTCTGCGCCAGCTTGCCGTTCGGCCCCGCACCCGGGCCGAGCTGGCCGGGGCGCTGGCCAAGCGGGGCATCTCCGAGGAGGTCTCGGCCGAGGTCCTCGACCGGTACGACGAGGTCGGCATCATCGATGACGCGGCGTTCGCCCGGGCCTGGGTGTCCAGCCGGCACGCCGGGCGCGGCCTGGCTCGCCGGGCGCTCGCCAACGAGCTGCGCCGCAAGGGCGTGGACGGCGAGGTGGCCACCGAGGCGTTGGGTGAGCTGGACGAGGAGACCGAGGCGGACACCGCCCGTGGCCTGGTGGAGCGCAAGCTGCGCACCGCCCGGGGCGAGCCGGACGCAGTCTTTCGCCGGTTGGTGGGCATGCTGGCCCGCAAGGGCTATCCGCCTGGTGTGGCCATCCGGGCGGTGAAGGACGCGCTCGCCGCGCAGAGCGCCGAGGCAGCCGAGTTCGCCGAGCAGATCGACGCCGACGCGCTCGCCGACGCCGAGGGCGAGTTGGAGCGCGACGGCCGTTCGTCGGGCTGACCACGGGCCGTTCCCGCCGAAAGAGGTTGTCCGCCTGTCGGACGGATGGGTCACACTCCGCCGCTGACCGGCGCACCCGGTCTTATGGCACCGGACGGTGGGTTAGGCCCGGCTTGAGCAGGCCTGACGTGTTGGGCAGCCTGTACACCTCGCGGAGTTTGTCCCCTCCTGTCCGGCGCGATATCAGCGCGCGGTGACGGTTCGACTTCTCTCCGTTCGGGGGGTTTGATCATGAGTCCTTGACCAGAGCACCCCCGGCGACCTAGCCTCGCCATACAGGCTCACATTGCCCGACCAGCGCAGGCTAAGCGCACAACATAGATCGCGTAACAAGACAGCATCACTTTGGCCGACTCCGCGGCCTTTGGCGGCAGTTCCGGACAGGCCGGTCCGGAACGCTGCGACAACTGCACCCGGTCGCCGACGCTGCCCACGGGCACCGCCGGCGGAGAAAGCTACCCACGGCCAGCCGCTCCGGTCGGGCGTCCACAGCCGCAGGAGTGTGCCCCCGGCACGGTCGCTGCGGTCTCGACGTTAGGGGAGGCGGCCATGGCGGGGCGGCGGCACAGGTTCATCGGTAGACCCGACGGGGTCCCGGCATGAACGCCTTCGACGTCGTGCTCCTCGCGGCCGTCCTCGTCCTCGCGGTGGTGGTGATCGGGGCCGTGCTGGTCGGCATCCGGACACTGCGCCGGATGGGTGCCGCGCCGGCCCCGGAGGATCCCGCCTTCATCGCCGAGAAGGACCGCCAGGAGCAGTCCCTCGCTGCCCTGCGCACCGCGGCCGACGAGGCGAACAGCACGATCGACGTGGCGAAGTCAGCGGCTGCCGCAGCCCGCACCGAGGCGGCGGCGGCGAAGGCCGAGGCGAAGGCGGCCCGCGCCGAGGCGCGTCGGGTCCTCGACGACGCCCGCGCCGAGGCGGACACCGTTCTGGAACGCGCCCACAAGCAGGCCGAGGCGGACGCCGAACAGTTGCGAACGGCAGCCCGGCGCAGCGGGGAGCGGGAGGTAGCGGTGCTCGCCGCCACCACCCGCGAGCAGGCCGCCGAGGTGGAACGTCGGGCCGCCCGAATGGACGAGCGGGAGCGGATGCACACCGAGGAGGTGGAGCGGTTCGCCGAGCGGGAGCGGCAACTCACCGCCGCGAAGGCCGCCCTCGCCGCCCGGGAGGCAGCGCTCGCCCAACGGGAGGCCGAGCTGACCGAGTCGGAGGAACTGCGCCGCCGGGAGCTGGAGCGGGTCGCCGGGCTCACCGCCGACTCCGCGCGACTGGAGCTGATCGACGCCATCGAGACGTCCGCCAAGCGGGAAGCGGCGCTGCTCGTGCGGGACATCGAGTCCGACGCGCGCAACACCGCCGAGCAGCGCGCCCGACACATCGTGGTGGACGCGATCCAGCGGGTCGCCAGCGAGCAGACCGCGGAGAGCGTGGTCAGCGTCCTGCACCTGCCCGGTGACGAGATGAAGGGGCGGATCATCGGCCGGGAGGGGCGCAACATCCGCGCCTTCGAGTCGGTGACCGGCGTCAACCTGATCATCGACGACACCCCCGAGGCGGTGCTGCTCTCCTGCTTCGACCCGGTCCGTCGAGAGGTCGGGCGGGTGACCCTGGAAAAGCTGGTCCTGGACGGGCGCATCCACCCGCACCGGATCGAGGAGGTCTACGACCTGGCCCGGCAGGAGGTGGAGCAGCTCTGTCTCCGCGCCGCCGAGGACGCCCTGGTCGAGGTCGGCATCACCGAGATCCACCCGGAGCTGGTGACCCTGCTCGGTCGGCTGCGCTACCGCACCTCGTACGGGCAGAACGTGCTCAAGCACCTGGTCGAGACCGCCCACATCGCCGGCATCATGGCCGCCGAGCTGCGGTTGGACGTGCCCATCATCAAACGGTCGGCGTTCCTGCACGACATCGGCAAGGCGCTCACCCACGAGGTGGAGGGCAGCCACGCCATCATCGGCGCCGACCTGGCCCGTAAGTACGGCGAACACGAGGACGTGGTGCACGCCATCGAGGCGCACCACAACGAGGTGCCGCCGCAGACCATCGAGGCCGTGCTCACCCAGGCCTCCGACGCCTGCTCCGGTGGCCGGCCGGGCGCGCGCCGGGAGAGCCTGGAGGCGTACGTCAAGCGGCTGGAGCGCATCGAGGAGATCGCCGCCGGCAAGCTCGGCGTGGACAAGGTCTTCGCCATGCAGGCCGGCCGCGAGATCCGGGTGATGGTCAAGCCGGACGACGTGGACGACATCGGGGCGGCCGTGCTGGCCCGCGACGTGGCCAAGCAGATCGAGGAGGAGCTGACCTACCCGGGTCAGATCCGGGTCACAGTGGTCCGCGAGTCCCGGGTCACCGAGATCGCCCGCTGATCCGACGCACCTGCCCGGGCCGGCAGGCAGGGAATGAGCAATATCGGGGTATCCCAGACGAAGGGATACCCCGATATCACGGAAGTGAGTCGATCAGGCGCCAGGCGCGACCTGGTGTCAGAAGCCTGCTCCGGCGCCGCCCTCGGCCTGGGACATCAGGGCCGCTGGCGGCGGGTTCTGCGCCGGGGTGCCCGCGGTCTTGCGGCCCTGGGCGAGCCGGCGCTGGACGTACTGGGCGAGCTTCGACAGTGAGTAGTTCACCACGATGAAGAGCACGGCGATCACGACGTAGACCTGGATGGGGTTGCCCAGTGCGCCGATGATCTGCTTGCCGATGTTCAGGGTCTCCTCATAGCTGATGATGAAGCCGAGAGAGGTGTCCTTCAGCACCACCACCAACTGACTGATCAGCGCCGGCAGCATGATCCGGAATGCCTGCGGCAGCAGGATCATCCGGGTGGTCTGTGCCGGGGACAGCCCGATGGCGGAAGCGGCTTCCGCCTGGCCGCCCGGCAGCCCTTCCATGCCCGAGCGGAGAATCTCGCCGATCACCACCGAGTTGTAGATGGTGAGGCCGATGACCAGATACCAGAGGTTGTCGAAGGCGATGCCGAACTCGGGAAAGCCGCGGGCCACGAAGAATATGGTGATCACCACCGGCAGGCCGCGGAACACTTCGACGCAGACCCGGGTGACCGCCGACAGCAGCACGCTCAGCCCGCGCAGCAGGTACGCCAGCGGCGCGGCGAGACCGGTGAACTTGCGACGGGTCAGGCTCTTGAGCTGGATCCGTAGCACCGCCAGCAGTGTGCCGACCACCAGTGAGGCCACGATGGCCATCGCCGCCGCGGTCAGCGTGTTCTTGAAGCCGAGGCCGATCCGTTCCCATACCAGGGAGAAGTTCTCGTTGGAGGGGTCGATCAGCGGCCCCCACAACTCCATTGACAACTGGCCCTTTTCGTCAAGCGGCCGGTAGACCAGGAAGTAGACCCCGACGAGCAGGACCAACCCGGCGACGAGGCTGCCGATCAGCGTGATCCGGCGCTGCCGGGGCCCGGGGATGTCGTAGAGGACGCTGGTCTGCTGACTCATCGGGCCACCGCCTGTCGCTTCTCGATCCGGTCCAGCAGGGTGCCGAGCGGCACGGTCATGATCAGGTAACCGACGGAGATGCCAATGGCGACCGGGACGAAGGCGTAGCCCTCGGCCCCGGTGAGTTGGTCGGCCGTGGCCGACAGGTCGCCGACGATCCCGAAGAAGCCGGCCAGCGCCGAGTTCTTGATCATCGCGATGATCACCGAGCCGAGTGGTACCACCGAGGCCTGCCAGGACTGCGGCAGCACTACGTAGCGCAGGTTCTGCCCAAAGGTCAGCCCCAACGATCGGGCGGCCTCCGCCTGGCCGGCAGGCACCGCGTTGACCCCGGACCGCAGCGCCTCACAGACGAACGCGGCGGTGTACAGCACCAGGGCGATCAGCGCGAACCGGAAGTACGGCAGGTCCGTGCCGAGCCGGGAGAACAACGAGTCGAGCACCGGAATGCGGAGGAAGTCCGCGTTGGAGCCGAGCGCCGGCAGACCGAACGCGGCGAAGAACATCACCACGGTCAGCGGCATGTTACGGAAGATGTTCACGTAGCTGGTGCCGAGCGCGCGCAGCGGTGGCACCGGCGAGATGCGGAGCACTGCCACGATGGCGCCCAGGAGAAGGGCGCCGATCGCGGCGAGTAAGCAGATCTGGAGGGTGAGCCAGAAACCACCCGCAAAGACGTCGAACTTGTCGATGAGCACGTTCACGGGTCGGTGTTCCTCCCACCCTCCAGATCGAAAGGCCTAGATCAGTAGCGGTTGATGGTGGGCGCAGCGCCCAGTTCCGCGCCGAACTTGCCGGCGGTGTCGTCCCAGGCCTTCTTCCAGCTACCGTCGGCGACAGCCTTGTCCAGCGTGTCGTTGATGAAGCTGCGGAAGTCCGCGTCGTCCTTCTTCACGCCGATGCCGTACGGCTCCTTGGTGAAGTTGGGGCCGGCCAGCTTGAAGGAGGCCTCGTCCTTGGCGATGTAGCCGAGCAGGATCACGTTGTCCGTGGTCACGGCGTCGACCTGGCCGCCCTTGAGGGCGTCACGGCACTTGTCGTAGGTGTCGAAGAGCACCAGCTGGGGGCCGACGTCCTTGACGTACTTCTTGATCTCCTCGGCCGGGGTGGAGCCGGTGACCGAGCAGACCTTCTTGGTGCCGTCCTTGAAGGAGTCCGGACCGGTGATCGTGGTGTCGTCCTTCTTCACCATGATGTTCTGGCCAGCCTCGTAGTACGGCCCGGCGAAGGCGATGCGCTCCTTGCGCTTGTCGTTGATCGTGTAGGTCGCGGCGACCAGGTCTACCGTGCCGTTGACGATCACGTCCTCGCGGACCTTCGAGGGGGCCTCGACCCACTCGATCTTGTCCTCGGGGATGCCCAGCTCCTTGACGATGATCTTGGCGATCTCGACGTCGAAGCCCTCCGGCTTGCCCGACAGGCCCTTCTGGCCGAAGCCGGGCTGGTCGAACTTCGTGCCGATCTTGATCTTCTGGGCCTTGTTCAGCTTCTCCATGGTGGTGCCGGCGGTGAAGGACTTGTCGCCGGAGCCGGTGCCCTCCCCGCCGTTGTTGTCACCGCAGGCGGTGAGGCCGAGCGCCAGAGCGGCGACCGCGGCGACTGCCGCAACGCGCTTGATACGCATACTTTTCTCCTTCTTCAACGGAGCCCGCCAGGGTGCGGCACGCTCCACAACGGACGCCTAGTGCGTGAGGATCTTGGAGAGGAAGTCCCGGGCCCGCTCGCTGCGCGGGTTGGCGAAGAATTCCGCCGGTGGGGCGTCCTCGACCAGCTGCCCGTCGGCCATGAAGATGACGCGGTTCGCGGCGTGCCGGGCGAAGCCCATCTCGTGGGTGACCACGACCATCGTCATGCCGTCGCTGGCCAGTGAGGTCATGACGTCGAGCACCTCGCCGACCATTTCCGGGTCCAGCGCGCTGGTCGGCTCGTCGAAGAGCATGGCCTTGGGCTGCATGGCCAGGGCCCGGGCGATGGCCACCCGCTGCTGCTGACCGCCGGAGAGTTGGGCCGGGAACTTGTCCGCCTGGTTGGCGATGCCGACCCGGTCGAGCAGGGCCAGACCACGCTCGCGGGCGGCGGCCGGCTTCTCCTTGCGGACCTTGATCGGGCCGAGGGTGACGTTCTCCAGGATGGTCTTGTGGGCAAAGAGGTTGAAGGACTGGAACACCATGCCCACCTCGCTGCGCAGCTTCGCGAGGGGCTTGCCCTCGGCCGGCAGCGGCTGACCGTCGAAGGTGATGGTGCCCGAGTTGATCGGTTCCAGTCGGTTGATCGCGCGGCACAGCGTCGACTTGCCGGAGCCGGACGGGCCGATCACCACGACCACCTCGCCCCGACCCACCGACAGTGAGACGTCGTCCAGCACGTGCAGCGGCCCGAACCACTTGTTGACCGCGTCCAGCACGATGAGCGGTTCGCCCGTCGTCACGTCGTCCACCGTCCCCTGTCATCTCCCGGATCGGGGTCGGTTGACCCCCGGTGCGGCCACTGTAGGCGGCCTGATGTGGCAGAACGCAAGCCAGCGGGTCACGGAGCGGTAACACCGGTCACGATCGTTCGGGTGCGTCCGATTTTGGTCACCAGGTGGGTGGTGATGGTGGTGATCGTGGCGCGTTGTCGAGATCATGGGTGGATGACCGAACCCGTACGGCTGACCATGTACGCCCGTGGCGGTGGCTGCGCCTGCAAGATCCCGCCCGGCGAGTTGGAGATCATGGTGGCCGGCCTCGGCCCGCCGACCGGCACCGCGGAGTTGCTGGTCGGGCTGGATCACGGCGACGACGCGGCGGTGGTGCGCTTCGACGAGCGGACCGGCCTGGTCAGCACTGCGGACTTCTTCACGCCGGTGGTCGACGACGCGTACGACTGGGGTCGGATCGCAGCGGCCAACGCGCTCTCCGACGTGTACGCGATGGGCGGCACCCCGCTGGTGGCGCTCAACCTGCTCTGCTGGCCGCGGGACGTGCTCCCGCTGGAGTTGGCCCGTGAGGTGCTGCGCGGCGGCCAGGACGTGGCGCGAGAGGCCGGTTGTCACCTGGCCGGCGGGCACAGCGTGGACGACGACGGCCCGAAGTACGGTCTCGCGGTCACCGGCACGGTCCGGCCGGAGGAGCTGATCACCCTCGACGCCGGGCGGGCCGGGGTGCCGTTGTCGCTGACCAAGCCGCTCGGGGTGGGCGTGTTGAACACCCGGCACAAGGCGACCGGGGAGAGCTTCCCGGAGGCGGTGGCCACGATGAGCGCGCTCAACCGGGACGCCGCCCGCGCGGCGGTCGCCGCCGGCATCCGGTGCGGCACCGACGTGACCGGGTTCGGGCTGCTCGGGCACGCGTCGAAGTTGGCCCGGGCCAGCCAGCTCACGGTGGCCATCGACACCGCCCGGGTGCCCTATCTGGCCGGTGCCCGCGAGGCGCTGCGGGACGGGTTCGTCAGCGGCGGCAGTCGGCGCAACCTGGACTGGGTGACCCCGTGGACCGACTTCGGCGCGGCGGACGAGGCGGAGCGGCTGCTCCTGGCCGACGCGCAGACCTCCGGTGGGCTGCTGGTCGCCGGCGAGGTGCCCGGCGCTCCCGTGGTGGGTGAGCTTTTGCCCCGGGGCGAGCACCTGGTTGTCCTGCGCTGACCGAGTGCGGTTGACCGGCGGGGAACACGCGGTGGCGGTGGTACGGATGCCGCACCGTACCCGATAAACTGTCACCTTCCCGCTACTCCGAGCAATGCCGCTCAGGGAAATTTTGCCCGGAATGGTCACAGACCGGTAACTTGCCCCCGGCTGGGGTCAAATGCCCCCCACCATCGTGTGTAAGGCCCGATCCGGAGGCCGGTGGGGACGAACGCAGCGAGGAGGCGGAATGACCGAGCTGTGGAACTGGAGAATCGACGGGGCTCAACCCGTGGAGGTCTACCCGGCGCTGGCCGAGGCGCTTGGTCGGGTGGTGATGCCGTTGGCGGCGGCCGACCCGGCGCGGCTGCCGGCGTACGCGGTGGTGTGTGACGTCTGGCAGGCGCCGGGCGAGTTCGCGACGGTGGTGGACTGCTACGGGGTGCCCGAGCAGCTCTCCGAGCACGCGGGCATCGCCGCGCTGGCCCGATTGCTGGGCCGCAACTGCCTGTTGCGCGACGACACGCTCGACGCGGGCCGGCACCTGCTCGTCGCGCCGGACGGCACGGTCCGTCCGGTGCACTTCGACGTGCGGGACACCGACGACGGTGAGGTGCTCAGCAAGCTGCGGCTCTGCTCGCTGGGCGACCCGGGTTGCCGGGGCTGGTCGCAGTGCCACCGCTCGCGCTGGGCGCCGGACACTGTCGCCCCGGTGCTCGCCGCGGCCTGACCCTCTTCAGGGTCAGGCCCGGCCGGGTGCCGTGCTGGTGGGCGGCTCGCTCAGCTGGCGGCGGTGGCCGACCGGTCCGTGGTGCCCGATCCGGCACCCCGCACCACGAGTTGGTCGAGCAGGGTGCGCGTCGCCTCGGCCACGGCGGCCACCGCGGCGTCGAACGCGGCGGCGTTGTGCGCGGCGGGCGCCCGGAAACCAGAGATCTTCCGGACGTACTGCAACGCCGCCGCCTCGACGTCCGCTTCGGTCACCTGCGGGGTGAACGGTTCCCGCAGCGTCTTGATGCTCCGGCACATGTGAGCTCCTCCTCCGTCCACCGGGGCTACCACTCGCCGTGCCGGCTGTGGTACCGACGGTGACACTGGGTCGATATTTGTCTATCCTGGTCACGGACCAGAGCCGTTCGAGCCACAGCCGCCGCTCGCGCTCCCAGCGCCCCGGGCCCCCGGAGACTCATTGTGGACCATGCCCC
>NZ_QGSZ01000379.1 GCF_003857055.1 Micromonospora inaquosa | reverse complement strand
AGTAGAAGGCCGCGTTGGCCAGCATGTCCACCACCGTCGGACCAGCCGGCAGCACCCGGTTCTCCACCCGCAGATGCGGACGGCCGTTCATGATGTCGTAGACCGGACGGTTCCACCGGTAGACCGTGCCGTTGTGCAGCCGCAGCTCCCCGAGCTTCGGTACACCGCCGGCGTGCAGGACCTCCACCGGGTCCTCGTCCTCACAGATCGGCAGCAGCGGCGGGAAGTACCGGACGTTCTCCTCGAAGAGGTCGAAGATCGAGGTGATCCACCGTTCGCCGAACCACACCCGCGGTCGTACGCCCTGGGCCTTCAGCTCGTCCGGGCGCGTGTCGGTGGCCTGCTGGAACAGGGCGATCCTGGTTTCGGCCCACAGTTGGCGGCCGTACAGGAAAGGGCTGTTGGCCCCGACCGCCACCTGCACACCGGCAATGGCCTGGGACGCGTTCCAGTAGTCGGCGAAGCTGTCCGGGGCGACCTGGAGGTGGAACTGGAGGCTCGTGCAGGCGGCCTCGGGGGCGATCGAGTCGGTGTGCGTCCGCAACTGCTCGACGCCGCGAATGTCCAGCTCGATGTCCTCGCCCCGGGCGCCGACGATCTGGTCGTTGAGCACCCGGTAGCGCTCGTTCGTGGAGAGGTTGTCCTCGACCAGGTGCCCCTCGGTGAGGGTGGGCAGGATGCCGACCAGGACGATCTTCGCGTCGGATCTGGCGGCACGCTCGTCGGCCCGGGAGAGGCTGCCGTGCAGGTCGTGCTCGTAGTCGGCGAAGCCGGTGCCCTCGATCAGTCGGGGCTCGGCGTTGAGTTCCAGGTTGAACTGCCCCAACTCGGTCTGGAAGAGGGGATCCGCGATGTCGGCGAGGATCTCCTCGTTGCGCATCGCCGGCTCGGCGGCCGAGTCGACCAGGTTGAGTTCGATTTCCAGGCCGGTCATCGGCCGGTCAGCGTCGAAGCCGAAGTCGTCAAGCATCAGGGCGAAGACGTCCAGGCACCGCCGCACCTTCTGCCGATACCGGACTCGATCATCCCGGGTGAAGGCGCCCTCTGAGACGTCCCTGCCCATGTGTCCTCCCGACGGCCGGCGCGGTCGGGATCCTGCCGTCCCGGAAGCGCTTTGTGAAGCATCCACGGTAAGAGCGCCCACCTGGCCGGGGCCAGTGGCCGACGCCGATGATCCGACGTCGACCGGCGCGGACGCGCTCGTGGCGCCATCTGTACCCCGTCGTCGCCCAGCTGGACCCGATGACGCGCGATCAACTCGTGACAATTACCACGAGCGGAGACAACGCAGGGCCCGCGCCGACGTGCGGCGCGGGCCCTGCGTGCCGGATCGCCAGGGAGGGTGCCCCTGACCCTCCGGCGATCCCAGGGGATCAGGCCTGACGGACGGCCTCGCCCTCGATCTCGATCTTGATCTTGCGGCTGACCAGCACGCCCCCGGTCTCCAGGGCGACGTTCCAGGTCAGGCCGAACTCCTCGCGGTCGATCTCGGTGCTCGCGGAGAAGCCGAAGATGTCCTGGCCGAACGGGCTGCGGCCGACACCCTCGAACTCCACCTCCAGCTCGACCGGACGGGTGACGTCCCTGATGGTCAGCTCACCGGTGAGCACGAACTCGCTGCCGCGACGGGACTTGACCCCGGTGCTGCGAAACTCGAGCGTCGGGAACTTCTCGGCGTCCAGGAACTCGGGGCCGCGCAGGTGCGCGTCCCGGTCGGCCTGGGTGGTGTCGACGCTGACGGCCTGAATGGTGGCGACGACCGACGACTGCAGCGGGTCCTCGGCAACGGTGATGGTGGCGGTCGCCTCGTTGAACTCACCGCGAACCTTGCTCACCATCATGTGCCGGGCAACGAAGCCGACCCGCTTGTGCGCCCCGTCGAGCACGTAGGTGCCGGCCGTCGGGATGGTGAGGCCGTCCCAGTCGCGGGTCACCGCATCGATGCTGCTGGTCATGCTGCTATCCTCCACAAGATTGTTTAATAGCCCAACGACTGCTTGAGCAAATATAACCGCAACAACATTCCCCGTGTCAAGCACTGGTATGATGAACAGGTGACCAACGTCTTCGACGATCCCCGGATCACCGCCGTCGGCCTGCTCTTCGAGGCACACGCCGGGCTGTCCGCCCGGTTCACCGCCCAACTTGAGGAGCACGGCCTCTCCGCGGTCGAGTTCGAGGTCATCACCCGACTGGCCCGCTCGCCGGGCAACCAACTACGCATGACCGACCTCGCCGCGCAGACCTCCCTGTCGACCAGCGGAGTGACCCGGGTGGTCGACCGGATGGAGCGCGACGGGCTACTCACCCGCCGGGCCTGCCCGACCGACCGACGCAGCTCGTACGCGGTGGTCACCGCCGCCGGGATGCAACGCCTGAACGAGACGCTCCCCGGCCACCTTCAGATGATCGAGCAGTGGTTCACCGGGCAACTCGACCCCGAGGCGCTGACGGCCCTCCTCGACGGTTTGCGGCGGGTCCGCGACGCCGCACACCCGTGCGCCACCGCCGGCAGTGACGACGCAGACCCGGAGCAGACCCCCGACGTCGACGGAGCCGCCCGACGGCAATGAGAAGCACTCGCCGACGGGCGGTGGCAGCGGCAGAAAGACCGGCAGAACTGACCCAGCCAAGCTGGAGGATTCGGTCCAAGCCGACTTTCTGCCATCGCGCCGGTGGCAGGCTTTCCGCACCGGGGATCACCGGGGGGTGACGGCGCGGGCGATCAGCGAGGGGTAGCACCAAAGGGGGCTCTTCGCCCGCGCCACTCCCCGATCCACCCGAGGCACGTGCGGGCACCCCGATTCCTCGCTACTACCGAGCCGGCCCACTCCGGTCGGCGACCAGCGCGTAGAGCAGGCCCGACTCCTGCGGCAGCAGCCGGATGCCGCTCTCCACACAGGCCTGGTCCAGTCGATCGAGCACCGCCGGGTCGCCAGTGCTCGCGGCCAGTCCCACCAGCGCCTCCACCACGTCGCGGCGATCCTGCCCCGCATTGTCGGCGGCGGCGGCGAACCACTCGGCGGCCAACTCCCGGTCACCCCGGTGCAGCGCCAGGGTCCCCTCGATCAGCGCGCAGAGCCCGACCTCCGGCCCACCCGACCTCAGCGACGCGTCGTTTGAGCGCTGTCGCGGCACGGTCGGACGCGCCGGCAACGATTCCACGCCCCCGGCACGCAACTCGGTCAGCACCTCGGTCGCCTCCGCGACCCGCCCGGCCTGGGCGAGCGCCAGCCCGACGGTGCCGAGCACCCGACGGCGACGCCCCGGATCACCCAGCTCGGCAAGGACCTCGATCGCCCGCCGGCCACGGTCGATGGCGTCCGCGTACCAGCCCTCCAGCCGGGCGACCTCGGCGCGATTGGCCCAGCCCAGCACCCGCAGTCGCTGCTCCCCACTCTCGACGGCAAGTCGGTCCACCGCGGCGAGCCGGCGGCGGGCCGCAGCCAGGTCGCCCGAACGGATCTCGTGCCAGGCGAGGCTGTTCTGGGCCACCGCCAGGTCCCGGGTGCGACCGTTGCGGGCGGCCAACCGCAGCAGCGCCTCGGCCTGCTCGCGAGCCTCCTCCTGCTGCCCGACGGAGATCAGCAGGGTGCCGAGCACGTTGCGCGCCTCCAACTCCCCGGTGACGTCGCCGGCCTGCCGGAACGTGTCCAACGCCGCACGGGCCGTCGACAGCTCCTCGGCACCAGCGCCGTGCTCGGCCGCGAGCCGGGCGACCCCGAGAGCGGCCCAGCCACGCAGGAACGGATCGGCGTCGGCGGTTCGCGGGTCCGCCAGCAGCCGCCGCAGCCACTGCCGCCCGACGACATCGCGTCCGCGGAACCGCCACCAGCGGGTCAGGCAGGCCGCCAGCCGCAGCGCGGTCAACGGGTCGTCGGTAGCCGCGTGGGCCAACGACGAGCTGATGTCACCGCTCATCTCGTCCAGCCGGTGCACCGCGTCGGACAACCGCGGGCCGACCAGGTCGCTGGCGGTCCGTGCCACCAGGCGGGTGATGACCTCCGCGTGTCGACGCCGGATGCAGGTCAGCTCACCCCCACCGGCCGCCTGCTCGACGGCGTAGTCACGGACCGCGTCGAGCAGCCGGAACCGGAACGACCCGGTGCCGCGTACGCTCAGCAGCCCCAACTCGACGAAGCGGTCCAACAGCGGCACCGGGTCGATCGCCACCGTGCCGTCCCGGTCGGCCTCGTCGGCGAGCATCTCCTCGGCCAACTCCACCGACCAGCGGTTACCGAAGACGGCCAACTGCCGCAGCGCGGCCCGCTCGTCCGACGCCAACAGGCGGTAGCTGAACGCCACCGCGTCCCGCAGGGTGACCCCGGCCGCCGCACGGGTGTCGGGGCTCACGCGGCTGGTGGGCGCCTCCGGCGCGTCCCAGCCCGGGTGGGCGGACGCGTCTGCCGGAGTGGCCAGATCGAGCACCCGGTCGCCGTACCGGTCGAGCAGTTCGGGGAGGTCGAGGAGTCGGCCCCGGGCGGCCATCAGCTCGATGGCCAACGGCAGCCCGCCCAACCGGCGAACCAACGCGGCGAGCGCCGGCAGTTCAGCGGGGGTGGGCGGCTCCCGCCGAACCTGAGCGAGCCGGGCGGTGAACAACGCGACCGCCGGCCACGACCCGAGTCCGGAGTGCTCGGCTTCCGGTGGTGGCACGTCGAGCGGCGCGACCGGCCAGACCCGCTCACCGGGCAACCCGACCGGGTGCCGCCCGGTGACCAGCACCCGAAGTGAGGGCAGTGCGCCGATCAACCGGTGCAGGGTCGTGGCCACCGGGCCCGGGGCGCGCTCCACCGCGTCCATCACCAGCAGCGCCGGCCGCCCGGCGAGCCGGGCCGCGAGTTCGGGCAGGCGTGCCACGCCGAGCACGGACATCGAGGTGGCGAGCACGTCCGGACCGTCCGACCCCTCGCCGACCAGCACCCCGGCGACACCGGCCGGGTGGGCGGAGGCCACCAGGTGCGCCACCGACGTGGCCAGGGCCGTCTTGCCGACGCCGGCCAATCCGACGAGGCTCACCAACCGGGGCCCATGCTCGGCGGTCAGCATTCCGGCCAGCTCGGTGAGGTCCCGTTCCCGGCCGATCAACGCGACCGGCGGCGGGAGCGCGACCGACGGGTCGGTGGGCGCGGTCGCCGACGCGGCGTTGCCGCTGACCGCGAACGTCGTCGAGATGGCGTCCGGCGGGGCCGGCTCGGCACCGACGCCGCGGGCCGCGACCAGGAACGCCGCCCGGCTGGTGCCGGTCAGCGCCAATGCCCCGGCGAGCAGCTCGACGGTGGTGCGTTGGGGCCGGATCGACCGGCCACGCTCCAGGTCACGCACCGTCCGCACACCCACCCCGGCCCGGGACGCGAGCTCGGCCTGGGTCAGGCCGGCGGCGCGTCGATGCCCGCGCAGCAGCTCCGGCAGCGTGGTACGTCCAGCCGGGCTCCGCGATCGGTCATGATCCGGAGTCATGGGCACGAAGAGTACGGATCGACTCCGACCATCGGCAGTCGAACGTCGGGCTACCGACGCCCACTCGCCGAAACCCGACAGCCGTACGGACAGTCCGTCCGGAACGACTCGCTGATCAGTTCGGCTGGACCACTCAGAGACCCAGATCCCGAGCGATGATCATGCGCTGCACCTCGCTGGTGCCCTCGCCGATCTCCAGGATCTTGGAGTCCCGCCAGAACCGGGCCACCGGGTACTCGTTCATGAAGCCGTACCCGCCGTGGATCTGGGTGGCCTCCCGGGCGTTGTCCACGGCGATCGTGCTGGCGTGCAGTTTCGCGATGGCGGCCTGCCGCTTGAACGGCTCGCCGGCCAGCATCCGCGCGGCGGCGTCGTAGTAGGCCAACCGGGCGGTGTGTGCCTTCAGCTCCATGTCCGCGATCTTGAACTGGATGGCCTGGTTGGCGCCGATCGGCTGACCGAAGGCGTGCCGTTCCTTCGCATACTTGATCGACTCATCGACACAGCCCTGCGCGAGGCCGACGGCCAGCGCGGCGATGGCGATCCGGCCCTCGTCGAGGATCCGCAGGAACTGCGCGAAGCCCCGACCCCGGGCGCCGAGCAGGTTGGCGGCCGGCACCCGACAGTCGTCGAAGGTCAGCTCGTGGGTGTCCGAGGCGGTCCACCCCACCTTGGAGTAGCCGGGCGCGACCGTGAACCCGGGCGTGCCGGTCGGCACGATGATCGTCGACAACTCCTTGGAGCCGTCCGGGTTCGTGCCGGTCACCGCGGTGACAGTGACCATGGCCGTGATGTCGGTCCCGGAGTTGGTGATGAACGCCTTCGACCCGTTGATCACCCACTCGTCACCGTCCAGCACCGCCCGCGTCTGCGTGCCGGCGGCATCCGAGCCGGTGCCGGGCTCGGTGAGGCCGAAGCCGGCCAGCGCCTCGCCGCTGAGCAGCCGGGGCAGCCAGGTCGCCTTCTGCTCCTCGGTACCGAAGCGGTAGATCGGCATCGCACCCAGCGAGACCGCCGCCTCCAGCGTGATGGCCACGCTGGAGTCGACCCGGGCCAACTCCTCCAGAGCCAGGCAGAGCGCGAAGTAGTCGCCGCCCATGCCGCCGTACTCCTCGTCGAAGGGCAGGCCGAACAGGCCCATCTTGCCCATCTGCCGAATCACCTCGTACGGAAAGGTGTGCTGCTCGTAGTGCTCGGCGATGACCGGGGCGACCACCTCGCGGGCGAATTCCCGCACGCTCTCGCGCAGCGCCGCTTGTTCGTCGGTGAG
The DNA here is from genome assembly GCF_003857055.1 of Micromonospora inaquosa. GTDB lineage: Bacteria > Actinomycetota > Actinomycetes > Mycobacteriales > Micromonosporaceae > Micromonospora > Micromonospora inaquosa. Next base: position 6,452 of record NZ_QGSZ01000379.1, on the reverse strand, counting down.
CCGGAAGTCCATCTCATCCTCCTGTAAGGACGGTCCGCTTCGGCGCTCGTGACGCCGGGGGCGGGTCGCTGTGCGGGCCTGCGTCGATGATCAGACCGGGGTGACGCCGTGCCGACGACGGGAGAAGTGCCGATCCTTGGTACGCGCCGCCGCGAATCGACGGACCAGCTCGGTGCGCAGGTCGTGCGGCTCGACGATGGCGTCCACCACCAGTTCGCTGGCGAGCCGGACGACGTCGATGTCCTGCTCGTACTCGGCTCGCTTGGCGGCGACGAAGGCGGCCCGCTCGTCCTCGTCCGCAATGGCGGCGATCTTGTTGGCGTAGACGGCGTTCACGGCTGCCTCGGCGCCCATCACGGCGATCTTCGCGGTGGGCAGCGCGATCGTGGCGTCCGGCTCGAACCCGGGGCCGGCCATCGCGTAGAGACCGGCGCCGTACGCCTTGCGGACCACCACGCAGATCTTCGGCACTGTCGCCTCGGAGATCGCGGTGATCATCTTGGCGCCGTGCCGGATGATGCCCTGCTTCTCCACCGCGCTGCCGACCATGAAGCCGGGTACGTCGCTGAGGAACAGCAGCGGCACGTTGAACGCGTCGCAGAGCTGCACGAACCGGGTGGCCTTGTCGGCCGAGTCGACGAAGAGCACGCCGCCCTTGAACATCGAGTTGTTGCCGACCACGCCGACGACCTGGCCGTCGAGACGGCCGAAGCCGATGGTCAACTCCTTGGCCCAGAGCGCCTGGATCTCGAAGAACGAACCCTCGTCGAGTAGGCCCTTGACGTACCGCCGCATGTCGAACGCCTGCCGCTCGCTGGCCGGCACCAGCGCGGCCAGGTCGGCCTTCTCGGGCGCGGCGACCGCCGGCGCGGCCGGCGGTTGCTGGGTCCAGTTCGCCGGCAGGTACGACAGGTAGGTCCTCACGACGTCGAGCGCGTCGGCCTCGGTCTTGCAGAGGAAGTGCCCCACGCCGGATTCGGCGGTGTGCACCTTCGCCCCGCCCATCGCCTCCAGGGTGGTCTTCTCGCCGGTGACCATCTCGACCATCCGGTCGGAGCCGAGATACATGCTCGCGTTGCCGTCGACCAGGGCCACCACGTCGCAGAACGCCGGAATGTACGCCCCGCCGGCGGCGCTCGGACCGAACAGCGCGCAGACCTGCGGGATCGAGCCCGAGGCGCGGACCTGGTTCCAGAAGATCTTGCCGGCGCCACGCCGGCCGGGGAAGAGGTCGACCTGGTCGGTGATCCGGGCACCGGCCGAGTCGACCAGGTAGACCATCGGCACACCGGCGCCGTACGCCCGCTCGATGATGCGGATGATCTTCTCGACGGTGCGGGCGCCCCAGCTGCCGGCCTTGACGGTGGAGTCGTTGGCCATCAGGCAGACCTGTCGACCGTCGATCGTGGCGGTGCCGGTCACGACGCCGTCGGCGGGCAACCCCTCGGCGAGCGCGTTGGCGTAGAGGCCGTCCTCGACGAATGAGCCCTCGTCGACCAGGAGCGCGACCCGCTCACGGGCGAAGAGCTTGCCCTTGGCCGTGTTGGCCGCGTGGTACTTGTCCGCGCCGCCGGACCGGGCGCGCTTGCGCAGCTGCTCCAGTGCCTCACCGTCGAGCGTCACGCCAACTCCTCCAGCAGATGACCTGAACGATCGTTAGGCTAGCGCATGACTGCGACTGTCGGCGACCTACGAGCGAATCAGACAGTCGAGCCGAGAGCAAGACATTGAATAACATGAATGAGTGTCGCTAGGCTCCTGACACCCCTCCTCCCGGATTGGAGTCAGCGATGACCTCACGACTCAATCGGCTCGCGGTCGCCTTGCTCGCGACGGCACTCGCCACCCTCGGCCTCACGGTCGCCAACCCCGCGCCCGCGTCCGCCGCCATGACCATCTGCTACAACACCAGCCAGGCGGGCAGCTACGCCAGCGTCGCCAACCAGGCCGCGACGATCTGGAACAACGCCACAGTCAACCTGACGCTCTCGGCGAACTGCGGCTCGAACCTGCGGATCTACCGGATCACCGGCGGTGGCTCGTACGCCGTCCGGACCAGCCTCGGCAACGGCCGGGTCTACATCGACACCCAGCAGGCCGCCCAGTACAGCGTGCTGCGGATCATGACCCACGAGATCGGGCACATCCTCGGCCTGCCGGACAACTACAACGGGAACTGCTCGCTGCTGATGTCGGGCGGCAGCGCCGGCACCAGCTGCACCAACCCCTACCCGAGCAGCGCCGAGGCGAGCCGGGTCAGCAACCTCTTCGCCGGCACGTTCAGCGCCACCGACCGCAGCGCGGACATCTTCCGCGACAGCTGGCCGAGCATGCTCACCCCGGTGAGCTGAGCGACCTGGCAGATGGAAGGGGCCGGCGGATGCGCCGGCCCCTTCGTCGCGTCCTCAGCTCGGCAGCGGCGTCAACCGGGTACGCGGGCCGGCCCGCAGCACACCGGACGGCAGCTTCTTGCCGAGCAACTCCTCGGCCAACTCCGCCGCCTCGATCAGTGCCGGCAGGTCGATGCCGGTGTCCACGCCCATGTCGTGCAGCATGTGCACCGCCTCCTCGGTGGCCAGGTTGCCGCTCGCACCCGGCGCGTACGGGCAACCACCGAGGCCACCGACGCTGGCGTCGAACTCGGTCACCCCCAGCTCCAGCGCGGTCAACAGGTTGGCCAGTGCCGTACCCCGGGTGTTGTGGAAGTGCAGCAGGACCGGCACGTGCGCGTTGCTGTCGCGTACCGCGGTCAGCAGCTCGCGGACCCGGCGGGGGGTGCCCATGCCCGTGGTGTCGCCGAACGCGACCCGGTCCGCGCCGTCGCGGACGACCCGGTCCACGATTCCGGCCACCCGCCGCGGGTCGATGTCCCCCTCGTACGGGCAGCCGAAGCTGGTCGCCACGATCACCTCGACCCGCGCCGAGGCACCGTGCAGCAGGTCGATCAACTCGGCGATGTCGTCCAGCGACTCGTCGGTGGATCGGTTGACGTTGCGCCGGTTGTGCGTGTCGCTGGCCGAGACCACCACCTCGATCTCGGTGAACCCGGCGGCGAGGGCCCGCTGGGCACCCCGGGTGTTCGGCACCAGCGCCGAGTACCGCACCCCGTCGGCCTTCACCGCCCGCCGCCACACCTCGTCGGCGTCGGCCATCTGCGGGATCGCCTTGGGGTGCACGAACGAGACCGCCTCGATCCGGCGTACGCCGGTGGCGGAGAGGGCGTCGAGCAGCCGAACCTTGGCGTCGGTCGGGATCGGGTCCTCGTTCTGCAACCCGTCGCGCGGCCCAACCTCACGAATGGAGACGGAATCTGGCAAATGGCTCATCGGTCACCTCGCTGTGACGTCGGGTCGGGACAGTGTGTCGGTCCCTTTGCTCTGCTGCCCTATATGCGACGGGCCGTTGTCGGGCCTCCGGACGACCGCTGTCGCATATAGGTAAGCAGAGCAAAGGGCGTGCGAACCAGTCTTGCCGGGCGGCCGCCGGCACGACGACCTGGCCGGTCAGCGCATACGGGAGACGATGCCCGTGTCGTAGGCGCCGCTGCGGAACTCCTCGTTCTCCAGCAACTCGGCGAAGAAGGGGACGTTGTTCTTCGGGCCCTCGATCTGGAAGGCGGCCACCGCCACCCTCGCGCGCTCCAGCACCTCGTCGCGCGTCGCGCCGCTGACGATCAGCTTGGCCAGCAGGCTGTCGTAAAAAGGGGTGACCGTGTTGCCCTCGGTGTAGCCGGAGTCCACCCGGACGCCCTCGCCGGTCGGCTCCACCCACGTCCTGATCACACCGGGGCCGGGCAGGAAGCGCTTCGGATCCTCGGCGTTGATCCGCATCTCGATGGCGTGGCCCCCCGGGGTCAACGCGTCCGGGTCGAACGTCGGCGCCAGCCCGGAGGCCACCCGCAACTGCTCCTCGACCAGGTCGATGCCGTAGACGTACTCCGTCACCGGGTGCTCCACCTGCAACCGCGTGTTCATCTCCAGAAAGAAGAAGTCTTCGGAGCCAGGGCCGTCGTCCTCGGAGCCCGGCTGACGCGGGACCAACAGGCATTCCACAGTGCCCGCGTTGCGATAGCCGACCGCCTCGCCGGCCCGCACCGCCGCCGCCAGGAGACGGGATCGCAGCTCCGGCGAGACCGCCGGCGACGGGGACTCCTCGACCAGCTTCTGGTTGCGCCGCTGCACCGAGCACTCCCGCTCGCCGAGCGCCACCACCCGGCCATCGGCCAGACCGAGGATCTGCACCTCGACATGCCGTACCCGGGGAAAGTACCGCTCGATCAACACCGAACCGTCGCCGAACATCCGCTCGGCGAATGCGCGCACCTTGTCGTACTCGGTGCGCAGCGCGGCCTCGTCGACGGCCACGCCCATGCCCATGCCGCCACCGCCGGCGGCGGCCTTGACCATCACCGGGTAGCCGATCTCGGCGGCGGCCGTCACCGCCGCGTCCAGGTCGGCGGCCGGGTCGGTGGTGCCGGGCGCGACCGGAACGCCGGCCGCCGCCATCAGGTTCCGGGCGTTGATCTTGTCACCCATCGCGGTGATCGCGTCCGCGTCGGGCCCGACCCAGACCAGGCCGCTCGCCTCGACGGTACGAGCGAACTCGGCGTTCTCCGACAGGAAGCCGTACCCGGGGTGGATGGCCCGCGCACCCGTCGCCTTCGCGGCGGCGAGGATCGCCTCGGTGTTGCGGTAGCTCAACGCCGGGTTCGGTGGACCGATCAGGACCGCCTCGTCCGCCTCCACGACAAACGGCAGGTCGGCGTCGGCCTCGGAGTGCACAGCGATCGCGCGGATGCCGAGCCGCTTGGCGGTCCGGATGATCCGGCGGGCGATCTCGCCCCGATTGGCGACCAGCAGTGACTCGATCATGTTTCCTCCCGGCGTCCGGATGGTGGGACGATGTCAGGGAATCATGACCGGCACGCTCTTGACGAGTCGGCTCAGGCGAGCAGCGCGGCCAGGGTAGCGCCGCGCAGCAGCTCGGCGCGGCGTCGCCGGTCCACCTCACCACCGAGGAACGGCGTCGAGTTCATCAGGCCGAACGCGGCGTGCGCGAGCACCCGCGCCTCACCGTCGGGCATGCCCGGGTGCAGCGCGGTGAGCACTGTCACCCATTCCTCGACGTAGAGCCGTTGCAGGCGACGAATCCGCCGCCGCGGCTCCTCGGGGAGGCGGTCCAGCTCGTGCAGGTGCAACGCGATCACCGCAGGGTTGGCCAGCGCGAACTCGACGTGGAAGTCGATCAGCGACTCCAGTACGCCGCGCGGGTCGTCGGAGCGCCCGGCGGCGCGTTCCCGCCCACCGGCCAGCAACCCTTCGCTGACCGGAATCAGCGCGGCGGCCAGCATGGCCTCCTTGCCCGCGAAGTGGTGGTACAACGCCGGCCCGGTCACTCCGGCGGCCGCGCCGATGTCGTCCATCGACACGCCGTGATAGCCACGCGCCGCGAAAAGACCTACCGCGATCTCCAGGATCTCGTCCTTGCGGGACCTGCGCCGGCCCGCACCTGCCGCACCCCGTGCCTGCTGCTCCACCGTCACCGGGCAAGCCTAGACCGCAAACTGCCTGCGGTGGAGCGGCGGCTGACGGTCGTTCCGCACTGTGGTGGCTTGACCCTCGACCCGGTCGAACCGGCACGGTCGCCGCCATGACTTCCTCCGCTCTGGGCCGGGACTTCCGGCTGCTGTGGTCGGCCGCCGTCTCGTCGCGGTTCGGGGACGCGCTGCGTACGCCGGCACTGGCCCTGCTGGCCGCGACCGTGACCCGCGACCCGCGGATCATCGCGGCGGTCACCGTGGCCGGGCAGCTGCCGCCGCTGCTCTTCGGCCTGCTCGGTGGCGTGTACGCGGACCGCTGGGACCGCCGTCGGACGATGGCAGTGGTCGACGGGGTACGCGCGGTCGTGGTGGCGGCACTGGCGGTGATGGTCGCGCTCGACCGGGTCAGCGTCCTGGTGTTGCTGGCGGCGGCGTTTCTGCTCGCCACGTTGGGCACCCTGTTCGACTCCGCCTCGTTCGCGCTGCTTCCGGCGTTGGTGCCGCCGGACGCGCTGCCCCGGGCGAACGGCCGGCTCCAGGCGGGGTCCGCGGTGGCCGGTGGTTTTCTCGGGGCGCCCGCCGCCGGGGTCCTGTTCGCCGCCGCCCCGGCCCTTCCGTTCGCCCTCGACGCCGTCACCTTCGCGGCGGCCGCCCTGCTCGTGCTGGCCCTCGCCCCGGCTGCGCGAATCAGCGGGGAAAGCCCGCGCGGCTCGGTGCGGAGCGAGATCGTCGAGGGGTTGCGCTGGCTGCGTGGGCACCAGATCCTGTGGCGGGTCACAGTGCTCGCGGCCGCGAGCAACCTGGCGATCAGCGGAATCCTGGCGGTGCTGGTGCTCTACGCGCTGGACGTGCTGAGGGTGCCGCCGGCCGGGTACGGGCTGTTCGCCGCCGCTGCCCGTACGAGGCGCAGAGG